>JAEEVK010000052.1 GCA_016287095.1 Lachnospiraceae bacterium
GTCAATGGTAGCTATTGCCAACGGTATCACACTGTACGGTCTCCGCGGATACGGCGCAACCTTCTTCGTATTCAGTGATTATACAAAGCCCATGGCAAGACTTGCTTCACTTATGAAGATCCCGACAGCCTTCATCTTTACTCATGACAGTATCGGTGTTGGTGAGGACGGACCTACTCATGAGCCTATCGAGCAGGCAGCTATGTGGAGAGCACTTCCCAATTTCCATATGTTCAGACCTTGCGATGCAACTGAGACTCTGGCAGCTTGGTACAGTGCAGTTACATCTAAGACAACTCCTACCGGACTTGTTCTTACCCGTCAGAATCTTCCTCAGATCGCTGGTTCATCTAAGGATGCTCTTAAGGGCGGATATGTTATCCAGGATTCAGATAAGGCTACTCCCGATGCTATCATCATCGCTACCGGTTCAGAGGTTAGCATTTCTGTAAAGGCTAAGGAGCTCCTTAAGGCTGAAGGCATCGATGTAAGAGTAGTTTCAATGCCTTGTGTTGACCTGTTTGAGGAGCAGAGCGCAGAGTACAAGGAGAGCGTACTTCCCAAGAGCGTCCGTGCAAGAGTTGCAGTTGAGGCTCTTTCAGACTTCGGCTGGGGCAAGTATGTAGGACTTGACGGTGCTACACTTTGTATGGAAGGCTTTGGTGCTTCAGCACCTCAGAACCTCTTATTTGAGAAATTCGGATTTACCGCTGAGAATGTTGCAACTAAGGTTAAATCAGTGATCAAGTGATAATGGTTTGATCAACTGTCACATAATAGAGAATTTTGAAATTGATATAGGAGACAGGGGCCGGTTCCCCTGTCTCTGATATTTTAATGAGCCTTAGGGACCGAAGTTTAAAGCAGCTTTAAAGGTATATTTTGAAAGGGTTTAGGAATGAAGAAGGTTTTAAGTTTTATTATTGCATTTGTATTATCGGTTTCGATCATCTCGGTACCGGTATCAGCAAAGTCTGACCGCTTGGGTGAGTATGAGCATTCTAAGGAAAAGTTTACTGTTTTTAAGTATGAGCACATAGATGGTGATGAGCTTAAGGATAAGATCAAAGATATAAAAGAACTTTGTAATGCTGATTCTCATAAGCAGGAGGTTGAAAAGCTTATCGGGGAACTGGAGGATATCATACCTATATATTATGATATGGTAAATTACAGTGAGTATATGTACCTGAGAAATGGTGACGACCCCTACTGGAAGGAAGAAAAACTAACCAATAACAAGGACTTTCAGGATGTATTCAATCAGTATGTGGAAGCTTTGAGGGCTGTATACTATTCTCCATGCAAGAGTGTACTTTATAATTGGTATGATGATGAAGGCATTAAGAGTATACTGAATACCAAGACGCCTACTCCCGAAGAAGTGGAATGCACCGCAATCCATCAGCAGCTGGTTACGGAGTTTTATGATGTAAATCCGACGGTTGAATATATGGGAAAAACATATGATGTATATGAACTTCTTGATGCATACAGCGGCGGAGAACTGTCAGACTTTGCGGTAGGCTTGCTTTATCCTACTTTACTTAGAAAGATTAAGGCTGAAGCGTCGGAAATCTATTTTAAGATGATCCAGAATGATAATAAGCAGGCTAAGCTGTATGGCTACGACAACTATATGGACTATATCTATAAAGAGGGTTATAACAGAAAATATACTCCGGACGATGCGTTAAATACCTGTACAGAGATAAGGGAAAAGCTATTTAATTATCGCTACAGATTTGATGCATATAAAAGCAACTTCCTTGAGAAAATGGTCAAGGAAGGTCTATGTGACGGAACATTAAAGAATCTGGGCAAATATATCGGCGAGTTGGCTCCTGAATTTGAAGAGGCATATCAGTACATGATCGATTCCGAGAGCTGTATGATTATTTCTGCAGGTGAATCGGCGTCTTCTTTTACGAGCGTCCTCAGAAACTTTAAAATGCCATTTATCTGTATGACAGCTTCATCGGATAAGCTTTCGGAGCTTCATACGCTTGTTCATGAATTCGGACATTATGATTCTTATTACTGGAGAGATTTACAGAATAATATGTCAAATAACCTTGACCTTGAGGAGACATACTCACAGGGAATGGAAATGCTTTTCGTAAATTTCTATCCTCAGATATTTAAGGAGGCCGGAGAAAGTGCCGAAATGAAGCACATCGGTATGATGATGGAGGCATTATATCAGGGCGCTATGATAGCAGAAACAGAGCTTACAGCATACAAGGGTGATTACAAAGATGCTGCTGAACTGGTAGAAGCACTTGATGCGATACAGGATAAATATTTCCCGGCTTCGACTGCAAGCTGGTTTATCATTCCTCATATTTATGAGTGCCCCGGATATTATATAAGCTATGTGACATCGGCTATGAGTGCTCTTGAACTTTATGAGGTATCGAAGGAGGACTTCGACAAGGCGGTTGATGATTATATTGAACTCGTAAAAAACAACACCGAGGATTACGATACTGCCATTTCAAAGTCAGGACTTACCAATAAGTGGACAACTAAAAAACTTGATGCTTTTCTGGATAACCTCATTGAGATTTACAATGATACAGAGGCACCTGTGATAGAGGGTATAGAAGAAGGCGGAGCATACAGTGAGTCACAGATCGTAAACATTAAGGATGTAGCACCTGTTGGGATGAGACTTACCTATGGAGATAAGCAATATGAACCAAGTATACGTACATTTGCAGTAGGCGGATCGAATGATCCGTATACCCTGACTGTGGCGGATGGGTTTGGAAATATGACTACCGTAAACTTTTCTGTTGACCCGTATCCTTTTGCTGTCCTTGCATTAGCATCCGAAGGAAAAAATACACTTATGTGGGATGCTGTAACAGGAGCCGATACTTACAAAGTATATGGAGCAGCTTTAGGTAAAAACTACAAGAAACTTGGGACAACTGAGGGTACAGTTTTCAGGTTTGAGCATAAAGTAAACGGTGAAAAGACCTATAAATATTATGTAGAAGCCTATG
The DNA here is from genome assembly GCA_016287095.1 of Lachnospiraceae bacterium. Classification (GTDB taxonomy): domain Bacteria; phylum Bacillota; class Clostridia; order Lachnospirales; family Lachnospiraceae; genus RUG11977. The sequence goes on from JAEEVK010000052.1 coordinate 3,012, forward strand.
CTACAGATGCAGACGGTAATGAAGTAATTTTGGACAGGAGCCTTAAGTGTTATGTGGCAGGAGCAGCAAATTCACTTAAGACTGATACGAACCAAGTCAGGATAAAAGGTGATGAAACTCTTTCTGCAAAGAAGGGAGAGGTCATAAAGCTTTCGGTTGTGAGAACTCTTAACGAAGAAAAGGAAGCAGATATCGCCACCGGTAAGATAAAGGCGTTAAGATATGCTTCTACTGATAAGAATGTGGCAAAGGTTTCCAAGAACGGTAAGATTACTGCTGTAGGCAAAGGCAGATGCTTTATATATGTAGTATCTGAAAACGGACGTTTTGATAAGGTGGAAGTAAAGGTCGGATAAAGCATAGTCAAATGATTGGCATATAAAAAAATAATATATTAAAAATCGCAGAGACTTCGGGTTTCTGCTTTTTTTAAATAGGGTATTGACAAATCCGTTTTCAGGGTATATAATTCCAAATAGAACAGTTCCAAATGGAACGGTCCCAAATAAAACAATCCGAAAATAAACAGTTCAAAATGGAATTGTCTGAAATCAGAGAAAAAAATAATGGATAGTATGAGAATATCAAGTCACAGAGGAAGGAGGACGATTTAAAGGATGGAACACAAAGAGGCTTTAGGCTGGGAAATGAAGCGTATGAGTAATACAATAAGCAGCTTTATCGGTACTGAGCTTACAAAAGCGGGATTTGACGAGATCATAGTCACTCATGGATGGATTTTAGGGTTTTTGTGTCATCAGCAGGACAGTGTTATCTACCAGAAGGATATAGAAACCAGATTCAGTATGCCACGTTCGACGGTAGCAAATGTTATGAAACAGTTTGAACAAATGGGATATATTACCAGGCAGTCCGATGAAAAGGATACAAGACTAAAGCGCATCCTCGTGACTAAGAAAGGTCAGGACATCCATGATGCGACCATGAGCAGTATTGCTGATATAAATCAGAAACTTGAAAGCGGTATTTCTGATGAAGAGAGACAGACCATCAGAAATGTATTTGATACTCTGACGGCAAATATGAAACAGAGTGGTTTTGAAAATTAATCATAAATTATTATATCGGAGGAAATAACTTTGATAAAGCGATTATTATCTTATGTTAAGGAGTATAAAAAGGAATCCATCCTCACTCCTTTGAGTATGATCATCGAAGTTGCCATGGAGATGGTTGTGCCGCTGCTTATGGCTTCGTTGGTAAATGATGGTATTAATGCCAAAAATGAAGCCGGAGAAATAGTAGGTGACATCAACCATATCATTCTCGTAGGTATATTCATGGTAATTGCAGCCCTAATAGGCCTTGCAGGCGGTATAATGGGCGGTGTGTTCGGAGCAAAGGCTTCCACAGGTTTTGCAAAGAACTTAAGAAAGGGTATGTTTGACAAGATCCAGACATTCTCATTCAAGAATATCGATAAGTTCTCTACAGCAGGTCTGGTTACAAGACTTACCACGGACGTAAACAATGTACAGAACGCATACCAGATGATACTTCGTATGTGTATGAGATCACCCATGACATTCGTGATCGCACTCATCATGTCATTTACAATCAAGCCCAAGCTTGCTCTTATTTACCTGATAGCGGTAATAATACTTGGCTGCATTTTAGCATTTATCATCTCAAAGGCCATGAAGGCATTCGAGCAGGCATTTCCCAAGTACGACGAGTTAAACGCCAGCGTACAGGAAAACGTAAATGCGATCCGCGTAGTTAAGGCATATGTCCGTGAGGACCACGAAAAAAAGAAATTTAAGACTGCCAGCAACAATATCTATAAGATATTCTCGGCTGCAGAAAAGCTTACAACCTTCAACGGTCCTGCAATGAGTATTACTGTTTACACATGTACATTGCTTATCAGCTGGCTCGGTGCCAACATGATAATCAATTCATTTGAGACAGAGCTCAATCTTGGAGACCTTACCGCGCTTCTTTCATACTGCATGAGTATACTCATAAGCCTTATGATGCTCTCAATGATATTCATCATGCTTACCATGAGTGCTGCAAGTATGAAGCGTATAAACGAAGTGCTGGTTGAAGAGCCCGATATCGTTAATCCCGAAAATCCTGTCATGGAAGTTAAGGATGGCAGCATCGTATTTAAGAATGTAAACTTCCGATATAATAAGGATGGTAAGGAAAACGTATTAAGTAATATCAACATTAACATAGAATCCGGTGAAACGATCGGTATCATAGGTGGTACGGGATCTGCAAAGTCCACTCTCGTTAACCTTGTAAGCCGTCTGTATGATGTAAATGACGGAAGCGTCCTTGTAGGTGGCAGGGATGTCAGGGAATACGACCTCGAAGTACTTCGTGACGAGGTAAGCGTAGTCCTTCAGAAAAATGTCCTTTTCTCAGGAACTATTATGGATAACCTTCGCTGGGGTGTCAGAAAAAATGTGGGTAAGGATGCCCACGTTGAAACACCCCAGGAGAAGGCCGAAATCGAGGCTGAGTGCATAAGAGCATGTAAACTGGCTTGTGCAGATGAGTTTATCGAGAAGATGCCTGATAAGTATGAGACCTATATAGAGCAGGGCGGTACTAACGTATCCGGTGGACAGAAGCAGAGACTCTGTATCGCAAGAGCCCTGGTAAAGAAGCCTAAGATACTGATCCTGGATGACAGCACCAGTGCTGTAGATACAGCTACCGATGCTAAGATCAGGAAAGCTTTTGCTGAGGAAATACCCGGAACCACAAAGCTTATCATAGCACAGCGTATTTCAAGTGTTATGAATGCCGACAGGATCATCGTAATGGAAGACGGCAAGATAAACGGCTTTGGTACACATGATGAGCTGCTTAAGAACAATGAGATTTACCGTGATGTTTATGAATCTCAGACAGGCGGCAACGGTGACTTTGATGAAGGAGGTGAGCGATAATGCCGGGACCTATGGGACGTGGGCCGATGCCCAGAGGAATGAAGCCGACGGTTAAGAATCCGGGAAAGATCCTTAAAAGGCTTATAAAATATATGGTACTCGATAACCTTGCGCTGTGGATATGCGTATGTGTATGTATCGGCATTACCGTGTTCTGCATGACTGTAAAGGGAACATTGTTCACCCGTACGCTTGTGGATATCTATATCCCGGGCATCAGAGAGGGCTCTCTTACATTCGCAGATCTGGCACATGAGATATTTGTTACCGCATGCTTTATAGTTACCGGTATACTGGCCAGCTTCGTACAGGCTCGTATCATGGTAAGAATCACCCAGGGCTTTCAACGTAAACTCAGGGATGATATGTTCGAGCATATGGAGTCACTCCCGATAAAGTATTTTGATACGCATTCACACGGCGACATTATGTCACTGTACACAAACGATGTAGATACTATGAGACAGATGGTATCCCAGAGCATACCTCAGTTCTTAAACAGTATCATCACTATAGTCAGTGTGTCGATAAGTATGTTTATGCTTAGTCCGCTGCTTATGTGCGTATCTGTGATCATGATCGCTATAATGCTGTTTACCACAAAGAAGATCTCCGGAAAGAGCGGAAAATATTTCGTAAAGCAGCAGAAGGCAGTCGGTGCTCTTAACGGATTTGTTGAGGAAATGATGTCCGGACAGAAGGTGGTTAAGGTATTCTGTCATGAGGATGAAAATATCGAGGAATTTGATAAGCTTAACAATGAACTTTTTGACAGTGCATACAATGCAAACCGTTTTGCAAACATCATCATGCCGATCAATGCACAGTTAGGTAACGTTAGCTACGTAGTGCTTGCTATCATAGGCGGTGCGATGGCTATAAACGGCATTGGAGGACTTGAACTCGGTGCGCTTATCAGCTACCTGACCTTTAACCGTAATTTAAATATGCCTATCAACCAGATAAGCATGCAGGTTAACTCCATCATCATGGCACTCGCGGGCGGAGACAGAATCTTCCAGCTTATGGATGAGAAGCCTGAGGCAGATGAGGGTTATGTTACTCTGGTTAATGCAAAGAAGGTTTACAAGCCCGGCAGCGATTCGAATACTCAGGAAAGAGAGTACACCATCGAAGAAACCAATGAACGTACAGGCGTATGGGCATGGAAGCATTTCCATAAGGCAGATGGGACCACTACATACCGGGAGCTTAAGGGCGATGTTGTATTTGACAATGTAGACTTTGGATATACTGAGGAGAAGATGGTTCTCCATGATATCAAGCTTTTTGCTACACCCGGTCAGAAGATAGCATTCGTAGGCTCTACCGGTGCAGGAAAGACCACCATCACAAACCTTATCAACCGTTTCTATGATATACAGGACGGTAAGATCCGTTACGACGGTATCAATGTAAATAAGATAAAGAAAGCAGATCTCCGTCATTCACTCGGCATAGTACTTCAGGAGACACACCTCTTTACAGGTACCGTTATGGAGAATATCCGTTATGGTAAGCTCGATGCTACCGATGATGAAGTAAAGGCAGCAGCAAAGCTTGCAAATGCGGACAGCTTTATCAGAAGATTGCCTGACGGCTACAACACAATGCTGACAGGAGACGGTGCAAACCTGTCACAGGGTCAGCGCCAGCTGCTGGCAATAGCCCGTGCAGCTATAGCAGATCCGCCCGTACTTATCCTCGATGAGGCTACATCCTCCATCGATACCAGAACAGAGAAACTGGTACAGGAGGGTATGGATAAGTTGATGAAGGGCAGGACAACATTTGTTATTGCGCACAGACTTTCAACAGTTAAGAACAGCGACTGTATCATGGTACTTGAACAGGGCCGTATCATTGAGCGCGGTACACATGACCAGTTGATAGAGGAAAAGGGCAAGTACTATCAGCTCTATACCGGAAATCAGATTGCAGGGTAACTTCTAAACATTAGAGATTGCTTGATTAGGAAATCTGTATAATTATTGATATGACAAACGCAGGGAAATAATATCCCTGCGTCAATATCATCTGTTACAGTGTGCCCTCAAACAAAACTTTGTCACCAATCTCCACACGCTTTACGCCCTGATCCTTTTTCTTGTTGAAGTTAAAGCTGAGCATATAGCCGGTAGTCAGTTGAAAATAATCAAGGTATTCGCTGATCTGCTTTTCACCGTCAGCGTTATATCTTTCACCTCTCCAGATTTTCAGTTCTATGATATACTGCTGTCCGAGATAGTCCACTATAACATCAGTTCTTGTCTGATTTCGGGTCTGGGCTTCAATATAATAGTTGCCTGTACCGTTTATGATAGGCTTTAAGTACAGCAAGAACAGTTCCCTGCCATCCTTTTCCTTAAACCGATCCACAAGTGGTCCGCAGACTTGTGTATATGTATCAATAAACCTTTCAAGAATCAACCGCATGTTGAGTTTCCCTTCTTCAACGAACTGATTCTTGGCCAATTCACCTTCACGAGAGAAAACATTAGATTTTAACTCCTCATCAGAAAGGAAAAGGTTGTACAGTCTGGTCTCAAATATACGATTAGCCACTCTCACTGTATTATGATCATTTCTGATCAATCCGTACATTTGCATCAGCGCAATATCCTTTTGGTCAGGATTCCAGGTAAGCTTGGTACCCTCCATCAGTATACTTCGTATCGAAGACCTAAGCTCAGGCATATTGTTGAGAGTCTTAGTCAGGGAATCAAATAGCGTATTACCCTCCGCAAGGATCATCTTTACGGCTTCATCAATCCCTGCACTAGTCCATGCAGCCTTAAGCCCCATAGACTTGCTGACATCTACATCTATCTTTTCACAGATACGGCTCACAAGGAAGGGGTACCCGCTTGTATAATCACGTATGATACCGGCAATCCTTCCGGTATCCATCCCGGTATGGTGATCAGACTCGTAGTCATCAAGCATCCCCTTTATCCCATCTGCTGACAGGCTCATATCTATAGTAAAATCAGCCGCTATATTCCAAGGACTGTTTTCTTTAGAATCTCCGTCATCACGGATCTTTGCCTTCAAATGTTTTATATCCGTCACTCCGGCAAGTATAACAGACCGGAAGGTCTTATAGTTAGGATTCTTCTCCTTTTTCAGGTATCCGGATCTAAGTTTTCCAAGGAAATCAAGAAATACCTGATTATTAGTAGCCGTATCAACCTCATCGATCATTAGTACAACCGGCTTAGCGTTAGTTTTGCACCATTTATCAAAAATCCTAAATATATCATTCAGTTTTGCGTCATTATCCTGGTCTGCCAAGCTCTTAAGCATATCATAATACTCATCCGGTACAGGTATATTCATATTGTCTCTAGTATCACATAATACCCCCGCTAAGCCCTTAACAAATCCGCTTTCATCTATATAATCAGCACCGGTTACATCCTGGAAATCAATACTGATTACATCGTACTGATCAGACAGGTAATTCTCCAGAGCAGTAAGCGTGGTAGTTTTACCATACTGCCTAGCTCTATTGATTGTAAAATACTTGCCTGTATCAACTAATTTTTTTATCTCAGATACTCTTTCAGAGATATCTACCATATAATGCTTTGAGGGAATGCACACAACTGTGGTATTGAATGTCTTCATATACTGTGCTCTCCTTTGGCTGCTTTTTTACTTTTGACCTTAGCATCATTATATACAAGTCCCAAGGATTTTGCAACAATGAAATAATCATTAAACATACTCAGCAAGCATGCTCTCATCAAATGTATGAAGCTCTTTGCTAGTAGCATGTTAAAGTTTTTACAAAAGTCAGACGACCATTATATCTTCAAGTTCTGGGATGATTGGACTACATGTTATTGTATTGATAGTGATGGTAATATAGTATACTCTCAGGAATTTAATTATGTAGAATCTAAGAAAAATATACAATTTTCAAGGTTCAGCACACCTTAACGGTGTGGGAAGTTTTAGTTATTAACTATAATAAATTGAAAAGTTGCACAAAAATTAATCGATAATTTTGTGCAACTTTTTTGTCCCTTTTTGACTTGAAGAGGGTTATTATATATTAGAGGGATAAATAATTCAATATAAAAAACGGAAATAGTGTATTTTCCCGATATACTCACTAAATGTAAAATATTTTGTTGATAGTGACGGAAACATTTCAAGGTTGGATGGTATATATGATGTTCCTTATTATGATAAAGATGAGTTTTTAAGTGACTATCCAGAAGATTCTACTTACGTATTAGATTATCTTGAGTCAGCCTATCTAAAACTTACCTTAGATTTAGGTGTGTCCATTGATTTGAATCCAACTTCATAAAGAATACATCTTGAACAAGGATACTATATCTTTGACAAAACAGATGGCAAGAGTTGGATACATTTGATGGCACTAGATAAAGAAGAAGCTGGTTGGTTTAACTTGGCTGAACTTAGAAGCTATGTGTGTGCTTTTGAGTATTCTGGTCTTGAAGAAACGATACTTATTTTATAAACTTTTTAAAGATTAGATGATCCTAGGGTTAATGGATATGCATATCAGATTATTTTATAAGGAGATGATGTAGAAAACACAAAGAGTATTTCAACTGTCGGCTTATTATATTTTGTGAAGGAGTAAAACGAAAATGATCAAAGGAAAAATAAAGAAAAAAACATTTGCATTAGTTCTCATTTGTACACTGATTTTAGCTCAAACTACTTTTGTTCAGGCAGGTGTTGTTAGGACAGCAGCTTATCAGGGAGAATCCAACATTCAAAATAGTGTTAATACATCCGGTTGCACTATAACGGTTTCAGCTAGCTGTATTGGTAAAACCGCAAGCGGCTGGGCAAACGCAACAGGTAATCTAGATAACATTGTTGGTTGTACATATGAATTCTTTGATATGGATGGATTTCATGAAACGGGTGTTCTTGTAAACAGTTATTTTTTACCGGGTTATACAAGCTGGAGCGAATCAAATTGGTTTTCGAATAAGACAGTAGCTTACAGTGCAGTAGAGTACTAAGTTTATATGTTGCCTGGCAGTAAGCAGTCGAATTCTTTAGGCTGCTTACTGTCATTTAGGAGAAAATGATGAAATTGTCCAGTTACTCATTTTTTATAAAAAAAAGAAATCATTCCAGTATAAGGATGCATGTGATCAGTTATTTAATAACTCTCATATGCTTTGGGCTTTTGTGCTTTATTATTTCATTTCCTTGGATATTTAACAGAGCTTATCGGGACGTAGACAGGTTGTTGCCGACAGGCCTTGATAACTGTGCTGTAATAGATTTTAAATCGACATTGTCAAATGAAAAAATAGTGTCGGCTACTGAAGAGGGCCGTGCTTTTATAGTTCAACTGCTTGATTCTGAAGAGATTTTTGGTATTGGCGATTATATTGAAGCCGGAGTCGAATTCAATCTGTCATATGATGGAACGGATTATTCTACTACTATGTTTGAGACCAGCAGAGTTAATGAGCACAATATATTAAGAGGTGATTTGCCTCCCGGGATGAATCTATACGATACAGTGGCTTTTTCGTATCATTTTAAAGATTTTTATAACTTTGATCTGTACAAGGGGAATTTTGACATACAGGAGGAGTTGGAAAATGGTGACTATATATTGTATCTTGGGTACAATTTCAGGGATATTCCGATAGGAGCGTGCGAAACTAAATATAATCCTTCTTTTAAAAGGGATATAACCTACCGTGTAGCGGGGATTATCGATAAAGGAGAGGAAATATTAAATGTTAAAGCCGCTGCCACAAATTTTATGTTTGATGCAAGTTATGGCTACAACCTTGATAATATGATAATCATGGTTTTGGGAAAGACTTCTGAGAATGATGTTATTTCGCTTTATGGAACGCTACCGGTTTCTTTTGCGGAGGGAACTTCATTTGAAGACGGGATATCAAAAATAAAAGAAATTGCGGATAAAAACGGCATTACTGTGAGTGTTCAGAGCATGCGTAACAAACTGCAGGTACAGTTATCCCAATATGACGATATATTGAATGCAGTTGCATTGGTTTCACCGATTTCATTTCTTGTGACTGCAATGATCCTGCTAACAGTACAACTTCTTTTCAGCGTAATGAGAAATGATGAGATTGGAGTGTGGCTCTCAAATGGTATGACAAGGAAGGAAGTCTTTTTGCTCCTGCTGCTAGACAATATGAAAAAACTGGTATTATCCGCAATAATAGGCGCAGTGGCATCTGACCTGTTCCTGTGCCGAATGCTCAATCTTACCGGTAGTGAAAACTTTAGAATTTTTGGAGATGTATATATATACGGACCTTTGTGTGCAATAGGATTGGCTGTAATAACGGCACTTGTAATTTCTATATTATCGTATCTTTTTATTTGCGGGAAAAGCCTTCCGGATATAATTAAGAATGCAGACCGAAGAATACGGCATAGAAAATTTTTCAAATCCAGCAGTATATTTTCATTTCTTTTCATGATCTCATTTGTTGTGTGTTTTATTATCATGTATTATGGTCTTTATCTATACCGGGAGTACAGCGATATCAGGACAGGCAAGTCAGCTTTTAAATATGCTGTGAATTATGACATTACACTTATGCAGTTCTCAAAGGATGAACCCAAACCGGATTTGAATTTTTCAAAAGGAAATCTTTATGAAAAAATTAGACTCCCTATCTCCTCAACGGAATATGGGGATAGATGGGGATACTTGGTGACCAGACAGAATGAAGCTATGCTTGAAACTATTGACGGAGGGAACAGAATAGGAATTGTTGGTTCTTCAGATGTCCCGCTCTGTGCAATAGGGGATAGGTGGTTGGATAGCGTATATATAAAAAACGGAGAAAAGTATATAAAAATTTTTGATACAGAAGTAAAAGTTATTGGAATTCTTGACCGTACTTCACTTGAAGGAAAGGATAAACGCTTCTTCATTTTTGAAAGTACGTTAAGTCCGGAGATTATGTTAAAATGGTTTGGGTATGGGTACAATAATGATATATTTGAAGGAATGATGACTTATGTTTGTTCTGATCAAGATAGTGATATAGATTTGCTGGAAAAACAATTAACCGAAGCATATGGCGAAAACAGTTTACAGATTATTAAAACGAATGGTTTTTGGTCAGCCAATGAAGACGAAATAAGAACATATACTTCCTTTATGAAGATAGTAATTGGAGCACTTTCTGTATTATGTGTCTTTAATATGCTATTTCTTTCGGTAGTCTGGAGCAGGGCATACTCATATGAGTTTATGGTAAAAAGAATTTTTGGTTATAAAATAATAAGACTATTGCCCGATATATTTAAAACCATGATCATGTACGAAGTTCCTGCCGTAATCATCTCGATGTTGTTCACACTATTATTCGAAACCATATTCCGTAATGCGGATTCATGGATTAGAACAATCAGTAATGGATTCTTTTTAGAAGTGGTTATTTTCATTGGAATTGCAATAATTCTTTCGGCTAAACCGTTGTTTTGGATATCTAAGGCTAACCCTGCGGACTATGTTTGTCGAAGAGTAGAATGAAAAAATAATGGGTCTAAAAATAGATAGGAAAACAGTATTTTACCAAGAACATGCAGTCAGAGAGGTCAGAGTATGATACAACTGAAAAATATAACTAAAGTATATAAGAATGGAGATAATAATCTTTTCGCATTGAAAGGAATAAACATTGAGATTCAAAAGGGTGATTTTGTTGCAGTTATGGGGGCTTCCGGATCAGGTAAAACCACTCTTTTAAATATACTTGGATGCATGGATCGTGCTACAGAAGGTGAGTATATATTTGATGGACAGATGGTATCCGGATTTTCTAATTTAAAAGCTGACCTTTTCCGGCGTGAACATATCGGATTTGTCTTTCAAAATTTTGCACTTTTAAAAGACTATACTTTAAGGGAAAATGTTGAGATTCCTTTAAGGGCAAATAATATCCCCAAAAAGAAACGAAATGCCCTTTCGGACGAAATCCTTATTCGTGTCGGGTTAGGAGACTATATAAAATCTTTCCCAACAAAAATATCCGGAGGACAGCAGCAGAGGTGTGCTATCGCAAGAGCACTGGTGACGGGGGCGGATTTGATTCTTGCAGATGAACCGACAGGTGCACTTGACAGCAAAACTGGCCAGGAGATTATAGATCTTCTGAAAGGGGTCAACAATGAAGGAAAAAACGTGATTATTGTAACACATGATGAAAAAATCGCAAATCAGGCGAAAAGGGTTATACGACTTGCTGACGGTAAAATAATTTGAATATCAATGTAGTAAACGCTTCAGGAACAGTCTACGCTTATAATAAGTATAGACAGGTGATAGCTAAGGTAGCAAAGAGTAATCTTTCGTAAAGGAGATATACTATGACCAGAAGAATATATTTTTCAGTACTTATATGTATATTAGTAAGCATATCAACAGTAATTCTACCCAACTATTATTATATCTTAGCATCAGAAAAGAGCATTGATGTTAAAGGATATGATGACGAGACTATGTGTGCTATAGCCATGAATGGCATAGAGTATAACGGAGTTGTTTATTTTACAAAGGACAATATGATTTACAGGATTACCCCTGAAATGACTAAAAAGGCACAAATTTATCTTAAAAATGTGGATACCGAATCAGGAATATTTGAGAATGATGGGTATATCTACTTCAAAAAAGTAAATACCAAGTCTCTCTTGCGTGTGAAAGCCGGTGAAAAGAAGAAAGAACTTGTTTCAAGAGGTGTTAGCCGCATAACTGATATAGATGAAGAATATATTTACTTTTGGGGTAAAAAATACTTTTACAGGGTAAAGACTGATGGTAGTAGTCTGGAATGCTTATCCAAAAACAAATTAAACCATCCTTGCCCTAATGAAGTATGCAGCACGGTTTGTGCTTTTGATGATATGTTATTTTATAGTAAAGGGTTTAAGGAAAAAAATGATAAAGAGGATAAGACTGACCACAAATTATGTGTGCAAAACCTTGAAACAAAATCTAAAAAAACACTGCTGAATCCTGCAGGATGTAATGGCTCGTTCTTTTTTTATAAGCTGGACGGAAAACTTTTCGTTCAATACAGTGATTATGGTAGCCGCAGCCGACATACTTACATTTATAATTCTAAAACAGAATCATTTGATAGGTTAAGTGATGCGGATCAGGTTTTTAATATAATCGTTGGAACTGACGAAAAGTATTTGTATACAGCATATGAAAGCTCTCTGGCAGATGTTTTAGAAAATACCTTAGAGGTCAATGAGCCTCAATCGGTTGGTACGTGGAAAATATATCGTATCGGAACAGATTGGAAGGAGGAATATCTGTTTGATATAAAGGCAGATAAAGTACTGGCATATAGCATCTTGAAATTTATGCAGGAATCTAATGGCTATTATATCTTTAATTATTGGGATGAGAGAGCAATCAGCTACTGTGTTGATAGTGATGGAAATATAGTATACTCTCAGGGATTTAATTATGTAGAATCTAAGAAAAATATACAATTTGATGATGGTACAGTCGATATGGTTATAAAGGATGGTATTCTTTATACACTAAGTCATAGCCTTGGCATATATGTAGATGTGAAAACTAGAGTTATTAGTTAGTGACTACTTTTTTCTTTACCATTAGTTAATGGAGTTAGAAGTTATTAACTATAATAGATTGAAAAAGTTGCACAAAAATCAATCGATAATTTTGTGCAACTTTTTTGTCCCTTTTTGACTTGTGGAGGGTATTATATAGTAGAGTGATAAATAATCAAAAATACGGAATGTTAAAACATGGAAATATCAGATGATAATAAAGAAAAACTGAATGAGATATATGAGAAATACCATCGGTTGGTTATGTGGATAGTATATGGTATTCTTGGTGATCAGAATCTGGCGGAGGAAGCGTTTCAAACAACGTTTTATTCTGTTGCAAAAAATGTGCATAAATTTGATGATTCTAAAATAAAGAGTTATGTATCAGTTACTGCGCACAATACTGCTTTGAAATATTTAAAGAAGCACCAGTTGATCGCACGGAATGAGGTCCCGTTTCCTGATGATGAGAATAATGCTGAAGGAAGAATAAGATATTCTGAAAAAAGCCTGATAGTAGATAATGTGGAAGATGAAGTCATAAAAAGACTAGAAAAAGAGAAACTGCATAAGTTATTAAAACAACTTGATAATAAAAAATCGGTTTACATATATGATTTCTACTTTGACAAACTTACTATCAAGGAAATAGCGGAAAAGCATAACATTAACGAAGATACAGCAAAAAAACGTATATATAGAAGTGTAGAAGATTTAAGAAGATTATATTTTGAAAAGGAGGGAATACGAGAGAAAACATGAACACAAATGAAGGAATTGACAGAAAACTGTCGGGGGGGGGCGCAAGTTGAACGACAACAGTTATGAGGATAGTGAAGTAGAAATTAGCAATCTCGAAGGATTATTTTATGATGTGCCCACTCTCTCTGAAGAGGAGCAAAAAGAAATTGATAAGATGATAAAGGAGGTTGAAGATAAAGGATTTAAAGATAAATTTTTTGCATTAGCAGAAGAAACTGAAAGAAAACGTAAAAATATATTAAAGATAGGTTCTCTGCATATCAGCAAGGTAGCATGTATGATAGTTATAATCTGCCTGTCGACAGTCCTATTAGGTGTTACTGTATATGCAGCGGTACGGAACTATATAAAGAGCATACAAGTTGAAGATCTGGATGACCACTCGAAAATCGAAATTCAGTATAATGATGTTTCAGTAATGGATACAGTTGAAGAGAAAAAGAATAATATTGAGATTCTTGAATATTATGATCCAACCTGGATACCTGAAGGCTATAGTGTTTTATCAGAGACAAAAGATGTTATGATAAATTCGATAGTATATGAATCTGCGGAAAGGGGATATAGAATTGTATATCATCAAACTTTGTCGAGCGTGAATCCAAACTATAATTCTATTAATGGCAAACATGAAAATGTGGAATTTGGAAATTATGTCGGAGAATTTATAGAAACTGATAAAAGTAATTATCTCATAGTTACAGACGGCGTTTATCTGTATGATATTATTGCAGACAATATGAATAAAGATTCATTGATTAGAATGTTAAATGGCGATTATTAAAATCGAATTAAGATGCGGAGGTAGAATATGATAAAGAGAAAAATTTTTTTAATGATGGCAGTTGTTATAACTTTTTGTGGAATAGTTGGAGAACCACTGAAAATCAATGCGGATGAATTAGATGAGCCTGTAATTATTGAGCAGGATGATCCTTATATGTTTGTAAATTATGCGAGTTGTACACTATCAATAACTTCGGGATGTGCATCAGTTAGATCGATTGTAAACGGAGAGTATGGGACGATTTATACCGGTATATCAGTATACATTGAAAAATATGAAAATGGATCGTGGCACTCCTACGCTTCATGGACGCATAATGGAGGAAGAAGTCAGGATAATACTGATACGACCGGTGTCGGTCACGGAACCTATAGGGCATGGATGACGGTGAGTGCAACATCAGTAACAGGTGGATGTGAAGAGTTTAATGTGGATGGGAATACTGTTGGTTACTAACTAATATTTTTATATGTAACATATCTTATGCTGATATAGCCTGTCACGAGATATAGTCCAACAGAGATAGTAACGGATATCGATACTACGGACTCTATTGCTGTATCTCATGGTGTATATAGGGTGCGGATGTCAGTATCCGCCACAGGGTCAAACGGCAATGATTCATTTACTGTCTATGGAAATATTGTGGGATATTAGGTTTTAATAATACTAATTGAAAGGAGTGTTTAATATGTTAGCATTTGTGAAACGCTTATTATTAGTAACAGTGGTTTTGGTGGCTGTCAGTACAACTATTACTACATTTGCTCAAACGGCAACACAATATATATACACACAGAGTCACGGAGAACAAACTGAAAATCCAATGTATTGCTCTGGATATATTGATTTCTCTGGTGTAAATTCTTCTTATTCTACTAATAATCTTTATGTTGAATTAGAGGAAAAGCAATTATTTTTTAATACTACTATAGTTTCTGTTTTACTTAGCCCGGGTACAGGTTCGTTTAGTGGGACATGGTATTCTATATTGACTAATTATCATCTTCCTGACAATAATATGCCTTTGGTTATTAATCTAGAACCACAGGGATTAGGAACTGGGTGTTATGGAGCAGGGAAATTAGTAAATTAAAATATAGTTTATGAATTTTAACTTATGAGATTTCATAGTGATTCTTTAAATAAGTAAAGAGTAGGTAAGATTTTTAGTGAATATTAGTTGTATACAAATGGAGTGCACACCATAGTATAAATATAAAAATGATAAAAGAGAGGTATTTGATGAAGAAAAAAATATGCATATTATTATCACTGTTAATGATTATGATATGTCTTATTATAATCTTTAACAACAATGAAGCCAATGCAGAAGATGGTTTAAATTTGAAACTGAATGACAAGTGTGAAGACCTGCCTTATAGTTATTTAGAAAACCAAAATGAAGCAAGCGCAATCACAGACAAATTCATTAAATCTTTAGTTGAGAAGAATGGGATATCGGTAGATGACTCAGAATATACGGTTAATGGAATGCGCGCAAATGCGTATCCGTTGTACTACGCTGGAGCATATATTAATACTGATGGTAATTTAGTATTACAGATTAGTGAAGATTACTATAAGGAAGATTATAAAGATTGCGAATGGTATACAGAGTTCACGAACATAGTTAATAGTGAGAATTTTTATAGTCATCCTGCAAGACACAGTTATTCAGAACTCGTTAATGCTATTTCAGACATTACAAAAGGCAACTTACATAAACGAATTATAGAGGAGGGTCTTAGCATTACCGGCGCCGGAATTAATGATTATAAAAATATAATAGATGTATACGTTAAGAACCTTGAAGATTATGATCGTATTGTTGCCATATTGGATTCTGAATGGTATTATGTAGAAGTGTTGGATTGTGTAATGCAAGACTGTGTAGGTTTATATCCGGGCGGAGGTGCTACGACCTATAATACGGGCGACTGTGAGTTTAGTGTTGCATGCAGAGCTAGGAAAAATCTTCCGGATGGCTCTTATGTTGATGGATTTTTAACATGTGCTCACAGCTTTTCAGGAACCTCAGATGTATATATAGATATTGGAGCAACATATAATATACCGATTGGTACATGTTATTCTTATTGGCAAAAAAAGACTAGTACCTCGGATGTTGCTTTTATTGAAACAAATAATAATACTACACTGTACGATACTGTTTTCATGGATGTTACTATATTGAATCCGTCGTATTCTGCTACTATGGGAACTGTCGTATATAAAAGAGGAACATCTACAGGAACTACTCATGGGGAAGTGATATATAGTTCATATTCAGGTACGGATGTTAATGGAGAAACATTTAATGATTTGGTTTGGGCAGGGGCAGGTACTTTTTTTTATGATAGCGGAGGAATAGTGTATAGTGTACCTGATGCTACGGGGCATGCTAATGTTTTAGGCATTATAAAGGCAACTATATACGGCTCATTGGTATTTACAAAAATGTATAATGATTTAGGAGCACTTCAAAGTGGACCGATATATTTTTCTTTATATTAAGATATAAAAAAGGGGCTGTGAAAAAATGGGACTAAAAATTGTCCCATTCTTCACAGCTCCTATTTTTTTACGGATAACCAATCTTTTTGAGGGTTTGCCAAACTTGTTGAGGGTCAGTCTTGAGGGGCTGACCTTTGTCCCTCAAACTAGACCCTCACGAAGTTAGACCCTCAACAAGTTTGGATACCCAGATAATTATAGGGATGGGAGCAGTTTTGACTTGCTCCCTTTTTTTCGTTTCTTTATGATTATTGAAATATATGTTCTTGGTTTTTTGAACTTCGTGAAGTATGCTCACTGTTAAAAAGGTTTGCTGATATATCGGATTACAAAGATATATCCTTGTCCTTATGCCTTTGAAGAACCAGTTTGCTAGAATCTGGACCATAAAGGAATTGATTATAACTGTCACGCATTTCTTTGAGCCTTTTGCATTCTGCTTCCTTAGCTCGGTACTAGATAATGGCGTCTCCATCCATGATCCAGAAGTAAAGAATGTCGCGATTATCACAGAGTCCAAAGTTAGTTTTATGCAAATGATAGGGCGTATACGAGCTGAATCTTCAGATGATTGTACTCTCTATTTCCTGATTCGGAAAGCCAAAGATTTTAAGTATAAAATGGAGAGATCCGAAAAAATGAAAACATATATTGAGGAGATAAACCCTAAGCAGATTCAGAAAAACCCCTATGGATACTTTTCAATTATTTGGGAAAATACCCCAGCTGATGAAGCAGAATTGCTTAGAAAATCTCTGATAGTTACTAACGGAACTGTTGATATTTATACAGTTGATGATAAAGAAGCATTTACATTTTCATATGGAAACTGTTTCTTTGAAAAGAACGAAGCTGCAAGACGTAAGGTAAGTGATTATTACTTGATGATTAGCAGATTGTATGCATGTGCTGTAGAGAATCCCCTGAAAGTAATTTACGAGCAAATGAACTGGATCAAAAGAGATGAAGCCGATCTTACAATTTTGGATTCAGATTTTTTGGCTGACTATAAGGCAAAATTAGTTGAGAGATTACTTATGGTTGTGGATTATGATAAAGAAAGAATCATTGAACTAAAAAAGGAAATAGTAAAAACATATAGAAAGTACTGTTTCCCTGAGATTACAGTAAAGAATACTTCCTTAAGTAACGACAAGTTACGGGAAATCTGTAATGATAATGATTTGGAACTAAAGGAAACAAAAGGGGAAAAAGGTAATAAATTGTACAGTATAGTAAAAAAATCTGATGAAAAAGGAGGTAAAGCATTATGAAATATACAAAATTAAATGTTTCTGAAAGTATAAGAGATATTTCCCTGAGGGATCAAAAAAGGAACCAAGGGGAGAATAATAGTGACTATAAAACTCCACCATGGCATCGATATGTGCTGACTATAACCGAAGCTGCAGAATACTACCACATCGGGGAAGCGAAACTGAGAATGTTAGTTCTTGAAAATCAAACCCAAGAGTTTG
>JAEEVK010000005.1 GCA_016287095.1 Lachnospiraceae bacterium
CCAGGCTGACAGATCTGCGATCAGGAAATAACCTGTCTGAATAGCAGCCTGTAACAGTTCAACCAGATATATGACTAAGCTTGGTATCATCATAATGATAAAGCCCAACATAAACCGGGTGGCAAACATACTCATTCTGCTCATGGGCAGAAAATCATAGAAATGATGCTTTTTCTTACTGCTTAGATAACTAAACACATATATACCAACAATCAGGCCAAGTATAGGTGATATATATCCGGATACAGGGAGCATAAAATTTCGTACCAGATTACCGGCAATCCTGTCTTTGTCAGCATCCATATAGGACATTAAACTAAACAGTCCGGTAACTAAAAGCAGATAAAAGCATGAAGTAATTACCCATATCGGCCAGGAGCGCAATATATCTCGTTTAATCATCTTCCAATTAAAGGATAATTTCTTTGATTCCATATTGTTCACCTCCAAGCTCGTGGATGAATATTTCTTCGAGTGTCAGCGGTACAGTATCAAGCAACAAAGGCTCATACTTAGACATTTTAGCTTTAATCTCTTCCTCGGAGCACTTAACTATCAAGGTAAATACACTGCCATTCTTGGTATTGCTGAGCAGTTTAACACCATCTATAGATTCCTCTGTAATCTCAGGACTGTTATTATCCTTAAATGCAACCTGGAGCTTAGTGATACCCTCCTGCATAGAAAACAGTGATTTTTCAAGCAGCATCTTGCCCTTGTTCATGATACCTACAGTATCACAAACATCCTCAAGTTCTCTTAAGTTATGTGATGAAACAAGAACAGTTACCTGACGCTCGGTCACATCCTGCATGAGCAGGCTCCATATCTGACGACGCATAACAGGATCCAAACCATCCACAGGCTCATCAAGTATCATGACATCGCTCATCTGGCACATAGCAAGTACAAAAGCAGCCTGCTTCTGCATACCCTTTGACATCTTACGGATGGTCTTCTTTCTGTCAATAGTTGTTATAACTGACAGGAGCTTGTTGTATCTGTCCATATTGTAGTCTTTATATATGCCCTGGTAAAACTTAGCCATATCATCCATGTCAGAGTTAAGGAAGAAATACAGGTCATCGGGTATATAGGCTATTCTCTTCTTTATATCAGCATTATCGAATACTTCCTGACCATCTATAGTCACCTTACCTGAGTCCTGTCTGTATATACCGGTCAAATGCCTGATAATTGTAGATTTTCCTGCACCGTTAGGTCCTACGAGACCATATACAGAGCCCTTTTCCACATGTAAATTAAGTCCATCTAAAGCTTTAAAACCATCAAAGGTCTTTATAACATTCTCTACTTTAATCACGAGATTCTCTCCTTTCGTATCCTCATATACTATCAATTACTTCTAAGATTCATCTTATGCCTTCTCAATATTTCCCTCATGTAAAACATAATCTGCAATATTCTTCCTTGATTCTCCTGCCACATCAAAATCCGAAAGAATCATGTCAAGTCTCTCGTAAATCTCTGCTAAATGCTTATCTGAAACCTCTTTTACATCCACAACAAACGACCCCTTTCCCGGTACAGAATAAATGTATCCCTGACTCTCTAAATCTCTGTATGCACGTTGAATAGTATTTGGATTTATTGCATACTGTGATGCAAGTTCCCTGACCGATGGCATCTTTTCATCTTTTTTAATCAGTCCGGCAATAATCAGTTTTTTATAGCCGTCCACAACCTGCTCATACACAGGTCTCGGATCTCTGTAATTTATGTTAATCAATCTAAGCTCCCCCTTTCAGTAATCTAACGATATTTCTTCAGTTTTATTTTTATCTTCAAGCTTATTGTTAAATAATTCTCTGTTCTTATCCAGGAAAGCTTGAATCTTTATATCAATTGCACTATTTACATAAATCAGATAAGTTCTTGACAATTTATCACCGTTTTTAAAGTCATACGAAATATTTACATTATAATGATCATGGTTTTTAGTTTCTCTAAGGTCAACAAGGCTGGTTGATATAAAGCCATTACTTGAACCATAACCGTTATTAGAACTTATTCCTCCGTTATAACCTTCTAACAGATCATCCATATCGTCTAAAATAAGTTCATGCAGCTCAATAATCTTATCTTTTACTTCACCATCAGTGATCTCCAGGTAATTTTTCTTACCGGGGAATAATTTATCATTGTTATTAATATTAACTTTATTTACTTTACTTGCCTTTGGAACATAACCTTCAATATTAAATACGTCATGCATATAACCAATGCCAACCAGACCAAGTACAACAGTAAATATCAATGTTTTAAGCATATTTTTCGAATTAAACACTTTGAATTTCTTCTCTACGATCATTATGGATCCAATAAACAATATGAATCCAACAATGCAAAGAATGATCAGCGTTCCTATTCTGTCTGAAACCCTGTGAGCCATAACGTCGTCTGTATAAATGATCATAACGATAAGGATTAAAGCCAGAACAACTGATGTAACAAAAGTCAGAGCATAACAGAAAACCGTCTTCATCCAGGAGAAAACAAATGTATCTCCTGTTTTTTCTGATCTTCTCTTCTTGAAAAGCATTAAAGAAGCACAGGCTAAAGCAATACCAACACAAAGAATGATCATCAGTTTGCCAATAGTATCAGAACTGATCATATGCCATTCAGGAAAAGCATAATCTGATAAATTGCCTACAGAATCTAACCCAATACTAAATGTATAATCAAGTGGTGAAAGAATACCAAAAACAGAATACCCTAATCCGGTACCGGAATTAACACCAACAAAGTATAACATATTAGTAATCTCAAGTATCAGTGAAATGACAAGACCAGCGAAAGTAAAACCAAAGTAACAGAACCCTGCCATCACTATCCTGCCACACATAACCAGGAATATTACCGCAAATGCATACCAGAACAGATAAATACAAACAGCAGTAAACAACCACTCAAAAACTATATATAGATGAGCACCTCTACCCTGTATCAAAACCTGCAAAACTTCAACAACAGTAATAAAGAAACAGGGAATCATACATAATATAAAACCAAATATGAACCTGTTAAAAAACAAACTCAACTTATTAAAAGGAAGAGTCTCAAAGAAAAAATCCTTTTTCTTAGAAGTCAGGAACCCAAACGCAGCAATCGCAGCAACCAGCCCCATGATAAAAGCAAGGAAATCTGTAGTCAGAACCAATGAAACACCTACATCATAACCTATGGCTTCCCTAACACTAACACTCCTAACAGAGGATCTTTCAATAATATGGGTAAAACAAACACTCAAGAGATAAACCACACTAGCCGACACCCATATAGGCCAATGTCTAAAAACATCCCGCTTAATAGTCTTAAAATCAAGCGAAAACTTTTTCCCGTCCATTGAATAAATCACTCCTTTCTCTTTTTTTGTTTGTACTGTATTATTTATGTTAGTACAGTTATACATCAATTAATTTCATTTGTCAATAACTAATTAAAAAAAATACTCTTCCTTAAAGTATTTTACCGAATCAAATACAATAGGAGCTATGCCATATTGGATAAAAACCTTTAGTTGAGCAACCGGATATGTATTGCTCACAGACATATATCTACGAGGCAAAAATCGCTTTACCAAAGCGATTTTTGAACGCCGCCTAAGTATGCCCAATATCAATTGGGCATACGATTGCAAGTGTCCGAAGTAGATATATAGGATGTGAGCATATACATATCCTTGCGAAACGATCATGGTTTTATACAATGTGGCATAGCTCCTATTGTATAGGATACCAACCCAGCCCACAAAAAAAGAGCGCTTCCGACAACTTTTAGGATCGGCCTGCGCTCTTCTTTATGTTACGCGTTTCTTTTTTGTACATTTTGAGGATACTCTCCCCGTGTGTCATAAATTCGTAATATTTGTGTCATTTTTGTAACTTTTGATCTACCCTTTCACTTGTCACATATCATCATGTATCCAATTGCAGCAATTGTAACATATTGTTTAAAAAACTTGCCCAAAACCCCAAATTTTTCTACTTTCAAAGTGCAAAAAAAACTTGATATATATAAGTAAAGTTGCTAAAATATATGTTTGTGATGTAACTGATGTCAATCATATTTATAATAAGGAGTTTTGGGTATGGGCGGATTTTTCGGAGTTGTATCAACAAAAAAAGAAGATTGTATGTTTGACTTGTTTTTCGGCACAGACTACCATTCACACCTGGGAACAAGGCGTGGAGGACTTGCTGTATATGGCGACGGAGGCTTCAACCGCTCTATCCATAACATAGAAAACTCACCTTTCAGGACCAAATTTGATAAGGACTTCCATGAGATGTCCGGTTATATGGGCATAGGCTGTGTATCTGACTATGAGCCCCAGCCCCTTATAGTACGTTCTCATCACGGTACTTATGCTATCACTACCGTCAGCTGTATCAGAAACACTGCTGACCTGGTAAAGAAGGTCTTTGAAAACGGTACTTCACACTTCTTAGAGATGAGCGGCGGAGATATCAATGCTACCGAGCTTGTCGCAGCTCTTATAAATCAGAAAGAAAACCTTATAGAAGGTATCAAATATGCACTTGACTCTGTAGAAGGTTCACTTTCTCTCCTGCTCCTTACCGATAAAGGTATTTATGCCGGCAGAGACAAGCTTGGCAGAACACCTATCGTTATAGGTAGAAAAGATGATGCTTACTGCCTCGCATTTGAGGATTTCTCATACAGAAACCTCGGATATAATGACTTAAAGCAGTTAGGTCCCGGGGAAATCGATGTAGTAACACCTGAGGGTATCAAGATACTGATGCCTGCAGGAGACAAGATGAAGATCTGTACCTTCCTCTGGGTATACTACGGATATCCTTCAAGCTCATACGAAGGAATCAGCGTGGAAAAAATGCGTTACAACTGTGGTGCCGCACTTGCAAAACGTGATGATGTAAAGCCCGACATAGTAGCTGGCGTACCTGACTCAGGTACTGCCCATGCGGTTGGTTATTCAAATGCTTCAGGCATACCTTTCTCAAGGCCCTTCATCAAGTACACTCCTACCTGGCCCCGTTCATTTATGCCCACTATCCAGAGCAAACGTGACCTGATAGCAAAGATGAAGCTTCTTCCTGTACATGACCTCATCAAGGGCAAGAAGCTCTTACTTATAGATGACTCCATAGTACGTGGTACACAGCTTAGAGAAACTACTGAATTCTTATATAACAACGGAGCTGAAGAGGTACATATCCGTCCTGCATGTCCTCCACTTGTATATGGCTGTAAATACCTCAACTTCTCCAGATCCAAATCTGAGATGGATCTGATCACCCGCAGGGTTATCGCAAAACTCGAAGGTACAGAAAATCCTTCAGCAGAAGTACTTAAGCAGTATACCGATCCAGACTCTGAGAAGTATGCTCAGATGGTTGAAGAGATAAGAAAGCAGTTAAAGTTTACAACACTCAGATTCAATAGACTAGATGACATGCTTGAAGCAGTAGGCATTCCTACAGATAAGCTCTGTACATACTGCTGGAACGGCGAAGAATAAAAAATTACCCGGTCATTCGACCGGGTTTTTTAGTACTATCTCATCCCCTTATCATAAGGTATGCCTTCCGCCTTAGGTGCCCTGGAATGTCTTGATGTAAAGGCGAGTATTATCAGACATATGATATACGGCATCATATTGTATACCTGACTCGGCATATTTAAGTTCTTCAAGAAATCAAATCCGCTGTATACATTTGACAATGCCTTAAAAAACCCGAAGAGTAAAGCTGCGATCGCTATCCTCTGGGGCTTCCACTGTCCGAATATCATAACAGCCAAAGCCAGGAAGCCGAAACCTGCAACGCCAACCTCAAATTTCCATGAACTTACCCCGGCAGTTATATAACATATACCGCCTATACCACCCAAAGCACCGGATATAAGTACTCCGGCCCATCTCATCTTATATACATTGATACCTACGGAGTCAGCAGCCTGAGGATGCTCACCGCAAGCCATAAGCCTTAAACCGAACCTTGTCTTATATAAAACTATATACCCTGCAATCAAAGCAATAACAGCTATTATCATAAACCAGTTAAATTCATACCCGTCAATAAATGTAAACGCTTTTTTACCTGAAATATAAGTTATCTCAGATGAAGGATTAGTCGGATCTTCTGCCAGGTTAATCGATTTAACAATAACCGTGGCAGCTGCGGTACCCAGCATATTCATGGCTATACCAACCAGCGTCTGATCCGCCTTCAGCTTTATGGCCGCAATACCCAGCAGACAGGAAAACAGTACTCCTGACAATATACTTACAAGCAATACCATGATAACTATAACAAATAACGATGTATTAGTTCCAAGATATTTAAAGGTTAAAGCTCCGCCTAAAGCACCGATAACCATTATACCTTCAAGTCCGAGATTTACAACTCCGGAATGCTCGGAAAAACATCCACCCAAAGCTACCAAAGAAAGTACTGCTGCAAAAAGCAGGGTATATTGCATCAATATTTCAAACATATTCATACTCACACACCTCCCTTTCTGCGCTTTAAAAGATATCTGATAAGTCCGGTAAAGCTGCACAGATAAATAATTATCGAAGATATCATATCCGATATTTGAGAAGTATACATTGAAAGATCGACATAGGACCCGCCATCCGTGATATGCTGAATGAAATATGATGAAAAAATGGCACCTATAGGATGAAGTCCTCCTAAAAACGCTGCGGCAATACCGTTAAATCCCATAGCCGGTACCGATGTCTGATTTATATCCCATTGCGTAAAGTCTGTTAAAAACAGCAGTGACGCACCAAGTCCTGCAATCAGGCCGCCTAATCCTAAAGTAAGGATAATATTCCTCTTCTCTGCCATACCGGCATATTTTGCAGCATTCTTATTATAACCTGTAGCTTTTAACTCAAACCCAAGCTTGGTCTTCGACATTATTATCCATATGGCTACAGCAAAAACTATGGCAATAACCAAGCCCAATCCGACATACTTATTACCGTTAAATAAATTGTTCAGTCCGATATTGGGCAGCAATGCTTTTTGATATTCAACTGTACTGTGTAACTCAGGTGTATCCTTTGCTCCCGTAGCAACATATTTTCCGAGTATCATATTAGCGGAATACAGAGAAATCCAGTTTAGCATGATGCCGGATATAACTTCGTTTACATTACAGAATGTCTTAAGTAATCCCGGGATAATACCGTATATCATACCTGCTACACAGGCAAGTAATACACATCCAATCCAGTTCAGATTAAATCCGAATACACCAACCAGCGCTGCACATGCCCCAACTACATACTGACCTGCAACACCTATGTTAAAAAGTCCAACCTTATAACAGAAAAGGATGGATAAAGAACACATAAGCAAAGGAGCTGTTTTTACCAGTGTGATACCGAAATTTTCCAATTTCAGATCACCTCTGTTCCACTTAAAGAAGTTACCTATAATACGGAACATAGCCTGAGGTGCACCTTTAGGATTAATTATAAGTAATGCAATAAATCCTAACAGTAATCCTATCAGGATACATATGATTGAAGCTATTACGGATTGAACGCCTTCTCTTTCAAAGAATTTTTTGTCCTTCATACGGCAGCCTCCTCGTTTATGGGCTTATTTTTCTTAGCCCCGGCCATATAAAGACCAAGTTCCTCCTGAGTGGTCTTCTTAGGGTCAAACTCTCCCACTATTTCTCCGTCATGCATTACAAGTATCCTGTCAGGCAGATCCATAACTTCATCCAGCTCCAGAGATACAAGTAATACAGCTTTTCCAGCATCCCTTTCAGCTACCAGCTGCTTGTGTATGCCTTCTATGGCGCCTACATCAAGACCTCTGGTCGGCTGTACTGCTATAATAAGATCATGCTTTCTGTCCACCTCACGGGCTATGATCGCCTTTTGCTGATTTCCTCCCGACATACTCCTGACTATGGTCTTTGTTCCATTTCCTGATCTTACATCATATTGCTCTGACAGTTTTTCAGCATATTCACTTATGTTATTCCGCTTTAAAAAGCCAACTTTATTTGTAAAATCCGGTTCAAAGTATCTCTGGAGTACTATATTATCCTCTAACGAATATTCCAGAACAAGTCCGTGCTTATGCCTGTCCTCAGGTATATGGCTTAAACCCGATATATTTCTTTTTCTGATAGAATACTTTGTTATATCATTACCGTTAAGCAATATATGACCTGCAGATATCGGTTCTAATCCTGTGATACCTTGTATAAGCTGAGTCTGACCGTTTCCGTCAATACCTGCTATACAGACTATTTCACCGGCTCTTACCTTAAAAGAAACGTTGT
Organism: Lachnospiraceae bacterium; assembly: GCA_016287095.1. Lineage (GTDB taxonomy): Bacteria > Bacillota > Clostridia > Lachnospirales > Lachnospiraceae > RUG11977. The sequence continues at coordinate 8,326 of JAEEVK010000005.1, forward strand.
TAACAGCATTTTTCCCGTGAGTTTTAGAAGATACACTGAGATTTTTAATCTCCAGTACTACATTACCGGGGTTAGCTTCTTTTTTCTCTACATGAAAATTGACATTTCTTCCCACCATCATAGAAGAAAGCTCCTGTGCATTGGTTTTTGCAATATCTACTGTTCCTATGTATTTGCCTTTCCTTATGATGGTACATCTGTCAGCAACTTCCATTATCTCCTGTAATTTATGAGATATAAACAGAATACTCTTTCCCTCTTTTGCCAGATTCTTCATAATCTGTAAAAGTTCTTTAATCTCCTGCGGTGTAAGTACAGCGGTAGGTTCATCAAATATAAGTATATCATTATCCCTAAAAAGCATCTTAAGTATTTCCGTACGTTGCTGCATACCCACTGTAATATCTTCTGTTTTTGCATCCGGATCTATGTTAAGACCGTATTTTTCAGACAGTTTAATTACTTTTTCCCTTGCTTCTTTTCTTTTAATAAAACCTTTATCTGTGGGTTCTACACCTAAAATGATATTCTCCAATACCGTAAAGCATTCAACGAGTTTAAAATGCTGGTGAACCATACCTATACCTAAGGCATTTGCAACATTAGGATCATTTATGGTGACTTTTTGACCATCTTTTTTAATATAACCTTCATCCGGCTGATAGAGTCCGAAAAGTATACTCATAAGAGTCGATTTTCCTGCACCGTTTTCGCCCAAAAGTGCATGGATTTCTCCCTTTTTAAGGGTCAGTGTTATATTATCATTAGCAGTAAACCCATTAAATCTTTTTGTAATGTTTACCATCTCTATAGCATATTGAGTATCCATGTGTTTACCTCACTTTATACTTCCGAGCCATTCAACATTAACATTGCTTGTAACCGGTTCATGACTTATATCATCAGATATAACTATATTCCCTAAATATATATTATTAACCAATTCTCTGTAATCCTGTTCAGTGAAATCATCATTCCACATCGTAGAATTTATCGGAAGCGACAGATAATTAGCATCAGGATCGGTACCGCTTATCAAGCCCAAGGATAATATTTTTCCTCTGTAATCATCCCATTTACCGTTATTAATTATGTCGTCTAGTGCATCATAAGTCGCAGGATACAGGCCTTTTAAAGCTGATGTTATGGTAATGCCTTCACCATACATACCGTCAATAAGATTTTTCTGGTCGGTATCAACTCCTATTACCTTACCGCCATGTTTTGAAGCTGCCTCACTTACGGAAACAAATATTCCACCGCCGCAGGAAAAGACCACTTCTGTACCATTAGCATACCAGGTCTCCATCGCTGCTGATATTTCAGCATCACCGTTAAAAGTATTTGCATATGCATATTTCATATTAACAGTAATGCCTTTTTCTTTTGCCGCTTCATTTATTCCCTGAACATAACCGTATCCGAACCTTAAAACTCCGGGCACAGCCATGCCTCCCAGAAATCCCAGATCGTTGTATCCAAGCATCACCGCTGTATAACCTGCAAGATAGCCGCTGATCTCCTCTTTAAAAAGTGCGTCATATACATTTTCATAGTGATAATAATCCATTACATTCCAGTTAGAAGGATTATAATCATAGGCTTCACCTTTTCTTGGAACACCTGCTGACAAAAGATCGCCATCAGAAACATCAAGAACTATAAATTTAATATCAGGATATTTCTCAGATACTTCGATCAATGTACCCGTAAAAGAAAATCCGGGCATAACGATAACGTTATACCCTTCATCAATAGCACTTTCAACAGCTATAACACGAGAAGCGGTATTATCCCCTGAAGGCTTTTTATATGTAAACATGATATTATTATCATCACAAAAAGCCTTGCAGGCTTGATAAGTAGACTGATTGAAGCCCTGATCGGTTATATCACCCATATCCGAGATCATAGAGACCCTGTAATCAGTCCTTTTACCTTCTTCTTTGCATATTTCTTCAACATTATAACTGCAAGAGCATAATATAAGTGAAACCAAACAAAGTATAATTACTATATTTTTTCTTTTCATATAGTCACGCTTTATAGTTTTTTACTGATACTAAGGATATTCTGACCATCCTTATACTCATATTTCATCTCATCTGTACCCTTTTTTGCCATATATATACCGAGACCGCCTATCTGTCTCTCCTGGGCAGATAAAGTAACGTCGGGATCCGCCTTGGCTGTCGGATCAAAAGGAATGCCACTGTCCTTAAATGTAATAGTTACATTAAGAGGATCCTGTGTAATATCGATACTTACTGTAGCCTCACCTGTACCGGGAGCATAAGCATAATGTGCGATATTTACATACAACTCCTCCACTGCTACATCCAGCTGCATCTGTACCTTCATGGGACAATCCACCGATTCCAGTTCAGCATCTATAAAAGCAAGCACTTCATCGAGGCTCTCAACTGTGGCTGTTAGTTTTAATTCCTTCATGAATTTTGTCTCCTTAAACTTCTGTTATAATAACTCTATAAGATTCTTCGTCGTTTAAATTCTCAGAATGAATATTTAAACATTTCCAAAATACTCGAAACACAGCATCGTGATATCATCAAATTGCGGTGCATCTTCTACAAAGTCCTCAATGCCTGCGGCCATGTTCTCAACCAGTTTCTTTGCATTAGCATCGGGTTCACGGTTAAGTACATTTATCATCCTTTCAGGGCCGAACAGTTCATTCTTTGCATCGGTAGCCTCAGCCACACCGTCGGTATATACAAAGAATACGTCTCCCGGTTTAAGTTCAAACTCATGCTGTCTGAAAGGTATACCGGGCATAACTGCAAGAGCCGGTGAATGTTTGTAAGTTATTAACTCAAACTGACCATCTTTATGCTTTAATGCCGGATGCTCGTGGCCTGCATTTGCAGCCCAGCCCTTACCGGTAGATATCTCGATGACAGCAAACCAGCAGGTTACAAAGAGCTCTGCTTCATTGCCTTCACATAACTGATCGTTTACATCTGCAAGTATCTGTGAAGGAGTTCCTCCCATCTGAGCCCTGTTCTTAATAAGAGTCTTTGCAATAACCATAAACAGTGCTGCAGGTACGCCCTTACCTGATACATCGGCCATAACCAGTGCTATATGGTCATCATCAATAAGGAAGTAATCATAAAAGTCACCGCCGACCTCTTTAGCCGGATTCATAGATGCAAATAGGTCAAACTCTTTTCTGTCAGGGAAAGGTGGGAATATACGAGGCAGCATATCTGCCTGTATCTGTGTAGCAACATTGAGCTCTGCACCGATCCTCTCTTTTTCTGCAGTAACTTTCTTTACCTGATCTATATAATTCAGTGTCTTTAGAGATAATGCCTCGAAGTTCTCGGCCAATACCTCTATTTCATCTCCGGTACGATAAGTATCTTCCATTTTGAATGCCAGATCATCACCGCCGAGTGAAGTAACCCTTTCTGCCATCGCATTTAAAGGCTTAACAATCTTTTTGGCAAGGAATAAAGAATTTGTAATACCGATCAAAAATAGTACGATCAATATGATGATCAATAATTTCTTAGTATGACCGATGTTATTTTCATACTCGACTCTGGATTCATTTAATATTTTATTATTACCTTCAACCAGCATATTAGCAGGCTGTTCGGTAATTTCTTTATCAAACATTGAAACAAGTGCCCAGCCCACTGTGCCCATATTGGAGCCGCACATATAATACTGTTTCCCCTCGACAGTGACATTTTTTACATCAGTATTACCGTTAAGTGCATCGGTAATAAAACCAGCGAGTTCTTTATCCTCATCCTCTCTTAAGTCTTTTGCATCATCTGAAGCATATGCCTTAAATTTACCATATTTGTCAGGCGAAAATACTACATGACCTTTGTTATTTACTATAAATGTCATGCCGCCATCCTTAGATACAGATTCAATACCTGTTTCAAAGGCATCCAGGAATATCTCACATCCTATGACAGCCTCAACTTTGCCGTTAACATATATAGGAATGGTACAAAGCATTTCTTTTTTCAGAGTAAACTTATCATATTCGATCTCTGAAAAGAATATCCCGCCGGCTTCAACAGCACCTTTATACCAGGCTCTTTCAGTACCGTTAAATACTATGGGAGTACCATCATCATTGTATTTTGAGGCGGATCTGGTATCTGCTATAAAGCTGAATCCTTCAGGTACAGAAAGGAAACACCCGCTGACATCCGAGCTGGATACCAGTGAACACATCATATCAGAAATAGCAGCCAGTCGGTTATATTTTTCTGCAACAGCATTTGAAGTTAATTCTTTATTATCTGCCCAAAATAATTGAGTAATAAGTTTTCCGTCATTTGATTTATCGGGAGTTTTTATTTTTCTTAAGGCAAATGCAGTTTCATCGGCGATCTCTTTATCATTCAGGAGCTTGGTCGCATATTCTCCAAGCATCTCAACCTGAGTTTTAAGCTCTGAAAAAACATCGTCAGCTATATATGCCTCCATAACTGTGGTCTGCTGCATTGTATTATTAACCACTGCATCCATAGTCTGATCGGTCATGCTGCGCATTGATTCTTCCTGTTTTTCGTTAGCTTCGGAAACAAGCTTGGTCAGATCATTGGATGAATGGATCAAAACAACAGTATATGCTATAACGATGAAAACAATATTGACCAAAACCAGATTGAATATTTTGTTTTGAATACCACCTATTATAAATTTCCCGAGTTTATGCATGTATTACCCCTTTATTAATAAAAATCCGGCACAAGGCAATGTGCCGGATAAACAAAATAATCCTTAAAACTTTTTCTTCTCTATTACAAGCTCAACTGTATTTCCGCTGACACCGACTTTTACATCATCGGCTATACTGGCAATGATCGATTTCTCCAATTCATCCCAGGCTTCCTTTGCTGCCTCATCCTTATCGATGGAGCTTTCTACAGAACCCTTATAGGTATCGAGTGACCACATATAGTTTGCTGTACCCATAGCTGAAACAGGATCTGTCTCATACATACCCATGGAACCATACATCAGAGGCATACCGCCATACTCAGCACTAAGTGTACCAACTTCATCAACGCTGTACATAGCGTTTTCGATGACCTGACGGATCTTGCCCATGATACCACGGGCAGCAGCATTCTTTTTATCTGATGAAGCAGCTATAAGTTCCTTGCGCTTAGCAAAGTCCATATCAGTCTTTGCTTTAAGATAAAGGCGTACAGCACAGTCCTTATCACTCTCTATTCTGTATTCAGCATTAAAGTCACCTGCGATAGCCTCTATCAGTCCAAGAGCTTCTTCAGTCATAAGCCTTACTCTCATGGCTGCTTTTTTATCAAGTCCTACATAAGAAGCAAACTTTCCCGCCTCTTCTAAAGCCTGATCCCAGCCGGTACCGTTAGCAGAAACCAAGATTTTATCTGTCTGCATATAAACCTCCGAAGATTACTGAATAGTAAGGATATCTGAGAAGCCAGTAACTTCAAAGATCTCATTAACTTCCTCTGATACGTTCTTAACTACCATGCTGCCCTGCTTGCTCATGATCTTCTGGGTTGAAAGAAGAACTCTGAGTCCTGCTGAAGAGATGTACTCTAACTTAGCAGCGTCGATGGTAAGATCTGTAACACCGTCGATAGCTTCCTTAATCTCTTTCTCAAGCTGAGGAGCTGTAACTGTATCAAGTCTGCCCTCAAGAGCAACTGTAAGCTTTGAACCAACACCTAAACGATCAATCTTTAACATTTTTTTATCCTCCATGTGTAATTTTCTTAGTTTACAAGCCATATAATGAATTTATATAGCCTCTGACAATAGTATATCATACATCATTTATAAATTTCAATAGATAAAATTATAAAATGTTTGTAAAATTTTGTATTTTATTGATTTAATCTGAAATTTCTGACTGTTTTCTTACTTGTGAGATACGCCCTCACCGTAGATGGTCTTCCAGTCATTCTTCATGGATACGGGTATCCAGTCAAACTGCTCACATAATGCGAACATCTTGTTAGCCTTCTCGACATTACCGTTCTCACGCTCTGTATCGTCACAGCAAAGCATAAATGCGAGGCTCGGATATTCATTATTGGTAGTAACATACTCTGCCATACTGGAGTCACCGGTACTGTTACCGAATGAAAGCACGGGCTGTACTCCGATTTCCTGAGCTATAACGGTTACCTTGTTCATCTTAAGGTTCTTTACGATAAACTCTCCACCGAAAACAACCGTATCATTGTCACCATATACATAGTTAAGACCGTCAACATCTTCCTGGTGGGTAGCAACAAGAGTTACATCAGATCCGATGATCTGTCTGTTAGGCAGCTTAAGCTTTGAATCCTTAACCAGGCCTCTAACAATAAATCTGTCTGTGCCGCTTACTACATATACGGTAAAGTCATTAGCCTTTAAGAACTCAACGATCTGGATCATGGGCTCATAGAATGCCTCTCCGAGAGTCATGCCATCATAACTGTTCATAGGGGTCTTCTTAAACTCAGCTATATAATCATAAAACTCATCGGGAGTTAAGCCCTTAAATGAAGAAGCAACAGCTGTACCATGTCTTACTGACATATTTTCAGGCTCTTTACCTGTTTCATTCATATACAAAACATCATTTGCCACTTCTTTCTCAAAATCAGAAGCCTTATCCTTGTAGTTTTCATCTACAAGCACATGATATGCCAAAAGAAGGTGGTCAAAATAGTTAGGATCTGTCTCACAGTAAAGGGTACCGTCAAGATCGAATACAGCAATACGTCTGTCTACGGGGATATAATCCTTACCGCCTTCTGTTGTGATAGCCTGCATATATGCTACTATAGCCTGCTTTGCAGGAGCATCATCCTCCCAATCTGAAAGGAGCTCTGCATGTACATCGTTTTTAGATGCAGCCTCGATTACAGCCTTCTTTGTCTTACTGTATGCAGAAACAACTACACCGTTATATGCCTTAACTCTGATATAATAGGTGCCGGCAGCCAAACCTTCAACTTTATATGTTCTCTTTTTACTACCGTCTTCATCAAGCTGTCCTATCAGCTGATATCTGTCATAGCCTTTTGTCTTAACATATACAAGATAGCCTTCGGCATCTGCATTCTTCTTGATTGTCAATGTTGCAGAATCACCATCTACCTTAACTGAAATCTTAGGTTTTGAAATTTGTGTTTTTGTAACTTTTCCGGTTACTGAATATTCAGGCAAAACAACCTCTTCGTCAGCCTTGATATTTACATTCTCAAAGCCTGACATAGTGATGATCATCACTAAAACAAGTAATAAAGCATTAATCTTTTTCATATCATTCATTCCCTTCCTTTATTTGTTCTTTTTTCTTTTCTTTTGCTGATTTATAGAAAGCAACTTCCTTCATAGCTCCGTTCTTAACTTCATAAAGACAGGTATCGGCACGTTTGAACAATGTCTCCAGATCAATACCGTTTTCTCCGAATGCTACTCCGCAACTGACCTTTACAGTAGGATCATCATCCTGTTTAATACTAAGCATTTTATTGATTTTCTTTATCTTTGTATCAAGCAGAGAAGCAAGTGATGAGTCACTGTGTACCATAATAACTGCCATCTCATCGCCGCCTATACGGCAAACATAATCCTGTGACCTGAAGTTTTCATAAATGGCATTACCGACTCTGGTCAGTATCCTGTCTCCCACATCATGACCGTAAGTATCATTGATTGCCTTGAACCTGTCTATATCAAAAAGTAATAAAGCAGATGTCTCTAAGTCGAGGTTTTCCATTAGGAAATCATATCCTCTTCTGTTATATAGACCTGTCAGCTTATCATGAGTAGCCTCATATGAGAGTTTTTCCTTACTCTGCATATTGGTATGATGTATAAGGTTATATGTTTTTGCAAGGAAACGTATTTCATATGCACCTTTAATAGGTAAGTCCTCTTCTTCGCGGATAAGATCAACGGAGTTTTTAAGCGGCAGGATAACCAGTCTGTATGTAAGAATTACAATACCCAGCAGCATTACTATTATCAATATAGTAAGAATATGCTCAAATACTACCTGCTTACGTAGTTTTTCAGCATATTTTGCCTGCTCTTCCTTCATTTCTTCATCAAGCAGATTAAGACAGTTCTCCATATGTGAAGAGATAACCTCTTTTCTCTTACGATACTCGTCACCATGCATCATAAGCATCGCCATCTCTTTCATCTGTTCACTGGACATATCGGTATCCGGAGACATAAGCTTTACATTCTGTATTTCTTCGGGATATTCGGACACATCATATCCATATGCCAAGACCGTCAGCCTTGCTGCGTAATACTCACGCTCCATAAGGCTTAAAGACTCATCCATAGCGGCACTCAGATCCCTGTAGGCAGCAGATCTTGCATGATCCTGTCCCAATACTTTTAATGCATTTTCACGCCTCTTTGTTACTTTTGCCTCTGTAAAGTAATTATCCAGATACTCCCTATCACCTGTTACGGTGAAATCCTGCATCATCTCTGTAAGATAATCTGATGCTCTCTGAAGATCATATGAACTGCTTCTCCACTCTATAAACTTTTGAGTGTACTCATGTGTCTCCTCATTAATGTTGGTTGTCATGTTCATTGCCACGATCAGTCCTATCGAAAGCAAGACAGAAACTGCCAACATTAAGATGTTAACTCTGCGTAAAGATATTCCACGCTTAAACATAAGAACCTTTACTTCCTTTCTTTTAATACAATTTCAAATATTATATATTTCACCATGTGAAATGAAACATAGTCCTCATTCTGCCACGAATCAGATCCACATCGAACGGTTTACAAATAAAATCCTTAATGTTATATGGAAGTGTTTTTAACAGATTCTGTTCTGTACTTTCTGCTGTAATGATTATAACAGGTATATCTGTTATTTTATTTTCCTTCATAAGCTCCAACACGTGGAAGCCATCAAGCACAGGCATATGCAGGTCAAGCAGTATACCGTCTATCCTACGCCTGTTTTCTAGTAGAGTCTCCATACCCTTAAAACCGTTTTCAGCTTCTAAAATGTGAAAGTCAATCTCGAGTATTTTCTTTAGTATGCTTCTGTCGACTTCAGAGTCATCGATTATCAAAAGACGTTTATAATCATTCATAAAAAACCTCACTAGATTTTAAAAAGTTACCGCATAAGTTATCTTGTCAAATAATGTTAATCCGCTCTTTCCGATACCGATGGATGTTAGTACACATGAATTAAAATATGTAACACCGTTGTCATCTCTTGCTGAATCTGTGGTATTATGGATTATATAAGGTATACCGTTATACTCACCGAGGTACATCATAACATGTCCGGGCATATACAGTATACTACCCATGGGCAGATCTGTAATGGTATCAAGCTTTTCCGTCAAGCTCATTTCTGAAAGATTTACTATATTCGCACTGAGTTTTATCTGCTGAGATGAATTTCTGGGGATGATAATACCGAAGCATTTAAACAATCCCTGAAGTGTTGAAGAACAGTCCATACCGTTTTCATCACTGTCTCCCCATGAATATGGAGTGCCAAGTGCTTCATTTGCCCTGTAAAGAAGATTATTCTTTGTGAATTTCTGTACAGGTAAAATATAATCAGCTATAAAACTGTCATTTACCATACTTGTATAGATTCTTTCGAGGCTCATAAACTCAGCTTCGCCTTTTTCATTTCTGAATACCCAGGTAAACTTTCCGTCTTTATAGGGTATCTGAGTGCCCATTCTGAAGGTTACAAGAAGGTTTTCGATATCAGCAATATTGTCAGCGTTAGCATCTTCGGGCTCAACATATTCTTCAAGTGCAAACATAGTACCTGTTGTATTGATATCAAGGAAAAATCTACCGGTCTTATTAAATACCTGATAGTCACCGTTCTTTATATCTGTAACCAAACTGTCAAACTTTTCCTTACTGCACAGACCGAATGAGTCTTTTCTCATCCATCCGTTATAATCATATGTCTGTACAAAACTCCATTCACCGTCTTTAGAATCCCAAAGGACTATCAGCGGCTCATAGTAATTTACACCGGTTTCCTGCATATAATCATATTTTCCTACAGTGTTTGTCAGGAATATATCTGTAGGGAATGCCCTGATGCTTGCATTTTGAGTTGTTATAGCGTATCTGATATTTAAATCAAGATCATCCTTAATATTTTCAGTAGATGCACTATCATCCCTTACCTCAGGTAAATTACGATTTAAGAGTATTTCCGCTTTTTCTTCCTCTGTGATCTTTCTGCCATTAACATATTCCTTCGAAGGGAATGAATAATCATTTATCATATCAATGATCTTTTCAGTTGTCAGATCATTTTCAAAAGCAGTTAAGTCCACAAGTCCGCATCCATTATTGAAATTTGCTTTATTAAATGAAGCTATCTCCTCATCAGTAAGTATTACACTGTCATCTGCATAATTTTCAATCCACCAGCTTAAGTTATATATTTTCTCGTTTCCGGCAAGACTTTCATTCATAGGTGATACAAAATCCACGGGATAATTTGAAACTACATTTACAGGTATCTCACTTATGATCCTGCAGTCTTTGCAAAGTACATTAACTGTAACCTTGGCATTTGAACTGCCCTTAACGGTAAGAGTAGTCTTCTTTTTAAGATTTACGGTGATATCAGTACCGGCTAATGCTTCAAGAATAACGGAAGAATTCTTTTTATTACAGTACAGGTTCTTAATCAGGACATTTGCTCCTGCATAAACCTCAGCATTTTTAACAAGAACACTCAGCTTATTAACAGTAATTCCATTCTTTAAATAAGCCTTTGAGATACTTCCCTTAAGATTAACCTTTTTTGCTGACTTTGTTTTAGTTATCGTATCATTTACCGCTATAACTTCAGCCGGTTCATCAGCTTTCACTGAAAAATCCGGTATCAAGCATAACAAGAAAGAAATATTTAACAGTATAGCCAAAAACCTTATTTCAAATTTTAATTTGGTTTTAGAAATCATCATTAAAACCCTCCGTTAAAGATCAATTACTTTTTAATTCTTTTCTTTCTCGGTGAAATCGCATTTTCCGGACAAACCAGAATGCACAGATGGCATCCGACACATTTGCTGCCGTCAAGCTTAGGCTTACGGTTTATCATCTTGATAGCCTGATGTCCTCCGTCATTACAGGATATCTCACATCTGCCGCATCCGATACACTTAGACTTATTGAACTTAGGGAACAATACAGTGTTACGGTCTAAAACGTCTGTAGTATCACTGATATAATCAAGTCCTGCACCGATGATATCCTTAACACTGCTAATGCCCATCTGGTTCAGATAATAATTGAGTCCAGCCTTTAAGTCATCAATGATCCTGTAACCGTACTGCATAACAGCTGTTGTTATCTGTATGGACCCCGATCCCATAAGTATAAACTCCAGAGCATCTCTCCAGGTCTCAATACCGCCCATACCTGTGATATGCAATCCATTTAAGTTTTTATTCTGGCCAAGCTCTGCAATAAATCTGAGTGCTATGGGCTTAACGGCATTACCGCTGTATCCGCCTATCGCAGATTTTCCTCTTACAGCAGGCGCTGAAACGAATGTCAAAGGATCAACACCTATAACACTCTTTATCGTATTGATAGCAGCTATACCGTCCGCACCGCCACGCATTGCTGCTTCAGCGGCAGGACTCATGGTAGCGACATTGGGAGTAAGCTTAGCTATAACAGGTATCTTTGTACCTCTCTTGGCAGCTCTTGTAAATCTTTCTACAAGCTCCGGTACCTGTCCTATATCACTGCCAAGTCCATCCTCCTGCATATTGGGGCAAGAGAAATTAAGCTCTATAGCATCAGCGCCGTTCTTTTCACACAATCGTGACAGCTCTTCCCATTCAGCCTCATCCTTGCCCATGATGGATGCAAGGATAAACTTTGTAGGATAGTTTTTCTTTAACTTTCTGAATATCGCCATATTCTCGGCTACGGTATGATCTGAAAGCTGTTCAATATTCTTAAAACCGGCAATACTTCCGTTATCTCCTATGATAGCTGAAAATCTGGGCGATGCCTCGTGTATGTCAAGTGAACAAACAGTCTTAAAGCATATACCTGCCCAGCCGGCTTCAAATGCTCTTGCGCACATATCGTAAGTTGATGCAACTACTGAAGATGAAAGCAGGAACGGATTCTCAATAGGTATACCGCAGATATCGCATTTAAGTCTTTCTTCATCCTTAGGTATATCTATTTCGCAATCGGTACGAACATCCTCAATCAGAGTAGACATAAGCTCCTTTATCGGTACCTGACCGTTTTTAACACAGCCCACTTCACACGGAGCATGACATTTAATACAAGGGTTTTCTTCCGGCAGCCTTAATGCAGCAATATCCTCGTTATCAAACCAGATACTCCTTAAAGCATCTCCGGGTTTCAAATTGGGACATACTTTATTGCATGGTGCATCCCCACAAAGCACACATGCTATCATGTCCTGTCGTCTGATTTTTTTCGTAATCCTCATACATTAAACCTCCTATCTATTTGAATATGATCTTTATGTTGTTCATTCCATCTTTATAAGAATACTTCACATCATTTGTCAGTTTCCTGATCAGAGTTGCAGACAACTCGTCCCCCTCATTAAACGGATTATACCTTGTACAGGAATAGTTTATTTCCATCTTTAAGCTTTCATCGGCATCCGAATACTCTATCATCACATCAATCGGATAAAGATCATTATATACCTCTCCGTAAGGTACGAGATTCTGAGTCACGATCTCTTCAAAAGCAAGCTGTACATTTCTCATAAGCTTGTCAGGCAGCATATTGTTTCTTCCAAACTGTTCGATTTCTGATGTAAATCCAATAAAATCGTAGTTTTCATCTTTAACTTCCAGGAATAACTGTTTTAACCTCTTGATAAAGACTCTGGTTTTTTCTTTCTTCGGATGATTAAATATCTGATCGGGTGTACCGTCCTCGCATATACCGCCTTCATCCATATAGAATATACGATTTGAAACATCACGTGCAAACTTCATCTCATGAGTAACTATCATCATAGTCATGCCTTCGTTTGCAAGCTTTCTGATAACCGAAAGTACTTCACCTACCATCGTAGGGTCAAGTGCTGATGTAGGCTCATCAAACAGGATCAGCTCCGGTTTCATGGCTATTGCTCTTGCGATAGCTACACGCTGTTTCTGACCTCCTGAAAGCTCTGAGGGCAGATTAAATGCCTTTTCAGCAAGTCCGACTCTCTTTAACAGCTTCATTCCCTCATCATATGCTTCCTGCTTAGGCATATTTAACAGCTTCATGGGAGCAACCATTATATTTTCAATAATGTTCAGGTTATCAAACAGATTAAATGACTGGAATACCATACCCATTTTCTGTCTAACGAGGTTCATTTTACATTTGGGATCGGTGATTTCTTCATCGTTAAAGAAAACCTTTCCGGATGTAGGCTGTTCCAGCTGGTTCAGACATCTTAAAAGTGTTGATTTACCGGTACCTGAGGGTCCAATGATCGATATGACATCACCCTTATTGATCTCTACCGTAACATCCTTTAAAGGGGTAACATTTGAATATTCTTTTCTTAAATGCTCTATTCTTAATAAACTCAATTCATTGTCACTCCCTTCACAGTTTTCTTTTTCTGCTTAGGATCCACACATTTCAATATCTTTTTCAATATGACAGAGATTACCCATGCAAGTATAAAATATATTACTGCAGAAGCAAGAAGAGGGAAAAATGCCTCAAAGGTACGACTTCTGATAATATCACTTACTTTTGTCAGATCGTTTATCGCTATATAACCCACTATTGAAGTGTTCTTAAGAAGCGAAATGATCTCCTGCTTATATACGGGCAGGAATCTCACAGCGGCCTGAGGGAAAATAAACTTAAAAAATGCTTTATTTTCAGTAAAGCCCAGAGCTAAGGCTGCTTCTCTCTGTCCTTTATCTATACTCTCTATACCGGATTTCATAATCTCAGAACCATATGCTCCGAAATTAAGTGAAAATGCAATTACCGCAACCCATAAACCTTCAATACCCGATTTTCCGAATACGATATAATACAGTATCATCAAAAGGACAAGTACAGGCGTACCCTGTAACAGTTTGACATACAGATTACATATTCCACCGGCTATTACACTGTCCACTCTGCGTAGCATGCATATAAGGAATGCAAGTACCGATCCGAACAAAACTGATAAAACTGTGATAAGGCAGGTTATCCCGACACCCTTTAGTATCAACTGCCATCTGTTTTCCTGTGTAAAATTACGCTTAAAGCTGTCTACAAATTTATCCCAGAAATTCTTTTCTGTTTTACCGTTATTTGAACTTTTACTTTCATTACTATCTGCAAAGCTTGTAATATTTGAGCCTGAAACATCTTCATTTCTTACAACCAGTACCATTCCGCCTTTATATATGGTATCTGAGAAAGAAAGACTCTTTTTGCGTTCTTCAGTTATTGAAAAGTTTGAAGCACCTATATCATTTTTCCCACTGGTAATACCGGCTATAATAGATGCAGCTTTAGCCTCTTCATATTCTATCTTATATCCGTATTTTACGGCAAATAAAGTACATAATTCAATACTGTATCCGGTAAGTTTATTATTGTAATAATATGCAAAAGGTGGAATATCGGCTAATATCACAACACTTATTTCACCATTTTCTCCGGTTAAACCCGTATCATCAATAGTACGCTCTTCTTCAGGTCCTATGGTCCATTTATTTATCAGCCTGTCAATTTCTCCGGAAGTCCATAGCTCATTTAACATCTCATTAAACTGCTTCATGAGATTTTTAGCACGTTCCGAATCCTTTTTAAAAGCAAAAGAATAATTATCAATTACCAACGGTTCAGTAAAATACGCTAATTCCTTATTACTCCTACACATCAGTTTTGCCACCGGTTCATCATCTATAAAACCGTCGATCTTACCTTCCTGTAAAGCCAGCATCAAATCTGTACCAGTGTCGAAATATTTATATTCACTGTTAGGGAATTTTTCGAAAGTTACAGGTTCAGTTGCAGATCCTGTCTTTATGCCTATTATCCTGCCGTTAAAATCCGAAACCCTGCTGTTTTCGTTATCACTGTCATTACTTCTAACCAGAGAACCGTTAACACTCGATGCTCTGGTAACGAACATCATACCGCCATGATATATTACATCTGAAAAATCAATACTCTTTGATCTTTCTTCAGTCATTGTCATAGCCGAGGCAGCAATATCATATTTACCGGTAGACAAACCAACGATCATTGAAGAGATCTTTGAACCTTCAAACCTGATGCTGTATCCATATTCTTTACCGAATATTAAACTAAGTTCAACCAGATATCCGACAAGTTTATTGTCTTTATAGTAGGTAAAAGGTGGATGATCAGGCTGTATGGCAATGATCAGTTCTCCATTTGACCCGGATAAGTTATAATCATCAAGTACTTTTTGCTCTTCAGGACCATCTATCCATTTATAAATTAATCTGTCAATTTCGCCGTTATTCCATAGTTTTTTCAGGAGTTCATTAAACTGTTTCTTTACTACTTCTGATTTAGCATCATCTTTAGGAAAACCAAGATGATAATCCTCTTTGTTAATAGGGTTAACAAAATATGCAAGCTCAGAATTTTCCATACACATCAGCCTTACAACAGGCTCATCTTCTATAAAACCGTCAATCTTACCTGATTGTAAAGCAAGTAACAGATCACTGTCGGTATCGAGATAATCATACTCACTGTTAGGAAAATTTTCCATCGTAGGCTGCTCAAAGCTGGATCCAACCTTAATTCCGAGTCTATGTCCGTCAAAATCACTTATTTTTGTTGCGATATTTTCAGTTCCAGTACCCTGATTTTCATCAGTATCATTTCCTAAAATATTAACAAAGACGATAAGGCCGACTATAATTACCAATACAAATATAATTATATAGTCAGCTTTTTTCAGTTTCTTCATTTCCACATACTCCTAATATACAAGAGATTTTCTATAAGATGATGTAAAAAAATATATCTTTTAAAAACGGCTAAAAGACGGTCGCTCTATCACCGGATACTCCCGAAAGGAGCAATTTATCCCGGAATGACAATTTTTTAGAATTTACGATAAACTACGATCTCAACATTATTTCCGTTAACCTTAACGCTTACATCATCCGCAATGTTAGCAAGGATTGATTTTTCAAGTTCGTCACAAGCATTTGCAGACTTCTTATCATTCTGATCCATCCTGCGTTTAACTTCTGTCCTGTATTCTTCCATATTCCATGAAAATTCATTTTCATTTTTGGAAACAAGCACTGAAGCTATCATGCCTCTTAACCTGCTCATAAATCCCTTGGAATCAGAATTATCCCTGGACTTTTTAGCAGTTAACTGTTCCTTCATTTCCGGAGTAATTTCAATTTCGGAGTTCAAATGAAGTTCATAATCCCTGCCAGAAACCTCAAGATAATACTCGGCATTTACATCGCCTGCAACAGTCTTTACCATACCCATAAGCTCTTCTGCAAGCAATCTAAGGTGAAGCTTAGCCTTCTTTTCCAGACCGCTTGTAGCAGACAGTCTCTCTGTCATGGCAAGAGCCTCGTCTTCACCCTTTCCGTTTCTGTATACCTTAACTATTGAGGATCTGACCTTTTCTATGGCATTTTCATGTATTTCATTTATATTTTCACCGGCCATCATTCGTTCAAACAACTCTGCACCGGTAAGTTTTATATTGGTTATGGCTACCTGATCGCCGGTCAGTGCCATATATATTATATCGGCTTTTCCGTTTACTTTCGTAATATTTTTAATAAAAATTCCGTCATTATCGGTATAAGTAGTAACCGTACTTTCCTTTTTTTCAAATCTGACGGTTGAATCAAAGCCGTTTCTGTTAAACGCTCTCCATTCATCCCATCCGCTGAACGCCTCTGCCTTGTTAACTATTATCTTATTCTCGGCAAATCCACCGGTTTCCCAATTTTCCCCGTCAAGCCTGATAAGAGCAAATTCCCTGTAGTTTACACCGTTAACCTTTCCATCATCGGCATAGAATAATACGATAAACGGTGTATGCCATACCAGCCTTGCTGTAGGCAGGCTCATGCCATGAAAAGCTACACACATGCCGTCGTTGATAGGTATACCGATAGTAGATGCAGTTCTGTATCCGTCTACCTGAACATTGGGTACATCACCTTCCGGTCCGTTGATAAAGCTTACCTTTTCAGCAATACGTGTTATATAGTCCTCACTTACAGCCTTATCATCCTTATTGATCACAACATCGCTTATATCACAGTATTCACCTGTTAGACCCACATAACAGTATCTGGTGCTGTCAGGCAAAGCCACCGTGATCTCTGTTGTATGCTCAGGACTCATGATCCTGATTAAAACATGATCGGAAATCTTAACTCCTTCGATGATATAGCCTTTCTCATTAGGTTTGTTAAGCAGTTTGCCCACATCTGCATTTTCCTTTTCTTCTACCTTCATCTTGCGGGCAGCATCAAGCACTGTCTTTCCATCGAAACGTATCTCCCCGTATTCGGTGTAGTTCATATCCTTCTTCATCTTCTCATCGGTATATACGCGACCGTCAAGCGAATCAAACAATACTATCGAAGGCATTCCTACCACACCTGTCTCACTAACCTTGGGTGAACTGTTAAGATGTATGGTTGTAATGTTTTCAAGAAGTAAGATACCTTCTGATATCTCGCTTCTGTATTCCTTACATATAAGTTCTCTTCTGCCTGAAAGTTCTTTTATTTCTTCCTTTTCCTGCATCTCGTATTCTTCATCGAGATCGATCAGGTGTATCATGATCTTTGCAAACTTAGGATCGAACTGAGTACCTGAGCCCTTTACAAATTCCTCACGTATCTTCTGCTGAGGTATGGGATCCCTGTAGCTTCTCTTTGATGACATAGCATCATAAGCATCGGCTACAGCCACAATCCTGGCTATCTCAGGGATATCCTCACCTTTAAGCTTTTCCGGATAACCCTTACCGTCATATCTTTCATGATGGTAGTTTGCACCTATACTTAAATATTGGAACTCACTGATACCTGAAAGTATGCCCTGACCTATCTCGGGATGCCTCTTTATCTGTTCATATTCATTATCATCCAGACGTCCGACTTTATTTATAATAGAATCCTTTATACCGATCTTTCCAACATCATGAAGAAGAGCTGCATAATATACTTCATAGCATTCCTTCTCACTCTTGCCGCTCATCTCTGCAATCTTTCTGGAATACTCAGCCACTCGTGATGAATGTCCGTGTGTATACTTATCCTTTGCATCGATCGAGTTTACAAGGGCTGTAGCCGTCTGTTCAAACAGACGCTGCGTACTCTTTTGGGAGTTTTTCAGATACTGTATCTCTTTTTCATTGGCACGGCTAACTGTCTCATTAAGATCCATTAGTGCAAATAAGAACAGTACAATAGCCAGAACAGCTACAAAAATCGAAGTAATCGATAATCCGTATACAAAAAGCTGGATAAGTGAAGCTATTACCGGGCCTACAATAAAAAGAATCAGTGAAAAGCAGATCTTTTTAGATATCTTTTTCCTGTTTTTAATTATGACTATCAGTTCAATAATAATAGTCAGTAACGGGAAAATATAACTGATGAAATATACGGACGATCTATAGTAATTATTTGATTCATCAAAATAATAATACAAATCTGTAAATTGAGAAATAATAAGCAAACCAATACCCACAGCAACAAGAATATCGGTTAACAGCAGGAGTTTTGATGTCTTTCCGTCTTCTTCATTAATATAGAATAAGTCTTTCAGATATAAGTTGAATACACCCAATACAAAGATGGTTGTGAAAAATAATACAAAGTTACTGATACGTATCATATAGTAACCCAATTCACTTGAATCACCCATAAATATATAGTTGTACCGGTCAAAAACGAGCATGAATACAACAGTCAGTTCGATCAGGACAAGAGAAATCTTTCTCCTTTTTGAGAGCGTAGTAGTCACGCATACGCAGAAAGCTGAAAATCCGCATATGCATATCAGCGCAAACATTATATCAAGTTGGTAATCTATGATAAATTGTAACATAAATCGCCCTCCAAAACTTTATGTCTTTCTAAACACAGTTTTAGCTGCGCTTAAGCTGCACAACAGTTTCAACATGTACTGTCCAGGGGAACATATCACAACATTTAGCCTTTACTACCCTATAGCCGTTAGCGTTAAGCATTTCCAGATCTCGGGCAAGACTTGTGGGCTTACACGATACATAAACAATGGTATCAACACCATAGTTTATGATCTTTGTGAGAGCTTTGGGATGTATGCCTTCTCTCGGAGGATCGAGCACTATCAGATCAGGCTTGGTTTTGAGATCATCGAGTACCTTTAACACATCTCCGCAGATAAACTCACAGTTTGAAAGCAGGTTAAGCGCAGCATTCATCTTGGCCGACTCCACTGCCTCCGGTACTATCTCAACTCCTGTAACGCTTTTGGCAACAGGTGCAAGTATCTGTGCTATGGTACCCGTACCGGAATACAGGTCAAACACATCCTTATCCTTTGTATCACCGACAAAGTCACGAACTATCTTGTAAAGTACTTCAGCACCAAAAGAGTTTGTCTGGAAAAAGCTGAAGGTTGTAATCTTAAATATCTGTCCGAGTATCTCTTCAAAAAAGAAATCCTTGCCATGTAAAATAAGGGTTTTATCTGCTTTTACTGCATCAGCAGGATCATCGTTTATACTGTGAAGTATACCAACGATACTGCCGTTAAGATTGAGTGCAAGCAGTCCGTCCGTGTATTCTTTAAGGAAATGCTCCTCATCATCAAGTATCTCTTTTGTTTTTGATGCCCACTGGGAAGTAGTTACTATGTTTACAAGTATTTCCCCTGTCGTAGCAGCCCTTCTTATGAGCAAATGCCTGAGATAACCTTCATGGGACATCTTATGACAATATGTTAGTCCCCATTCCCTGCAAAGCTCTATAGTGAATCTGACTATGATGTTATAATCATCGTTTGTTATCTTACAGTCAGTGATCTGAAGTATATCATAGAAGCTGCCGGCTTTATGCAGTCCAAGGGTAAGCTCTCCGTCCTTACACGAATCTCCGAAGGAAAACTCCATCTTGTTTCGATATGCTTTTTCGTTGGGACTGGCAGCTATACCCATAAATTCATAGTCATACTGTCCGTTTATTGCTTCATCCAGTATGGTTTTTACCTGATCTGCTTTCATATTCAACAGATCTTCATATGATAAGCGCTGATATGTACAGCCTCCGCAGAATTCGAAATGCGGACAAAAAGGCTCCTGTGTCTCTATTGGGGATCTTTCGATGACATCAATGAGTTTTCCTTCATGTCTTCCGTTTCTTACTTTAGAAAGTCTGAAAGAAACCTTCTGTCCCTCCAAAACATTCTTTACTGCTATCTTTTCACCCTCACATTCGACTATACCTTTGTTCGGATAAATTGATTTTATTACCTTGCCCTCATAATCCAGGCCTTTTTTTAAAGTTGACATATCTGATTCCTTTATTAAAAAAATAGTTGACTTTACTTATTTAAAGTGATAAAATTGTATAGTGTAAAAAAATTAAAATTTTAAAGGATGAAATTAATATGAATAACAAATTACATACCGACGCTGTTGATTACCTGTTTGATGGTATCCTTACCCTTAAGTCCAAGGAAGAATGCTACACATTCTTTGAGGATGTCTGCACCATTAATGAGATCCTTTCACTTTCCCAGCGCTTTGAAGTAGCTAAGATGCTCCGCTCCGGCAAAACCTATCTTGAGATTGCTGAAAAGACCGGTGCTTCTACCGCTACCATCAGCCGTGTAAACCGTTCCCTCAACTATGGTAACGACGGATACGACATGGTATTCAACCGTCTTGAAGGAACTTCTGAGGAGTCTTAATTATACGAGAAGATATCTTCGAGCTCTTCCTTGGTCAATGTATCGATAAACACTCCGTTTGCGGTAATGACTGAGTCGAGGAGCTCTTTTTTCTTTTGCTGTAATTTGTAAATCTTTTCCTCAATGGTACCGCGGGTGAGCAGTTTCAATACATATACATCGTTGGTCTGACCTATACGGTATGCTCTGTCTGTAGCCTGCTCCTCTACAGCCGGGTTCCACCAGGGATCATAATGTATGACGGTATCCGCACCGATCAGGTTAAGACCTGTACCGCCGGCTTTCAGTGATATAAGGAATACCTGACCTTTTCCGTCATTAAATTCCTTCGCCATCTCAAGTCTCTCTTTGGGAGGAGTAGCACCATCCAGATAGAAGAACTCTATCTCTTTTGCTTCAAACTCCTGCTTTATGATATCCAGCATACCGGTAAACTGCGAGAATACGATGGTTCTGTGTCCGTTTGCTATAGCATTGGTTATCTGCTGCAGGAGCAGATCAAGCTTACCGCTTCCACCCTTATAGTTAGATAAAAATGTAGAGGGATGACAGCATATCTGACGCAGCCTGGTAAGTGCCGCAAGTATCTTGATCCTGCTTTTCTCTAAACCGTTCTCCTGGATCTCTCCAAATATATCAGTCTTAAGTTCGTTCATATACGCAAGGTATACCTTACGCTGCTCGTCCGTCATATCTGTCAGCATCTTTTCCTCGAGCTTATCAGGTAAGTCGTTAAGCACATCCTTCTTCATCCTTCGAAGGATGAAAGGTCTGATACGTGAATTAAGATCGGATATGGCCTTTTCATCACCGTTGATGATGGGCTTTTCATATCTTACGGTAAACCTTGAGTGAGTCATAAGGAAGTTTGGCATAATATAATCAAACAATGACCAAAGCTCCGATAATGAGTTTTCTATAGGAGTACCTGTAAGCGCAAATCTATGGTCAGCCTTAAGCTGTTTTACACATTGAGCATTCAAGGATGCGGCATTTTTGATAAACTGAGCCTCATCCAGGAATATGGTATTAAATATTATCTTCTTGTAATACTGAACATCACGTCTGATCAGCGGATACGAAGTGATAAGTATATCGTACTCACCGCTGTTTTCTATCATATGATATCTTTCGTTGGGATTACCGGCTACAACCTGGCATTTAAGGTCAGGAGCAAAGTTGTTAATCTCATCCATCCAGTTATATATGATGGAGCTCGGACATACTATCAGGAACTGGTTGTGCTCCTCTTCCTGTCTCTGCTTCTTGCCTGTTATATAGCATATAGCCTGCAGAGTCTTACCAAGACCCATATCATCGGCAAGTATTCCGCCCAGACTGTTTGCAGCCAGAGTCATCATCCACTTATAGCCCGTAGTCTGGTAGCCTCGTAAAGTCGCATTTATACCCTGAGGCAGATCATAATCCGTCTCAGTTGCCTTGGTTATCCTCTCGATGAGTTCCTTAAACTCTTTGTTTTTATTTACCTTAAAACCGCTCTTTTCAAGCGCATCGTCAAGATAAAATGCATTGCTCTTAGGCAGCAGGATACCGGTGTCATCGATATTCTTCGAGGTAACACCCAGATTATCCAATATATCGGAGAGCCTCTCCATATCCCCATCTTCAAGGTTTATGAAGCTGCCGTCATACATTCTGTAATATTTCTTACGTACCTTAAGAGCTCTGAAAAGAGCTTTAAGCTCGTCATTAGACATATTCTCGAAATCGAAGTTCATCTCGAGCAGGTCCATCTTACTGCTGACTCTGAGGCCTATATTAAAGTTGCCGCCTGTACGAACCTTAAGTTTCTTAAAGTCCTCTGAATAGTATACTTCAGCCTGCTCTAGCAGGTCTGTCTTTTCACTGAGCAGGAAATCATATATAGCCGACTCAGACTTTAACAGATAGAAATTACTCCTGGGCTCAAAACCGTAGTTTTCAAGTATATTGCGGAGCTTGTCTTCCTTATCCTTCTGTCTGATAATGATATAATAGTCGGAATCAGGATTCTCAAAGCTTGAAAATTCAAATTTGTCATATATGAAATGCAGATCTGCCTTAATACCGTTGTTATACCTGTCAAAGTATACAGACGCATGTAATTCGGGACTGATATATCTGTCCTGAAGCTCCTCGGGGATATCTATATCCATGCTGTCACCGATCTTAGGCAGTACTTCTTCAAGAAAACGCTGCTTGTTTTCACCTCTAAAGAGCAATGCAGGCTTATCTGCACCCAGAGCATTAAAAAACGGAGCATAATTACGCTTAAACTGAGGTGTGGGCATAAAAACAGCACCATTATAGTAGATCAGATCACCGTTTTTAGAAAGAGGGAGCACAGCTTCCTTGTCACGGTAGTCAAACATAATGGTATCTTCAACTATATCAAGATCATATTTAATATTGGGATTTTCCTTAAACACTCTTACGTTTTCATATACTTTTCCGTACAGATTGAGCGTAAAGGTGTTTCTGCCGAGTATCAGCAGCAGTTTCTTAAGTAATGTCTGATTGATGGTAAGTGTTGATTTATAGAAGAACTTTTTACTGTCCAGGCTCTCATCCATACCGAATATCTGGTACATCTCAAGTATGAAATCAAGTATATTCTGGGAAGACCTGTCAAATTCGCACTCTCTGAAAACGAAAGAAAAATCCTTTCCGAGAGTAATATCGGTCTGCTTTACGTAATCAAAGATAAACTTCTTTAAAGTCTGTACCTTATATAGCTTTTCACGGCCTGCCTTAATCGACAGATAGGCATTTGAATCAGCCTTGCTCATGATCTCTGGTACCGTAATTATAGGCTCGATATGAAATACATTTTTAGCAAAATCAAGGTCTTCCTGTGCCTGGAAAAAGTCAAGAACTGAGCAGGCACGCCTGTCTTCGGGTGTGGGCTGCTTCATCAGTTTTTCTTTTTCCTGTGTCTTTAAAATAGCAAAAAGGCCGGCTATAACATGTTTGCAGGCCCCACTTTCTTTATCCTTGAGCGACGAAGCGCAGTTACAGCTATACGAAAATCTGATAACTGCATCGTCATCCTCATTATCTTTTTCTTTGTCATCTATTATCACTGTATAGTCAAACACATCATTAACAACGATACGCATCTGACCGGTTTTAAGGCATGTAATACTCTTTACCTGTCCATTTCTGTACAGATAAATACCTCTTGAATATGTCAGTTCATCTGCTGCTAAATTTTTCAGTATCAACCTTGATAATTGCTGCATCTACAATACCTCTTATATGTGTCAATAGTTACCGTTTGACACATTTTTTACATAATGGGTCCTCGTCTAAGTAAATCTCCTGGTTCCGCTTCTATATCCAGATAAACAAATATCCTTTGTGAAGCGTGCGGACAGCTCTCCATATCATTGCCATCACTGTCAGTGATCTTAAGTACTTTGCATGTCTTTATATCAAGACTGCCGGGTGATAAAAGTTCTATCTCATCACCTACACAGAATTTGTTTTTTTGTATCAGTTCACATTTTGTGCTTATATCAAGGGAATGTTCAGTCTGTACATTTATCAGTGTCCCCAGATACACGAAATCCTTTACATAAGTGCTTTCACCGTATACCATGGACTCAGCGGTAGGTTTACCGAAATAAAAGCCTGTGGTAAACATCCTGTTGGTACACTTAGCGATCTCTTCAAGATACGTGGGGACATTTGCTTTATACTCTTCAGGATTCTCAAAATATGTATCTATCGCATTTCTGTATGCTCTCGCTATGGTTGCAACATAGAGAGCTGTCTTCATCCTGCCTTCGATCTTTAAAGAATCTATACCGGCATCCACTATCTCAGGGATATGGTCTATCATGCAGAGGTCCTTGGAATTAAAAATATATGTACCTCTCTCATTTTCTTCTATCGGGAAATACTCACCCGGTCTGGTTTCTTCACTGATATAATATTTCCATCTGCACGGATGAGTGCATTCACCGAGGTTAGCATCCCTGCCTGTCAGATAATTACTGAGCAAGCATCTGCCGGAGTAAGAAATACACATCGCACCATGGATAAAGCTCTCTATCTCACAGTCATCCGGAATGTTTTGCCTTATCTCTTTAATTTCAGCAAGTGTCAGCTCCCTAGCAGAAACGATGCGCTTTGCACCCTGGTTATACCAGAACTTAAAGGTCTGGTAGTTTACGTTATTGGCCTGTGTACTTATATGCCTCTCTACATCGGGAGCGTATTCCTTTGCCAGTTCAAATACACCGGGATCACTTATGATAAAACCATCGGGTTTTATCATTCCAAGAAATGCCAGATAATCCTTAAGACCATCAAGATCATTATTATGAGCCGTGATGTTAACAGTCACATATATTTTTTTATTTATACTATGTGCGTATTCAACAGCTTCCTTTAACTCATCATCCGAGAAGTTATGAGCCTTTGCCCTCAGAGAAAACATATCTCCTCCGACATAAACAGCATCGGCACCGAATCTAAAAGCTGTTTTCAAAACATCCAGGCTCCCCGCCGGCATAAGTAATTCAGGCTTTCTCAAACTATTTCTCCTTATTTATTGAAACTGCAACACCGTCCCCAACAGGTAATATCACTGTCTCAAAATCATCCGAATGAGTAAGTTCATATAAGTACTCCCTCATCCTCTTATGTATCGTCCGGTCACGTCTCTCTATGGAAAACTTGGACTCTGCGATACTGCCCTCAAGAAGTACATTATCCGTAACCAGCATCCCGCCGGGATTAAGCAATGTCTTTATGGGCTTTAAGAACTCAGGATACTGACCCTTAGCAGCATCTAAAAAAATAAAATCATATCTTTCGGTATGATTCAGAACCATATTATCAAGTACCGTTAAAGCATCGCCTTCGATCAACCTTATCCGATCGTGACCGGCAAGGTTTTTTCTGGCATCTTTTAGTCTCATTTCGACTTTTTCTATAGTTGTTATCTCTGTTTCAGGCCTGGAAAAACGCTCCAAAAACAAAGTTGAAAACCCAATGGCAGTGCCAATCTCAAGGATTTTCAATGGATTCCTTTCCAACAAAATCACTTTAAGAAACTGCTGCATGGATTTTCTTATTATGGGCACCCCGTTTGCGAGTGCCCACTCTTCTAAATCTCTTAAATCATCCGGCAAATCCGGTATCAAAGAATCTATATATCCTTCAATATGTTCATTAACAATCATGGTGAAGCCTCAGCATCTTCTACGGTAACTTCTCCCTCTATCGAATTCTTGGCATCACATATCATGGCCAGGATCTCATCGTAGTTCATCGAAGTGTTCAATACATAGGTACCACCCTTTATATCGTACTTTTTCTTTGAACTGTTTTCATCCTTACTACCCGATGCCAGATTTCCAAGCTGAACCTTGATGAAGAAAGAATACTTATCGGAAACCAACTTATTGGTCTCAAGCTTTGTGGCAATGTTCATAGTGGACTCACCCTTAAGTATCTGGATCTTCACATCCCTGCCGGGAGCCTCCTCTACGGCAACATCACCAAAAATCCTATATGCGTAATCATATGATATATTAACAGCCTTGATCAAAAAGTAAATCAGGACTACATATATCACAACATTGAGACAGACGGACAAAAAACCGCCGGTCATACGAAGAAGTACTCTGGTACCTGAGGACCTGCCGGTACCCTTCGCATTTACATATCTGCTCATTTTAGACCTCCATAAATACCGGAAGGATGATAGGTCTTCTCTTCATCCTCTTCCACAGGAAATCAGCAAGATCGTCCCTGATCAGTGATTTCATCTTATTTTGATCGGTTATCTCCCTGGATCTGATAAGATCCAAAGTAGCTATAACCTCACCCTCAAGAGCCTCTATAAGTTCCTCGGCCTCCTTGACATATACAAAACCTCTTGAAGAAATATCGGGACCGGCCAGTACCTCACCGGTAGCGGAATCAAATGTAAGAGATACTACAATAAGTCCGCTCTCAGACAACTGCTGTCTGTCACGAAGTACGATATTTCCTACATCTCCGACACCAAGACCGTCTACCATAACGGCACCGACCTTAACCTTGTCGGTCAGGACACCTTTTTCTTCATTAAGCTCCAAAACATCGCCCGATGAGAGGATAAATACATTATCCTTCTCAACACCCATATTTACAGCCAACTCCTTATGTGCGGTGAGGAATCTGTACTCACCGTGAACAGGTATGGCATACTTGGGCTTAACCAGTGAGTAAATAAGCTTTATCTCCTCCTGGCAGGCATGTCCGGATACATGAGCATCCTGGAATATAACCTTTGCTCCGATCATGCTCAGTTCGTTGATAACCTTGAAAATATTCTTTTCATTACCGGGGATGGCTGAAGAACTGAATATTACTACATCTCCGGGCTTGATGGTCACCTTTTTATGAATATTGGCCGCCATCCTGGAAAGAGCTGCCATGGCTTCTCCCTGGCTGCCTGTAGTGATCAGTACAGTCTTTTCATCCTTATAGCTCTTCATCTGCTCTATAGGAATGATAGTACCCTCTTTAACAGTAATATATCCAAGCTCGCAGGCAGTAGAGATAACGTTTACCATGCTCCTGCCTTCAACTACCACTTTTCTGCCGTATTTCTCAGCCGAATTAATGATCTGCTGTACACGGTCGACATTGGTCGAGAAGGTAGCCACTATGATCCTGCGGTCACTGTTCTCCATGAATATGGTATCAAATGTCTTGCCCACTGTCTTTTCAGACATCGTATATCCGGGACGAAGTACATTGGTACTGTCGCACATAAGAGCAAGAACGCCCTTTTTCCCGAGCTCTGCTAGACGGGGCAGATCTATGGTCTCTCCGTATACCGGAGTATAATCCACTTTAAAGTCACCTGTATGAACTATAACACCTGCAGGTGAAAAGATAGCCAGTGCTGCTGCATCAGCTATACTGTGATTGGTCCTGATAAATTCAACCCTGAAATCACCGGCATTAACGCTCTGACCGTATTTCACGGTCTTTATCTTAACTTTCTTGGGCATCTCATGCTCTCTGAGCTTATTTTCTATAAGCGCAGTAGTAAGACATGTAGCATATACGGGTACACATATATCCTTAAGTACATAAGGCAGTGCACCAATATGATCCTCATGTCCGTGAGTTATGAAAAAGCCCTTTACTTTATCTATATTATCCTTCAGATACGATACATCCGGGATGACCAGGTCTATACCCAGCATATCATCCTCAGGAAATGCAATACCACAGTCCACTACTATGATGGAATCATCATATTCAAAGGCTGTGATATTCATACCTATCTGCTCCAGACCGCCTAAAGGTATAACCTTGACTGAAGGGAGCTCCGGCTCTTCTATTATTTCTGTTTCTTTCTTACTCAAAATCTATTCTCCACGATTATTTAGTTTCATCGACATCATCGACAATATCAACATCATCAAGCAGCTCGTTAAAGATTTCACCGACTGCATCAAGTTCTTTCTTGTCATCTACCAGTGCATAAGCTACTTCTTTGTTATCCGAAGCCAGCTCCTTTAATATATAGGCATTAGCCTCCATATCGTCTTCGCTGTCTGTCACCAGTATATAGTTTTTGCCGTTAAGCTTAGTATCAGCTATAGCATAAAGATTGATGACGTTTCCATCATCGGTCGTAAACTTTATAAGTTTAGCATCCTTATTATCTTCCATCTTATGATCCTATCCTGTATATCCGGTTATTTTGTATTAGACAAATAGTTAAGATAGCTCTGCAGTATGATGACTGCAGCGAGCTTGTCTATAACTTCGCCTTTTTTAACATAACCGTATCCTACATCGTCCAAAACACGGGATGCCTCTACAGTTGTAAGTCTTTCATCCCATAAAATCACAGAGAGTCCTGTCCTTCTCTCAAGAGCAGCCGCAAACTCCCTGCATTTTTCTGCTCTTTCTCCCTCGGTGTTATCCAGCTTTTTGGGGAGGCCGAGCACTATTTTATCAACTCCGTACTCAGCTATCAGCTCTTCGATACGAGCCAGAGTCTTTCTAAGTTTGGTCTCATGAGTCCTTCTGATGGTCTCTTTGGGCTGTGCAGTGATCAAAAGCTCATCACTGATAGCCACGCCACAGGTCATGGCACCAAAATCAAGTCCAATTATCCTACTCATATATATCCTATTACCTGAAATTGATATCGATGTACTCCTTTAAGAGCTCCTCGATGATCTCATCACGCTCAACACGCATAATCTGGCTCCTGGCACCGTTATGGCTGGTGATATAGGTAGGATCACCCGACATGATGTAACCAACGATCTGGCTTACAGGGTTGTAGCCCTTCTGAGTAAGCGCGGTATATACATCCTCAATAGTGTCCTTAACGAGATTAGCGCTGTCATTGACCGGTCTGAAGTACTGTGTATCTCCTCTTTGTTCCATTTGTAAAAACCCCATTTCTGCGCATCTTTTACAGGCGTGCACGTGCCTTTTTTTGTATCACTTCATTATAACCTAGAATCCTAAGTATTTCAAGTGTTTTTTTGTACTTTTCCCAAAAGAATGCCATCTTTTAATATACTTTCAATCCTGACGGAGAGAATCTGGTTAATATATTGGTTTACATTGGGACATTCCACTCGGTGTGTCACTATGGACGGTTCTCTTTGACACATCTCAGGTGTGTCATTGGGGACGTTTCTCTTTGACACACTCAGAGCCCCAATCGAACATTTCACCTGAACATACCTCTCTGTGAGGCCTAAAGCATAGATTTCACTGCTTTCTTCGACGATTTCCTCCACCAGTATCTTTACTGTCTCACCTATAAATGATCCGTTATAGGTATCTCTCATTGCATCATCGAGTTGCTGAAGGCTAACACTTCGTTCATGCTTTACCTTTTCGGTGAGCTGTCCGGGCATCCTGTCAGCTACCGTTCCGCGTCGTCTTGAGTATTTAAAGATATGCATCTTGGCAAATGCTGCCTCTTTGCACTTATCATAAGATTCTTTAAACTCTTCCTCCGTCTCTCCGGGGAAACCGACTATAACATCGGTAGTAATAGCCGGTCTGTCGAATACTTCACGCAGGATGGTACATTTATCAAGAAATTCCTGCATAGTATAATGGCGGTTCATCCTCTTAAGCACCGTATCGCAGCCGCTTTGGAGTGACAGATGAAAATGCGGACAAACCGAAGGTATTTCCTTTAGTGCTAAAGCAAACTCCTTTGTGATGATCCTGGGCTCCAGTGAACCAAGTCTTATCCTTTCTATGCCCTTAACTTCAGATATTTTCTTAATTAAACTAAGCAAAGGTGCACTGTTAAATTCTATGATAGACACATTCTTCATGAATTTTTCGTAGTTATCCAAGCCGTAAGATGATATATGTATTCCTGTAAGCACTACTTCTTTAAAGCCTTTTCCTGCCAGGGCTCTTACTTCGTCAAGTATATCCGCTTCATCTCTTGAACGTACTCTGCCTCTTGCATATGGTATTATGCAGTACGAGCAAAACTGATTACATCCGTCCTCAATCCTTACAAATGCACGGCTTCTTTCCGGATAATCGTTGATAGAGAAGCTTTCAACCTGCTTTTCACAAGCTATATCTTCCAGATATTTTTCATTACCGATAACATTGTCATTTTCAATATCAGAATCAGTATTTGTATTATCCGTTACTTTATTAGCAGATACATCAGTAAAAAACTGTAATATTGCATCAGCTATCTCACCCTTATGATTGTTTCCGATCAGGATGTCTGCCACCTCGTTCAGCTTATCCTTATCCTTTTCGGTCTGAACATAACAGCCCGTAGCAACAATAACAGCTTCAGGATTCAGACTTTTTGCCCTGTGCAGCATCTGTCTGGATTTTCTGTCAGCTATATTGGTGACAGAACATGTATTTATGATATATACATCTGCTATTTCATCAAAATCAACTATTTCAAAGCCTTTTTCAACTAAATCTTCTCTTATTCGCTCAGTCTCATAGGAGTTAACTTTACATCCCAAAGACAATAGAGCCGCTTTATGAGTCATAAAACCTCCATTTTTACTGCTAAATGTATTCATATTGAACGAGAAAATTATATTTTATGCCCCTAATTGTATAAAATGCACAAAAGATTTTTCTGCTCATTCATCATAAAACTAAATAATTGATAAGACATCTCCTAAAAAAACCTTAAATTTTGGCAAATCTAAGTGTTGACATTAGCACAAAGTCAAGTTATACTATAGCACAGAAGGAAACAAAAACAGGGTTTCCTAAAGAAAGGAGAATGAAAATGAAATCAGTTAAAATCAGTTTAAGTTCAATCGATGCAGTTAAGTCATTTGTAAACACAGTTTCAAAGTACGAGTCTGATTTCGATCTTGTTTCAGGAAGATATGTAATTGATGCTAAGTCTATCATGGGTATCTTCTCACTTGATCTTTCAAAGCCTATAGAACTCAATATACATTCAGAGGATCAGTTCGACGAGATCATCGAGAGCTTAAAGCCTTACATCGTGGCTTAACAATTGAATTAAACAAAAAAGTCTACGGCAGCACTAAGCTGCCGTTTTCTTTTATGATCATTCACTTACTTCAATAATCTCAGTCTCGTTTATAGCCTTTTCAACCAATGCTTCTATCGTACCGGTCAGTTTCTTCTCAGATCTCTCAATAATATTCAGATACGGCTTTGTTACGGGATGTTTAGCCACGAAAATGGTACAACAGTCCTCATAAGGCTGTATCGAAGTCTCATAAGTATTGATTTTTTCAGCTATATCCACAATATCCTGCTTGTCAAATGCTATAAGAGGCCTGTAAACAGGCAAAGTACATACCGCATTTGTAGCAATCAGGCTCTGAGGAGTCTGGCTTGCCACCTGACCTATGGATTCGCCTGTGATAAGAGCCTGGCATTTCTTTTCATATGCAAAATGTTCGGCTATACGCATCATATAACGTCTCATAATGATCGTCAGCTCATCTCTGGGACATTTATCAATAATGGCAAGCTGTATATCAGTAAAGTTTACTACATGAAGTCTTATGGGACCGGTATATACGCTGATCAGCCTGGCAAGGTCCACTACCTTCTGCTTTGCCCTCTCAGAAGTATAAGGCGGAGCATGGAAATATACAGCGTCGATGGTAACACCGCGCTTTGATACCATATATCCAGCTACAGGACTGTCAATACCGCCTGACAGAAGCAGCATGGCATGTCCGTTTGCACCGACAGGCATACCGCCCAAACCTTTTACTTTATCCGAATATACATAAGCATAGTTTCTGATCTCAACATATAAAAGTATCTCGGGATTATGTACATTAACCTTAAATTCAGAGAAATTATTTAAGATATACTCTCCCATATCTGCACATATCTGGGGTGAAGTTATGGGATATGATTTATCGGATCTGCGGGCTTCAACCTTAAATGTATGAGGTGTATTTCGATATCTTTCTCCTACATACTCACCAACACCCTTGGTCAGGCTGTCCCAGGATGCATCCTCTATAACATACGCCGGACATATCTCATAGACACCAAAAACCTTTTTCATCTGTTCGATGGCTTCGTCATAATCATAAACATCGGGACAGTTTACTTTAAGTCTTCCCTGTTCACGTACTACTTCGAAACCGTCTGCAACCTTAGCAAGTTTTTCTGCTACACGGTCACATAAAGCATCTTCAAAGACATATCTGTTTTTGCCTTTGATACCTATTTCCGCATATTTTATCAAAAATGCCTTGTATTTCATTTATAAACTCCTTATTTCTTATAACGTTTTTAAGCATTGAAAATATCAAGATCCTTCGCGCTGTTTAGGATGACAATATATATTACTTCCTTGTATATTTTGAATAAATAGGAACAAGCTCTTTCAAAACATCAATGCAATAATCAATCTCATCCATAGTGGTATATCTTGAAAAACTGAATCTCAATGTTGAATCAAGCAATTCTTTCTTTACTCCAATAGCCTGTAAAGTACTGCTGATACCCGGATGATTTGATGAACATGCTGAACCTGATGAAACGTATACACCCTTTTCCTCCAGAGCATGTAAAAGTACTTCGGCTTTTATCTTATCAAAGCTCACACTTACAATATGTGGTGCTGTTGCATTTATATCCAAATCACAACTGTTTCCATTTACTGTTTTAGGTATAGCATTTAAATGTGTTCCCTGAACCTCATTTATTCTTTCAGCAAAATGTTTTTTCAGACTGTAAATATGATCAATTTTCTGATCAAAATCTTCGTAAGCTTCTCTTGCAGCTTCACCAAGTCCTGCAATAGCAGGCACATTTTCAGTACCTGAACGACGGTTTTTCTGCTGTCCGCCGCCATATATTAACGGACGAAGCTTTATTTTCTCATCAGCATATAAAAAGCCGCTTCCCTTTGGTGCATGTATCTTATGGCCGCTGACAGAGAGCAGGTCGATACCTTCCTTTTTAGGATTTATCCTGTATTTTCCGTAGGCCTGTATAGCATCCACATGAAAAACGATATCACTTTTCTTTGCCTTTACAGCCTTGGAAATCTCAGCTATATTCTGCACTGCACCTACTTCATTATTTACATACATGATAGAAACCAGAGTAGTTTGGTCATCTATCATGTTTAGCAGTTCATCAAGCTTTATATGCCCCATCTCATCCACGGGAGCAAATTCAACATTAAAATCAAAATCCTTTAACGAAATAAGCGGTGAATACACAGATGCATGCTCAAAACATGATGAAATTATCTTGTTTCCGCTTCTTTTCATAGCTAATGCCGCACCACAGAGAGCCATATTGTTTGACTCTGTACCACCCGAAGTAAATATGATTTCTTTAGGCTGGCACTTTAAAGTATTTGCTATGATCTCAGCTGATTTTTTTATATATTGTTCAGCTTCAAAACCTTTTATATGCTTTGACGAAGGATTACCATAGTCCTCCCTCATGATCTTCAAAGCTGTCTCTGATGCAGCCTCACTAACACGAGTGGTTGCTGCATTATCTAAATATGCTTCCATTTTTACTAAATATCCAATTCTATTTTATTACGAGTTTACAAAACCAATTACAGAAAGTAACATCATACCTGCAGTCTCGGTACGTAATATACGTTTTCCGAGCGATATAGGCTTTGCTCCGAAACTTATTGCTTCTTCTACTTCGCCCGGTTCAAATCCGCCCTCAGGACCAATAAATACAGCCACATCACTACCTGCAGGGATATTTTTTATCAAGTCAAATGATGCTTTCATACCTTCATGAGAATTATCCGCATTCTCATAAGGTATTAAGACAACATCCATATCTTGTGCTAGTTTTAGTGCCTCTTTATAGCTTAAGCATCCTGAAATATTGGGGATTAATCCTCTTCCAGACTGCTTTGCGGCAC
The DNA here is from genome assembly GCA_016287095.1 of Lachnospiraceae bacterium. Taxonomy (GTDB): domain Bacteria; phylum Bacillota; class Clostridia; order Lachnospirales; family Lachnospiraceae; genus RUG11977. Next base: position 42,680 of record JAEEVK010000005.1, read on the forward strand.
TTTCAGATATAGCCTGCCAACGCTTTATTTTCGTTTCTTCTTTTTTCTTATCGTCAAGTTTAACTATCACACGCTTTGTCATGACCGGGATGATCTGATGTACTCCGAGTTCTACGGACTTTTGAATGATCATCTCCATTTTATCCTTTTTGGGTAATCCCTGGAACAGATGAACCCTAAAAGACATCTCAGCTTCAGAAATACCCGAACTAAGTATTTCTGCAATTACTTCATCTCTGTCCAAAGATTTGATCCTTGTATGATAGTCAGTACCTTCACTGTCACAGATGATTATTTCTTCACCTTCCTTCATACGAAGGACATTTTTAATATGATTTACATCTTCACCTGTGATAATGATCGTATCTTCTGAAATATTACTTTTTTCTGTGTAAAAGTGATACATTATATGCAGCATGCCGCAGGCGTGCTGTCCCAAGGTTTGTGCGCCTGCGACACAAACCGCCGGGATGAAAAATCTTTGATTTTTCACCCAATTTTCACCTACTATATCCTCGCAACAAACGCAACCCAATCATTCATATGTATTACTTCAAGTATTTCAAAATTATTTTCAAGCAACGCTTTTCTTACTGCTTCTTCTTTAGTATTTATTATACCGGAGCTGATGAATAATGCTCCTTTTCTCATATACTTTGACGTTACTGACGAAAGAGGTATAATTATATCCGCTAAAATATTTGCAACTACAACATCGAATCTGTCAAAGCCGGTCATTTTGCAGATATTTTCATCTTCAAGCACATTGCCGGTATAATATTTTATACCACCATTTTTCAATGATATTAAGTTATTGATTGCTTTAGAACCGTCCCCATTGACACAAAAATACTCAGCATCAATACCATTGATCTCAGCATTTTCAACTGATGTTCTGGAAGCGTTATCATCCACATCTATACCAAGTGCTGCCTCTGCTCCCAGCTTCATACCAATGATGGATAAAATACCGCTTCCGCAGCCTACATCAAGGAGTTTCTCGCCGGGTTTAAGGTATTTACTCAGAGCCTCTATGCACAATTTAGTAGTCTCGTGCGCACCTGTACCAAAGGCTGTACCCGGATCAAGTTCTATGATAGTATCATTATCCTTTATATCGGGCAACTCATCTGCAGAACACCATGTAGGTTTTATCACGATATTTTCAGAACATCTGAAGGGATGGAAAAACTCTTTCCAGTTGTTTATCCAGTCTTTATCTTCAGTTTCAGACACTTCAAACTTTAGTGAACCGAGATTGTACTCATCCTTATAAAATTCAAGGTTTTCCAGCAAATCTGACTTTAACTGTTCTGCATCTGTCTCAGGATCAACATAAAAGCTAAGTTCAGCCACACCGTCATCCGGAGGAAGCTCAGGTAGAATGTCTATAAACATCCTCTTTTTATCCTCATCCGAGAGCTGTATCTTATCTTCTATCTGCACTCCTTCAATACCCATTTCATCAAGTACTGCAGATATCAGGTCTTCGGCTTCTGTAGTTGTTTCAAGCGATATTTTTTTCCATTTCATATTTTGATTTTTTTGCCTTTCGTTTACAACTCATCCGGCACTTCGTGCCATGATATACTATTCTATAATGGCAACTGCACCATACTCTTCAAATACAGACTTAATTTCTTCTGCTAATTCTTTTTCATCTGTCTGGAGTACTACCTTAGGACCGTTTGCTACATCATCAACCAGGTCTCTGGCATTAATCAGGCCCATATGTGTATAATCCTGAACTATCTTGATAATTCTAGTTCTGTCATCACCAATACTCTCTAATACTACTTTATAAGCTGCCTCACCGTTTTCTGATACATTATCGGTATTATCTTTATTGTCGGTGTTGTTATTATCAGTATTATCGATATTATCGGTATTATCAGTATTATCGACAGTATCTGTATTATCAATATTGTCAGTATTGTCAGTATTATCGGTTACATCTGTATTATCTGTATTCTTACCGCTCTCAGGATCTTCATCAATATTTCCTGTACCCTGGTTGTCTCCACCGTTCTTTGCAGGATTACTGGGTAATTCTATAACAGGTAATCCGGTTACGGTAAATGTGATCTCAAGAGTATCACTGAATGCAAAGCCCTTAGACCTTACAGCAGCTTTCTTTCCGGTGAGTTCCATTTCATCATCAAACAACCAGAAAATTGTATCCTCAGGTGAGAAACCAGCGCCCATATTTTCAGGTGTAAATGTTACTTCTTTACCGTCACATACTACATGTACATCTGAAATATCAATATTGTTAATATCTATAAATGTATCTTTCTGGTTTAAATTGCTAAAGAATCTGATAGCAAAATGAGATAATCCGTCAATGTTAGTCTGCTCGATACCAAAATCAGCAAGCTTAGCGGTTATAGTATATGTACCATCATGGTATACAGGAACGCTGCCCACATTTGTATAATCATTTCTGCCGATAAGTGTTGCACCATTTTTATCAGTTAATTCAAGACTTGCAAATACTCCCTGGAAATGATCGCCTTCTGTAGCATCAACATCATCATAGATAACATTTTCTTCGTTTCTTATATGATTATCTCTTAACTTTTCATATGTTTCGTAGCCAAGATAGAAATGAGTCCTGTCTTCTGTAGTAAATGCCTCGCCGGAGATCATATATGTGCTGACAGTATAATCCGATGAAGGATTGGTAGGCTCAGGAATATGTACCTTTCCGTCCTCATCCTTGGTGATACCGTCATATAAACTGTACCAGTAAACATACCTTGGCTCATCAAAGCTGCACTTAACATCGCATCTGTATATATTGTACATAGCTGTATGCTCTTCATACCAGGTGGTAGGTTTCTGATAAAGGATGACCGTGCCTAAATATTCGATATTAAGCAGTGAATCAGGCTCAACACTTCTCTCCTCGCCTTTTGCCCAATATGCCTTTATAGCATCGACATCTTCCATCTTTAACATATCGAAAAGGAATGGATCTGTATCTGCCATCTGAGCAGGATCACTGAACGGCTCAAGCAATCCTTCAACAGTAAATTCTTTTGAAGTAACACTTAACTTCAGTCCTCTCGAGGCAGCAAACTCTTCTACACTGTCATAGCTGCCATAATCATTTATAACATTAATTGTAACAATATCCCCGTTTGAAAGACCTTCCTGTTTATCAGGAACATATTCAAACATATAAATATAATCATTAACACTTGAATCCTTATCAAAATCAACAGTACCTTCACCGTTGATCCCCTCGAAATTAACAGTAAGTCCATTAAATGGATCATACTGCTCTAATTCCTCAAGACCGGTAATAGTATAATAATACTCCTTAGCTGCGGCTACTTTACCGATATCGCCAAGCTTTTTATCAAGATCTCCGCCATCATAATCGCTAACGGTAACCTTAACCTTCTCTCCATTTGAAAGCTTTTCTGTCTTCTCAAGTGTAAACTCTACAAACCAGTACTCCGAAGGCAGATTTGATGTATAAAACCATGCATATCCGTCAGTATCCTTACCGTCTACCTTTATCTCAATATCTTTAAAAAGATCAACCTTTTCAAGCTCTTTTAAGCCTTCAACAGTTGATGCAAACTCACTGAAAGATACCTTTAATCCTGCCTCATTAAGGAGTGCCTCTGTATCGATTTCTCCCCACTTTACAGTGATAGCTTCACCGTTTGAAAGACCTTCTGTCTTATTGGCAGTAACATCAACATTCCTAAGTAAACGAAGTGCTGCCATGGACTTCTTCTCACCTAACTGCTTTTCCTTATCTGTCAGAAGCTTATTGTAGTCAACGGAAAGTCTAACAGTACCACTGCCGTCATAGCCGTCATAATCAAAAGCTACATAGTTATTAAGGTCAACATCTGCCTGTCCTGTACATGCAGAAAGCAGTCCGATAACTAAAACCGTAAGTAACAAATACTTGATTTTTGATAATACTTTCATTACATCCTCCATATTTTATAATATCCTTAGTTATTTTTTCAGGATGACAATAATTATATTAATATGTGTTAACATCTTTCAAGGATCATTAACAGCATTTTCCATACTCTTTCAACCGAAGCAATATCAAGTCTCTCATTCGGTGTGTGGATATCCAGGATATTGGGACCGAAAGATATAGCATCAAGTCCTTTAAGTTTGTCAACAAATATGCCACACTCAAGGCCTGCATGTATAGTATCCACTATCGGCTCTTTTCCATATGAATCCTTATATGCCTGTACACAGATATCTCTCAAGGTTGAATCAGGCTCAAACTTCCATCCGGGATAATTGCCGAATAACTTTATTTTTCCACCTAAAAGCTCAATTAAAATCTTAATCTTATTTAATGCACTTTCCTTTTGACTCTCAATGGAAGACCTTACAAGGAAGCCCATCTTAAACAAATTATCCTCTAACTTTATCACACCGATATTCTGAGATGTCTGTACCATACCCTTAAGTTCCATGCTCATCTCTATAACACCCTGATATGATAATGTTATGGCATTTAATACCTTAAGTGTTGAGTCATTATCAAGTGCTTTAACATTTTCTGAGAAAGTATCCTTTACAGAAGTTTTCAGTATAACATCCGGATTAACACTTGAATACTCAATCTTTAAGATTTTATCATAATTTGTCAAAAACTCTTTAGCTGTATCAATATCTTTTTCGTCAATTAAAACTGTGGCATTTGCTCTCTCACAGATTACATTATCGAACTTACCGCCTGAAATATCACAGAGATTAAACTCAACCTTGTTGTATAATTCTCTTAAGATCCTGCCTATCTGATAATTGGCCGAAGCAGGCTGCTTATCGATCTCTATACCGGAATGACCGCCCTTTAAACCTGAAATCTCAACATCAAGTAAAACACCATTCTTTGTTTCAAATTCAACGGGTATTTCACTGTCAAGTCTGCATCCTCCTGCACATCCGCAAGTAAATACACCCTCGACTTCACTGTCGATATTTAAAAGCTTACGACCGCTGATCAGTGCAGGATTGATGCCTGTGGCACCATCCATACCTGTTTCTTCATCAATGGTAAATACACATTCCAAAGCAGGATGCTTAACATCATCAGAATCAAGCAGAGCCAGTGCATAAGCTATTGCTATACCGTCATCACCGCCTAATGTGGTCCCGTCAGCAAAAACATATTTGTCATCATGATTAAGATCTATAGCTTCAGTAGCCATATCTTTAGTACAATCAGCAGTCTTGGCACAGACCATATCGAGATGACCCTGAATGATCACTGCCGGCTTGTTTTCGTACCCCGGTGTTGCAGGTTTATAAATAACCACATTATTAAATTTATCCTTAAATGCAGTCAAGCTTCTCTCTTTAGCAAACTTCATGCACAGCTCACTGACTGCAGAAGTATTTCCCGATCCTCTCGGTACTGAGTTTATGTATTCAAAGAATTCGAAAACTTTTTTAGGCTCAAGGCCTGATAATTTTGCCATATTTATTTCTCCATTAAATTTATATAGTATTCTATCTGCCATCCTGAATGAAGTGAAAGATCTTTTTTAAATAGGATTCTTCATAATAAAATGTGTTTATTATGAAAACTTCCTAGTTTGTATAACCCTTACCTTACCTATAAAGTTCGCACCCAGTTCTTCATTCCAGATATTTTCATCATCGTTTGCGAATCTGACCGGATAATCACCATAGCCTTCATCTATATCGGATTTGGTATATGCTATCTTTAAATATGCTTTATAATCTCCGGGCTTCATACCATTGGGCAGATTCATGAAAATCCTTACATAGTTTCTGGTATCTGAGTCCCATTTCAACGGATCTCCATTTATTATATACTCTCCGGACTTTGCTTTATGTTCAGTAACAGGTATTGTATAATTATATTCCTCACCCTCCAAAACCAGATAAAGCTTCTTGGGTTTAACCATATTAGCAAAGCCGACATTATCTATAGCTGCCTGTATAAGTATCTTATCATCCAGTGGAACTTCGCCTGTCATCTTAACATTTCTCAAAACAAATCTGTAACCAAGATGATTTCTTATATATACATGCCCTGTCTGTCCATGATAATATTTATCCCTGCTGTTGTATATTTCAGCCCTTAAGTTATCAAAGGCTATCGGAGAATATGAACCGTTAAGATACGAAGTATGAGTTATAAATGCTTCATCTTCAAGCTGTGACGAAACCGTTTGTCCATCCTCTTTAGCATATATCGCCATCAGTTCACCGCCAAACAGAGTATGTCTGGCCTGGTTGTACAGCCATTTTATCTCCTCTGAACGGTTAGCATAAGTACCAAGATCCGAATCAGAACCGAAATATCCGTCATCATACATACCCACACGGTACGAAATCTCTCCCGGTACTGTAACGTCCTCAGCTATATTTTCCCTGTCTATACCTTTCCACCAGCAGTAGTGCAGTGGTGTTCGCACTGAAACACATACTGACTCCGGAGTTACCTCAAGCCATTTATCTATAACAGCCAAAAGATTTTCTCTGTTACACATGTCAGTTCCGTGCAACTCACCCCATTTACCGAGCAATCCTGTTTCCAAGGTAGCAATTACATTTTTATGTTTTGAAAGGATAGGTCCCAGCTGTTCCTGATGCATTAGTATAACATCAATCGGTGGCTCCTTAACACCTTCACCGTCAAAGTAACCGTCATAGGAAAACCTGATAACCGCACTACGTCCAAGACCTTCTATGTAGGAAAGCATATCGTCCAAACATTGCAGAGCATCGTCAGTCAACGGGATATCTTCACCGTTATATTGTGCACAGAATGCCGAAATATCAAGTCTTAACTGATGAAAGCGCCCGCCAAACTCAGGCGCAACATTTCCTTCAGGCTTAAACCTGTAAAATACGGCCCAGTACAAGCCGCACTCAGAATTAACTATCTCTTCATAGCTTTCTTTATAATTTATATCCCGGCTCTCTGTCATAGTCCTGATATCGCTTGTATCATTAACTATACTAAATTTCGGCTTGTTAACCGGTGCCAACATAAGAGCCAAAAGACATATCAAAGTATTTATCATAAACGCCTTTCCTTATCAAAACATCAAATTTTATTTTAACATATATCCGAATATTAGTCAAGGATAACGGCATGTTAAAATCATAAAGGAAGGCTATATATAGGCATTTAAAGAAAAATATAACTCCGGAATATACCAAATACTGTAAATCCCGGAGTCAGTCAAATAATTGATTATATAATTTTATTAGTTTGCAGCTGCCTGTACAGCGGTGATAGCTACAACACCTACGATATCCTCAGCGAAGCATCCACGTGAAAGGTCATTAACGGGAGCTGCAATACCCTGCATAACAGGACCATAAGCCTCAGCCTTTGCAAGACGCTGAACAAGCTTGTATCCGATGTTACCTGCATCAAGGTCAGGGAAGATAAGAACGTTAGCCTTACCTGCAACCTTTGAATCGGGAGCCTTTGAAGCACCAACTGAAGGAACGATAGCTGCATCAAGCTGTAACTCACCGTCAAGCTCGATATCAGGATAGGTCTCCTTAGCGATCCTTGTAGCCTCAACTACCTTTGTAACATCATCATGCTTTGCACTGCCCTTTGAAGAATGGCTGAGCATAGCAACTCTTGCCTTCTTACCTGTAAGAAGCTCAAAGCTCTTTGCTGACTGAGAAGCGATCTCAGCAAGCTGCTCAGGATCGGGATTCTGGTTAAGACCACAGTCACCAAATACGAATACACCATCCTCACCATACTCACAGTTAGGTACGATCATCAGGAAGAATGCTGATGCTGACTTGTTGCCGGGAGCAGTCTTAAGGATCTGTAAGCAAGGACGAAGTGTGTTTGCTGTTGAATGGCAAGCACCTGAAACAACACCGTCTGCATCACCCATCTTAACCATCATTACTGCGAATGTGGTATAGTCTGTGGTAAGTGCCTGCTCAGCAAGCTCAGGTGTCATACCCTTCTTAGAACGAAGCTCTACTAACTTATCAATGTAAGCCTGGAGCTTATCACACTCCTTAGGATTTACAATAGTAGCACCTGAAAGATCAAGACCCTCACCTAACTTGTCGATGTCAGCCTTATTTCCGATAAGGATAATCTTTGCATTACCCTCTTTAAGAGTGGTAGCTGCAGCCTCAAGTACACGTCTGTCCTCAGCCTCAGGGAGAACGATGGTCTTGATATTCTTTCTTGCACGTGCTTTGATATCATCTATAAAACTCATGGTTTTTTCCTCCTATATTTTCACCTCACCAGTCAGTTTTGATGACTAATGAGGTGTTATTCTTTAATTACTTTGAAACTACATCTCTTGTTTCTCTTGCGATTACAAGTTCTTCGTTTGTAGGGATAACAAGTACCTTAACCTTGCCGTTAGCACCGGTGATATCCTTTACAGGTACAGGACAAGAATCTGTGTTCTTAGCCTTATCAACCTCGATACCGTATACATCAAGACCCTCAAGTATGTCATTGATAATAAATCCGTTCCACTCAGAGATACCTGCAGTAAATACGATAGCATCAACTCTGCCGAGTACTGCCATGTATGCACCTACATACTTCTTGCAGTCATAAGCAAATTTCTTAAGTGCGAGCTCTGAACGCTTACCCTTATCTCCGCCTTCCTTAACATTTGCGGTAAGGTCTCTGAAGTCTGAATATCCGCCTGAAAGTCCCTTAAGACCACAGTCATGATTGAGATAGTAAGTGATCTCGTAAATATCCATGTTCTTCTTCTTTGCTAAGAACTCAACTGCTGAAGCATCGATATCGCCTGAACGGGTACCCATACAAACACCTGCTAAAGGAGTGAAGCCCATAGAAGTATCTACGCACTTTCCACCTCTTACAGCACTGATTGATGAACCGTTTCCTAAGTGACATGTGATGATGTTAAGGTCCTTGATATCTTTTCCAAGATACTCAGCTGCAGCACCTGATACATACTTGTGGCTGGTACCGTGAGCACCGTAACGTCTTACATGGAAATCCTTGTAATCCTCGTACTTAATGTTGTACATATATGCTTCCTCGGGCATGGTCAGATGGAAGCTTGTATCGAATACGAGTACCATAGGAGTATTAGGCATAACCTCGCGGCAAGCTACAACACCTGTATATGCATGAGGATTGTGAAGAGGTCCGAGTTCGAATGTGAGCTTAAGTCTCTCAAGAGACTCATCGGTAACAAGAGTGGGCTCCTTGAAATACTCACCTGAAGCAACTACTCTGTGTCCTACAGCACCGATTTCGTCCATAGAACTGAGACAGCCCTGATCCTTATCAACTAAGAGCTCAAGGATGATCTTGATAGCATCCTTGTGGTTCTTGATCTCACGGTCATCGATTATAACCTGTTCCTTATCTCCGCACTTATGCTTACAGAAAGGATTATCGATACCGATACGGTCACAGTTACCTTTTGCGAGTACTTTCTCGTTCTCCATGTCGATAAGCTGGTACTTCAGAGAAGAACTACCTGCATTTAAAACTAAGATTTTCATTATATATAACCTCCAAATATTTTTCCACAAATCATTATATCAGCATTTTGTAAATTTTCAAGTTATTTTTTCAATCATAGGGACGGTTCTATGATTGATCATTATCAATAGCAGAACCGTCCCAATATTATATTTATAAAATTCATTCAGTTGTAGGAGCTGTATAACCCTTGAATGCTATCTGAGCGAAATTATAGAAACCCAGATACCAGATATTAAAGTCATGTCCGCCGGACTTTTCCTGCCAGAGGAAATTGACCTCATTGGTGAACGAATCACTGAAGGTAGCAATATTCTTGGCAGCTGATGAAGCACTGGAGTAAGCTATACTGTCATCCTTGCCGCAGATGTTGTAGAAGAAATCGACTGTATAGTCAGAAGCACCGACTATCTGTGACACCTTTGATGAGTTGTATGATGTGGGAGCTGCAGAAAATGCTCCAAACCAGCTAAACAGATCCAGGCACTCGCACATACCGATGTTTATAGTCTGCATACCGCCCATAGAAAGACCAGCCATAGCTCTGTGAGTCCTGGTAGCGGTCATATCATAGCCGTTTTCATCGTATTCCGCATATGTGGAATAATGGCTCTCAATGTAAGGGATAAGGTCATTTCTTAACTCATATCCAAACTTATAAAACAGATCATTACCGGTAGTATTCGACAGAGCAAATGCCTTTCCGTTGGGAGTAACAACTATAAACGGCTCTATAGCACCCTCAGCTATCAGAGTATCCATGATCCTCTTAACCTTGGAAGACTTACCGGAGTTCATACCCCACTCATTCTCGCTGCCACCGATACCATGCATGAGGTAAAGAACATTGTATTTCTTAGTCTCATCATAGCCTTCAGGCAGGTAAACATAAGCCTTTTTCTCTACGTCGGGCCCATCTCCCAAGTAGTCATGAGCCATGTAGGTGATGGACTCAATGGTACCGCCGCCTGTAGTTAAGCCCATTGTATATTTCAAAGGAAGCATAAGACCGACACTTGCTACTACGGGAGTAGGTGTAGGACTCGGCTCAGGTGTAGGAGTCGCAGTCGGCTCAGGAGTAGCGGTAGGCTCGGGAGTAGGTGTATTTGTAGGTTCAGGAGTTGTTTCCGATACATTTGAGTTTTTATCAGTATTGTTTGAACCACCATTACTGCTCTCCGACTTATTACATGCTGCTAGAGCTAAAACCATCGTTAAAACCAAAATAACGCTTATTACTTTTTTCATTGTTAAAGTACTTCTTTCTTATAAAAATTTTAATTACTTACACACCTGCGACAGTTACATCCTCGAAGCACATAGCGTAAGGTCCTTCGAAGTTTGCTTCTCTCTGCATTTCTTTAGAGAAATACATATTTGTCTGGCAGTCAAGGATACTTCCGTTGATAGAACCGCCGGTAACAGGAGTCACCTTTTCACCGTCATAGAGGAATGCAAGTCGGATCTCACCTCCAAAATGACCTGTAAAGTCATCCATCTGGAAATCAGAGAAGTTAACAACCCAGAGATAAGGCTTTTTCTTCATATCTTCAACTGACATGCTGCCTGCAGCCACTTCAACCTTGTTCAGGAAACCTGTAGGCTCTACGCCCAGATATCTTGAGAAACGAACACCGCCATGGTATGTCTTAAGCACGCCTTCATCCATGAAATCAAGAGTGTTCTGCCATACACCTTCACCGCTTATAGGCTCGGTAGGTACAAGCTTAAGTGAGATCTTATCTCCCTTAATCTCAGCTGTCTCACCTTCATCATCAAGTGCCTGGATGTTCTGACCGATCTCGTAATCCGAATACTTCGCATAGATATATCCGACACCTGCTCTGGAGGTATAGTAGTCAAAAATATTGCTTACATAAGAATCACTGATTATAACTCTGTATTTACCAGCCTTGGGAGCTTCTTTAGCCATTGCCCTGTCCAATGTATACTCCAAGGTCTTCTTTACTTTATCTTTAAGAGCATCGGTATCAAGTGTATTATATCTGAAATCCTTATAGGTCTCTACATCCTGAGGAGCCTTGCACTGTGCAACGAACTCACCGCTGATGTATCTCTTTGTATAACCCGAATCAATGCCTGTTGAAGTTATGATCTCTTCCTTAGTCTCGTAAGCAAATATCTCCGCAGAATTTATAAATACATCATTCCTGTTATCCTCCGAGAAAAGTGCAGCACTGGCCTTCTCACAGCAGTCTTCAAGGGAATAGTTCATAAGATCCGACTCAATGGTGATAAAGTCATTTTTCTTACACTCCATAAGATCATAAGCAGGATTACAAACGAATGAAGCAGCAAGGTAAGCTCTCTTAAGTGCCTCATCTATCTCGTTATCATTCATACCGATATAAATATGTACTGAAGAGTTACCCTTCATCTCTTTACCGTTCTTTTCAAACTTTCTGTAAACATTTACATTGTAAGAAACAGTATTTTCAGCTCTTTTAGTATCAAGGCTCTTTTTGATGAAAAACATCTGGGCACTCTGATACTTTGTAATATTTATAATATATTCTTCAATATTAAGCCTCTTAAGGGAGGCGAGAATTTTATCTTTCATATTGTTGCCTTTCATTTTATTTAATTTCATTATCCAAGACGAATCCTTGCCTTGATATAAGGGCCACCGTCCGAAACCTTAACCCATTCTTTGTAACCTTTGCCGCAGTATCCTGTGCCACCGGCCTCGATACTGTCGGAGATCATAGAGATTGATTTTAAAAGATCAGGCACATATCCTGTCATAACGATGGGTGAATAAATCTTACCGGTCAGTTTACCATCCTTAATCTCCCTGGCGATGTCAACCATCAACTGGATACCCCAGTTCTTGGGATCCTCCATACCCGATGAAGCCTGGCAAAGTAAGAAACCATCCTTGATAGAGGCTATCATATCCTCTACCTTGCTGGTACCTGCCTCAAATATGGTATTGGTCATTCTGGTGTATGCTTTTCTGGTCATATCCTGACGACGGCCGTTACCTGTGGGCTTTACTCCCAGATGCTTAGCGGACTGATCGTCACATATACCTGTCTTTAATATACCCTTGTCAATGATAATGGTATCATGTGCAGGTACACCTTCATCATCAAAGAAGAAGGTTGCTACCTGAGGTATGGTACTTGCACCGTCATGCATGGTGATAAGCTCTGATGCGACCTGCTTACCGATAAACTCCTTGGCCTGAGCTCTGTCCTTAACGAACATATCCATCTCAACACCGTGACCAAATGCCTCATGCACAATCATACCTGTTACATCGGGCTCGCAGATGCAGTCATATTCACCGGGAGTGATGGGCGCTGCTTTTAACAGATCGAGCGCTGTATTGCAGGCATCCTCGAGTTTCTCCTCAAGAGTATCAAGGACCTCTATACCGCCGAGCATGGATACAGGCTTATATCCGTTCTGAATCTCTTCGCCTTCCTTAGCCATAGTTACGATATAGCCGCATGACCACATAACATTCTGGGTGAGGTCTTTTTTCTTTGATAAAAACATCTTTGAATACTTCTGATAGTTGAAAGCAACGCTACAGTCAATGATTCTCTTATCATAAGCTCTGCCTTTTTCAGAAATACGTGTAAGCAGGTCGATGATGTTGTTATCGCCCTTTTCTTCAGGGTCAGAAGCATACTCGGTACTCTCATTAATGTAAAGCTCTTCCTCATCTATAGCGGTATACTTATAAGCATCTGTACCGTCGGGCAATGTATTTCCGAGATTCTCAACACTCTTAACTATCTCAAAGTATACAGCATCAACAGTATCATCCTCAATAGCGCTAAAGCTGTACTCTGCAGCCTTTCCGTTATCATAAATCTTAACTACAAAACCTCTCTCTGACAAAGTGCTGTCCTCAGAAATGTTTGTACCTGATTTATTTACACGATAATTTACGCTTTTAGAATCATTGGCAAGTATTGAAGCATACTCATACTTAGCCAGTAATTTTTCAAGCAGTTTCTTTAAAATAGGTTTCTTGATCTTTAAATATTCGCTTTCCTTTACTTTCACTCTATATCCCTTCTTTCTTTTATTCTTTGCGTAGTTTAACGATATCTCTAGCCCTAAGCTTTCTCTCCTCATCCAGTGCAGCATAATGCTTTCTGGTAGTGTTTACATCCTTATGTCCCAAGACATCAGCCACAAGATAAATATCACCGGTTTCCTGATAAAGAGCTGTACCGTAAGTACTTCTCAGTTTATGCGGCGTTATCTTTTTAACTGTCGTTATGTAGCTCGAATATTCCTTTACCATGATCTCTATGCTTCTAACAGTTATCCTGCTCTTTCTTGATGACAGAAAAAGCGCATCTTCATGTCCGGGCTTGATATCTTTTATGAGTTCACGCTCATCGACATACTTTTCCAGAGCCTCAGTTACTTCCTCACCAAAATAGATATAAGCCTCATATCCGCCCTTTCGGGTTACTTTTACTCTGCCGTTTTCAAAGTCCAGGTCTCTTAAGTCTATACCCACAAGCTCAGATACTCGCATACCCGTGCCAAGAAGTAAAGTCATGATAGCCAGATCCCTGATCTTATTGTTTTCATGGAACTTTTTCTTACGGTCGGACATGTTTTGAGGTCCGTATTCTACCACATCGAGAAACTTTGATACCTCGTCGATGTCAAGCCTCACGATTGCTTTGTCGTGGAGTTTTGGCATCTCGACCTGTATGGCAGCATTATTATCTATCACCTGGTTTTTATACAGATAATTGAACAGGCTCCTGAGTGCAGACATCTTTCTCTTGATGGTAACCTCAGCGTTCACCGTCTCTATATCCGCATCATCTCTGAGCTTCAGATATTCCATATACTCTTCGATATCAAAAGCGGTCATATTTGAAAGAGCCTCAGCCGGTATGCTTTTTATCTTCTTATCAGCATACATGGGGTTTGACTTTTTGACCCACTCAAAGAACACTCTTATGTCATTGGCATAGGCAAGTCTCGACCTCGCCTGAGTACGCTGCTCTATGCCACGGAAATAGTTTGTGACATAGGTCGGCAGTTCAGCCAAAAACTCTCGGAGTTTCTTTGTATACTCGATATTCTTTTGTTGATGGTAACTTCTGTTTTCCATCCTTATAATTCCTATCTTCTAAATCTACAAACTTCTAAAAATCAGTAATTATTCTATAAGATCCTAAAGGCGACAACAAATACACAAAAATAAATTTATTACTATAAAATCACTCAGCTTCCTCATAAATCTCAAGAACGGTATCAACTATCGTCCTTGCAACCTTCTTAGAGAACTTGTCTTTTACCAGGCGGCTTAATTCATCACTGTTAGACATAAATCCGATTTCGAGCAATACCGCAGGAGCCTTTGAATCCCTGACTACTACGAAGTTTTTGTTTATAGCACCTTCACCAAATACCTTAGTATCAAGTGCTGCTGTCAGATTTTCCAGCATCCTCCAGGCCAGTTTTTCACTGGTAAGTCCGTTCAGTGATGTGGATGTATCCTTATCTCCCCAGTAAACGCTGGTGCCGGTTACTGTGTCGTACCATGACGAATTGTGATGTACAGCTATAAACATATCCGCACCAACAAGCTCTGCAAATGCGGCTCTGTCATACAGTGATAAGAATGTATCATCTATTCTTGTGTAGTAAACCTTGATATCTGTGTCCTTAAACAGTTCTCGGCAGTTAAGAACTATCTTAAGGTTAAGGTCGCTTTCATTATATCCCTGATGCTGAGCTCCGGGATCATGCCCGCCATGACCTGCATCCATTACGATAACCTTCTTATAGATATTCTTTACAAAGTCCATCCTGACATTGATGAAATTATCATCTGCATCAGAAAGTCCACATCCAAGGACTACATCACTGAATATCTTAAAGATTGTCTCGTCAGTATTCGGATCATAGTAAACCTGGATCTGCAGAATAGCCTCTCCGGTATTATCAACTAAGGCATCAGTATAAAAATCGGAATAATCGCCCTTTAATACAAGCTCAGTAAGGCATCCTAAAAGCTCCTCATTCATCTCGAAATCACTTGCTAAAACGCCGTTAGGTACAGGAAGTTTAAGGGTCTGTGTACAGTTGTCACGGTCGATAAAGAACTTATAACCCTCATTTGGATTAAATACATTTATAAGCTTTCTGGGCAGGACAACTTTTTCTGTGTCATCCTCAATACTGCTTTCACCATCGTCTTCGGTATTTTCGCTAACGTCCGTTTCAGTATTAGTAATATCACTATCAGTTACCGTATCAACATCTAAAGCAGCATCTGATGTATTCTCTGAATTATAGTCGCTGTTTTCGGAATTAACAGCATTTTCATCTGCTGAACCATTATTTCCATCTCCCGATATAACACTATCAGAGTTTTCATTATTAGTATTATCAATCTCTGAAACGTTGTTATCTGAAGTATTACTGTCAGAAGTATTATTATCCGTAGTACTAATCTCAGTATTGTTGTTATCAGTGTTGTTATCAGTATTACTATCAGCACCATTATCACCGGCACCTACATTATCAGTACTTCCCTGATCATCCTCACCGGTAACATCCTCAGGCACTTTCAGTGAATCAATATACTCAAATGTCGATATCTCGGATGTACCTGTCTCGGAATTCCAATTATAATAGAAACCGAGGTTTTCCATAGTGAAACGCCCGGGAATATAAAGCACATCCTCTTCTACATCATACAGATAGAATATGGTCGGAGCCACAGCACAGCGGCTAAGCAATCCGTTAACATAAACGATACGACTGCCTACGCAGTAAAGCAGACTGTTTTCACCATAAGTCAGTGTAATCACTCCGGTCTCGTCATCATAAGCAAAATCAATACTGGTTGCATCAAACACATCTGTATCTGTACTGAGTAAAGCTGTATCAGAAATGATAAGCGAAGGCGTTTGGTATATTTCAACATCCTCACCGTTAAATGTGATCTTGCCTTTTGTACCAACGTACTTGACAGTCTCATCATTTAACTCATAGTAAAAAGGAATATCTATAGTAACTATAGCATCAGACGAGTTCCACTCATAAGTCATGCCCAGAGTCTCAGCGACAAACCTGGTAGGTACAAGATTGGCAATCTGCTTGCTCTTCTTATACTTTATCCTAAAAGGAGCACAGGGAGCCTCTATCTCCTCACCATCGAGATAAGCCACAGTAGAGCCGACATACATCTTAAGTACATGGCCCTTGTAGGTGATGGTGATCATCTTCTTAGACTTGGTGTACTTAGTTTTAGCACCTAACACATCCCTGAAAAGTCCGTTTACACTGGCATAAGCTATGCCTCGCTCAGAGATAATAGCAGGTTCCCTGGACAGGTCAGCGGTTATACCGTCTACTATATATGTAGGTACTGTTCCGTAATATGTTACAGTCTTTCCTAAAGCATAATCCTTGTACTTAAACTTAGTGGCTGCCTCTGCATTTCCGCTGGGAGCCAAAAACAGAGCTACCAGCAATATCAGTATAAGTCCGACAAATAGTTTTATTCTCTTCATATAATCCTCTAAATTGTATATTTCTATATATAAGCGGCTGTTTAAACCCAATATATAGTTATACTACCACATTTTAAAGACATAGTCAAATAAAAAGTGGCTAAATCCTTTCGGACAAAGCCACTTTTTGAATTTAATAAGTTACTTTATTACTCTTCAAATGAGATATTTCCTTCACCATCGATATTGAAGATTACAAAGTCAGAAATGAAGTAATCTCCATAAACATCCTCTACCAGGAAGCAGTAGTAATATGAAGCCTCAGGAAGTGATGAGTAGATGATACTGTCACCCTCCTCCCACTCATACTCACTTGCGGTATACTCAGAATCATCATCGAGATAGTACATAGGAGCTATTGTATCACCTGCACTGATCTTCTTGATCTCTCTTGCAGCAATACCGTTTTCATCGATACCGTCCCATGCACCCTCAATGTAAACACCTTCGCTGTCCTGAACGATACGGAGATTTGTTCTCTTACCGTTGAGATATATAGGAGAAGTGTAAACGATGGAATCCTCTGAAGCATCAACCACATATGTAGCTAAAAGCTGTCCGTCAGGAAGTGCAAGCCATGATCCGTCAAAATTATCAACAAAGAGACCATTTTCCCAATCTGACTGGATGTCAAAGGTCTCACCGAGCTCAACAACATTTTCCGCACCTACGTCCATGTATACAAAAGCTTCAACTGATGATGCATATTCAAGTCCGCTAGCGTCTAACTGGAACCAGTAAGATCCTTCCTCTGATACTACGGGAGCCTGTTCGAATGTGATGAGCTTGCTGTCCTCATCATCTTCTTCGTCGTCATCCTCGAAATAATCCTCGCTAATGTCCTCACACTGGCAGTTCTCGCTGGTCCATGATCCGTCATCAGAGAACAGACCGCTGTTGTCATAACCATCCTCAGAATATCCCTTAGCGATCATATCTACAAGTGAAAGATAGTAAGGGCTGGGGCAAACACCTGAGAAAATACCTAATTCGTTAGAACCTTCAACCTTTAACGGGAAGTAAATCGAAAGTCCTGATGCATCGGAATGGTTGCTGCCGTTCTTGTTATAAACTATACACTCCTCAAGTGCGCTTAAAGCTGCACTGCCATCGGCATAATCACTGCAATTATTGATAATACCGCCGATATCAACCATATTGGTATAGCCTTCAGCCTTATTGTTTCCACCGAAATTATCAGCAGCGTTAATATTTCTTACGATACCTGCAAGATTTGAATCAGCAGACTCATATAACTCCTTCGAGAAATCGTTGAAAGCTACTGTAAAGTCATCAAGTTTTTCAAGATCAACGATAGTAAATGTGCATTCATTCTCCTGCTCAGCCTGAGCACATTCATCATAGAAGCTGTCTGTTATAACCTTTCCGAGCTCACCACCGTCTGCACCGGTATTTTCTGCCAGGAAGTTTGCTATAGAAGTATAATCCCAGCCTGATCCGGGCTCAGTCTCCTGTGAACCATAGAAATATCTAGCATAGGTTGCAAGCATATTTGCAGTCTCAAGTGTACCCATAAGACAGCAGTCAAAACCGATAAACTCAAACTTGTCATCCATGTTTTCATAAACTGCTGAAAGAGCTGCGTTAATCTCTGCCAATGAAAGTGAATCGCTGTCATTAAGTTCATCGAAGCAAGCGCCGTTAATAGAGCCACTGCCATGATTCCAGAAAACAACACCCATCTTCTCAGCAGGGAAGTTTTCAACACCCCAGCTTAAGAACTCATAAAGAGTATCGGGATCACCCATGTTTCCAAGCTCAACAGAATCAGCAAGCTGAACGTCATTGTTCTGAACAACCCAACGCTCTGCAACTGAAGCATCAAAAGCTTCATTCATCCATTCACTGGTACCGCCTGTCTGGAGTACGAATCTAACATTGTCACTGCCTTCGCCTTCAAGCATCTGCTGTAAGTCACTTGTAGCTGAGCCCTGGCCGCTGCTCTCAAGATCAGTACCGCAAAGGTATACGAAAATAGTCCATGTACCTTCATCACCCATAGCGTTGCTCTTTTTCATAGCACGGCTGATTGAAAGCTTACCATCTGAATTGTTTACAGACATCTTGAATGCTGTAGGAGCCTTATCAGTATCCTCAGGAGCATCTGTAACCTCAGGTTCATCCTCTGTACCGGTTACTTCTTCAACAGATGTGGGTTCAGGAGTGGTCTCCTGCTTCGTTTCCTCTTTCTCAGCAGGCTTTGTCGCTTCTGCTGTAACCTCAGGTGTTGTAGTTACCTGATTGTCATCTTTCTTTTCAGACTCTTTGCCTGAACATGCGGTCATAGCCATAACCGCGATTGCAAGAATTACTGCAATAATTCTTTTTTTCATAAAACTCTTTTTGCCTCCTAAAAACTATATTTTCTTAATATCATTAAGAAACCTTATGTATAATATAACAATTGTTTTAAAATTTCAACTAACTAAAAGTTAGTTTTTAAAAACACCTACCATAAAATCATGGCAGGTGTTCCAGATTATAATATATACTATATAGTTATTTTCCAACTTTCTTTAACATTTTGTATTCTTTTATCAGCAGCTTTCTCTTAGATGTGCATCCATTATAAAACCTTATAGCAAAGCCAACCGGGTACATCCATGGCCTGTTCTTTACTATAGGAACCTTGTATGTCATGGTCTTCAAGTCAGGAAATACACGTTCCCTGAAATATGCCCATTTAGACTTCTTGCCGGCTTTACGGTAAACATTTTCTATCTTATGCCTGATGGAGTTGTCCTCATTACCGTAAGTACCGGAGAAATAATAGTAATCCAACAGCTTTCGTTCATCTTCTGTCAGTTTCGAATCAAGCCAATCTGTATTGAGAAACTTTACATCATCACTCTTGCCATTTGTAAATATCTTTAAAGCTAACTTTCTCCTCTTCCTTTCAAAACCGGCTATGCCAAGCTTCTTCATCTCGCCAGTAATATAAGTAAAATCAAGGCTTTCTTTCTTAGCTTTAAGATATATATAGCAGTCCAGCAAGCTCCTGATACCCGTACCTCCGGCACTGAAATGCTTATACTCATGAGCGGTCAGATAAATATAGAAATCCTCATCTGATAAGTGGTATCCATACCCAGTACCATCATCCTTTATCAGTCTTTTATTAACATCCGCATAATACTCCTTCATCCTTTCATCACTAAAGGCTCCAAACAACTTCCTGTGGATCTCAAAGTTACAGACAGGCTCCTTGTAGTAGCAGTCATGATTACCTTCGCCAAAATGCTCGGACTTAAAACCCATGCCTTTGAGGATATCTCTAACCTCTGCAGTCCTGGTCTCATCCATCAGGATATCATGGTCGGACATCTCCCTCATACCGAATGAAGGATAAAAGTCCTTAAGCACAGTACCCTTTAATGGCATATGCCATATGCCTAAGTCATCCATCCGGCTAAACAAAGCTGCCATCTCAGCATCCATCAGGCCCACTTTACGCATAGCCTTTGCCTTGGCCTGCGTAAAAGAAGGATCATATATACCGACAGATTCAAGTGCATATGCTGTAACAGCAGTCAGCTGGTGATGTTGTGCTGCTTTAAAAAGTAGATTTATATCAATATCTTTTATATGCTCTGCATCCGGTTTAATTTTATTCACAGCGCAGTATGAAAGCCAAACCAGATCATCAAATATCTTTCTTATCTTTACTTTTTCCAATTTCTTTTCCTTATGATTTTCTAAATATGCGTTTTAAAAAGGTTAATCCCCTAAGTATAAAGGCTCTGACAGGAAACAAGCTGCACCAGCAGAATACATATAGTGTATACCACCATCCACCAAGTTTCTTTTCCTTACCGTCCCTGATAATAGCTGTCAGCACTCCTAAAACATGCCTGTCGGTTATACCATATTCTCTGTTCCACCTGTTATCACCGCATATGACATATTCATTGTTCCTGACTTTCAGTACACGGTGCAGAACATAGTTCTTACCTCCATCCCGCTTATACAGGGCTATATCATACTTGTTAAGCTTACTGGTCGTACTGTTCTTTGGCAGTTTATCCCAGACAGCAGGCTTTTCTATCACGAGCAGGTCCCTGCCCTGTTTGATCATAGGCATCATGGAATCACCGACATTGGAATATATCAGTCTGCCATCCCTGTTTAACAGTTCACTAAGACTCGTTTTATTCATCAAGTGCCCCTATTTTCCTAAGCTCATTAATGGCTTTTTTCACATCACGCTCTATGGTATCCTTTGGAGCATCAAACATCTGCCCCATAGCGTCTATGATAGCTTCCTCGGTAGTATCCTTCTTTAACAGCTCCAGGATAGCACCAAGTGTCTTATTTCCTTTAACCAGACCCGAAAAACCCGCTCCACCTGCCGGTATGAGCAATGACTCACTACCTGCTTCGTGCGGTATAAATGCTTTCTTTAACTTCATTCCGTTCTCCTTATATAAAACCACTATGCTTTAAAAATCAACACCAAAGACTTGTCCTATATAGTATCACCATTAGTTACTCATAACTCCATACGAAAGTTCTGCCGAACTGATATCCATATTGCAGCACAATCTGTATAATCTAACCTGCATCCTGTCTATCAACGAAAGTGTCTTCCTCATAGCATCCTGATCTGCCGGACGGTAAACCTGTTGCAGAAGCATCGGGTATGCCTCACTTTTAGTAATCTCAACTATATTATTCTCAGCACTACGCTCTAATAAGCATATACAATTTAATGGTACAGAAATATTATTGTTTAAGTTGTGCTTACCGGCCCAGGGAGTACCATACACTGTCAGATCACCATCAGGATTTACCCTGATCAAAGGCTTATCATCATTTACATAAACCACTCTTTCACCCAATAGTTTCTTCCATAGCCCGGCATGTGTACTTTTTCCCGTACCGCTTTTTGCCGTAAAAAGATATCCTTGTCCGTCAACAGCTATACATGAACCATGAAAAAGGAAAGTATCATAGGATGGCATATGCTCGGCTATCTTTCTGTATATTGCAAGGGACTCAAGATAGTCATCATCAAAATGCCTGACCGGTATGCCTTCTTTTATATCTTCCTGCTCAGATTTTCTGCGTTCATATTCAATATCTTCTCCGGTAATCTTAACCGTCATATCCGTAGACGTAAACTCTGTGATGTCATTTACAGATGCATTTCCTTCTGTTTTACTCGTACTTACAATGTACTCCCGGCAAAGCATCTCTGAATATGAGTACAGATTTATAATTCTTATTCTTTTATCAGCTAATTTTATATCAAACATTACTATACTTTCTGATTATATTAAGGTTTTACCCTCTTAAACTTCACAGTTTTAGGCAAACCTGACTTCTTTATGAGACTCTTCATAGTTTTGTACTGCTTTTTTGTCATCTTAAGCCTAAATGTGGCATCACTGCGTACACCATCGAAAGCGCCTTCTGCTATTTCGATTATATTGCTTCCAATCTCTATACTCTTCAGCTTCTTGCTGCCTGAAAAAGCTCCGGCTCCGATAGCAGTTATCTTAAATGTCTGACCTTCTATCTGAATCTGAGTAGGTATCACTACCTTTGATATACTTGTCTTAAAGCTTGTAAGTTCAAGATTTGTAGAACTATCCGTAGCATTCTTATACTTAATCTTTTGAGACTTCCCATTTTTGTCTATCATGGTGACATTCAGCGATATCTTACCGGATTTATATATCTTTCCGGTAATCTTTACCTTGTCACCATTTTCCGTAATGACCTGTGAATTAACACTCACTGTCTTAGTTATCTGCGGTGTTACTACAGGATCAGGTATAATTGTAGCAGTAGGCACCGGCGTATTTGAGGGTACAGGTGTTGTTGATACTGTAGGTACCTGAGATACTATAGCTGTGGGTGCCGGAGTTTCTGTCATTATTATCACCGGTGTATCCGTAACTACAGGACCGGGATTTACAGTTACAGTAGGACTTGGTGTCTCAATAGCTGTAGGTATAGGTGTAGTCGTTGTAGTGGGCATCGGTGTAACTGTTGCTGTAGGTACAGGTGTTACTGTTGCAGTAGGCCTTGGTGTAACTGTTGCGGTCGGTACCGGTGTTGCAGTAGCCGTGGGCCTGGGTGTTGCTGTTGTAGTTGGTACAGGTGTTACTGTAGCCGTAGGCCTGGGTGTTGCTGTCGCGGTCGGTACCGGTGTTACTGTTGCAGTAGGTCTTGGTGTCGCGGTTGCAGTAGGTACCTGAGTGGCTGTAGGGCTCGGTGTTGCCGTAGCAGTGGGTACATGGGTTGCTGTAGGACACGGAGTTGCTGTCGGATCCGGTGTCACAGTTTGCTCTCCGGCATACACTATCTCTACTCCCGGAGCTGCCACTATAGTAACTCCCGAAGTATTGCTGATTATCTTCTTTAAAGAAGCTGCTCCGGTAAATGAATCATCATATACTAATACAACTGTATCCGGAATAGTTATAACCTCTATAGAATTGCAACCATTAAAAGCACCGCTCTCTATCTCTGCAACAGGTCTGCCTGACATAGTCGAAGGGATAACAATCTCTGTTTCCCTGCCGAGATACCCACATATAGATACATAACCATCATGAGAATGATAATAGAAATGCCCCGAAGAATATTTTGTTTCATCCTCAACAGCCTTCACTTCCGTAGCAAACTGAGGTAGATGAGTCATACACATTATTAAAACTATAGTCAATATCCAAGCAAAGATGCTCTTTTTTTTGTATTTTTTTAACACGTTCATTACCTTTTACTCCTAATTTTGATGACGTTTTATTATAAATCACTTTATACAAAATATCAAGTAACTAAAAGTTAGTTTATTAAAAACACCCGAAACCATTTTTAATGATCTCGGGTATTATATAATCTACTTATTTTGTCTCTAATTCTTGCCAATGCCTTTTTCAAACAACCTACATATTTAATTGAGGGAGCTTACACTTATCCATAATAACGTCATTATCCGTTACAAAGCACGTAGCATAAACATCCCATTCGTCAATATCACATGACAGGCACAGTGTTCTCAATTCAGGGTGCAAATCTATTCCAAGAAAACAATACAACCCCATATCTTCATCTCCGTAACCAAAAACTGCATCTGCTTTGTGAGCTTCAAAGAACTCTTTTCCTATAACTTCAACCAATCTATTAAACCCAATTTTCTTTTTTTCCATATTGACCTCCTACAAAAATGTTTATTAAAACACCCGAAACCATTTTGGATGATCTCGGGTGTAGTTTAGTTATAAAACTCAGATCTTATAAGTAGGATTGGTATTGGGATTGAGATTAGGATCTATCCAAGTTCCTGTACTTCCTCCGCCATTACCTGCACCAGATGTTGTAATAACATCCTCTGTCTCAAACTCGATTACTTCCATCTCAAGATCTTCATATTTCTCTTTCATTAGCCTAATCATCCTTTCAAAATTATTTTATCCTAAGTATTTTTGATTTACCACATCACTATAAATAGTATGTGTGTTTCCATTATTATCTGTATATACAAGGTATCCTCTTGCATACCAGGTTTCATTAAGTGCCGCATTTGTCTTTGTAAGAGTATATCTGTAAGAAGTGCCAGACCAGGAATCTCCAAATACATATGTAGCATTCTTATCATCAAAGTTGTTATTGCTGACAAGGTTCACATTATTTGTTAAGATTACTCCGGCTTTGACAATCTTAAAGCCCTCAGGAACTGTACTTAATGAAACAAATACAAGATTATTGCCTTCATTATACATTTCGATAATCTCGGTCATACCCTTTGCTTCAACCTCATCATCGATATCTACATAAACTGCTTCCAATGTCAGAGTTCTATCAACAAAGAACTCGAATCTTGTATTATAACAAACGATATTCGTCCCCTCTAACCAGTGACTAAACTTCTTACCTGATTCCGGTGAATTAGCTACTACCACAATCTTATCGTTCTGGTTGAATGTTCCGCCACCTGTACCATTTACTACAGTAATTGTATATGTTTTATTCTTTAATTCATATACAGGCCTTATGGTTACCGTCTTGCTCGAATTATTCAAGCCTCTGGTTATAGCTTTTTCAATGGTATCCAAAGATGAATCATATGAACCGTCTCCATCAAAATCCCAACCTTGAGGTGTATAGCCATTAAGTATAGGTAAACCAGGTATATTGGCTGTACTACCCTCTCCTAAAGCTAATTCTTTTCTTAATAAGACTTGGCCATATGCTGATTCAAATACAATCATAGCCTTATTATCAGCTACTGTATCGAATATAGCTGTGATTTCATCCGCGCCAGTAACTGTAAATGTATAACTCTTACTACGGCTTAAAACCATACCATACTTATTTTGCCAATAAGCAAATTTATCTCCATTGGTTTCAACTGTAATCTTCGAGCCAAGCTGATATTCTTTGGTTAAAATGGTATTATATGTTTCACTATTTATAGTAAAACTATCTCCACCCTTTATTATCAATTCCGCTTTGCCTAGTGGCTCATATACAGCCGTAAGGTCTTTATTCTCAGTTATTGTGAAAGTATATGAATTAGTCTTACATTTCTCAGTAGCTCCCTCATACCAGCCACTGAAATTATAGCCTTCTTTAGCGGGAGCAGTAAGAGTAACACTTGTTCCTATCAAGTATTTATTGAGCCAATTGCCTTGTATATTTACATCTTTGCCATCCTTATCAACAGGAGTAACAGCCACCGTGCACTTTGCAGGTCTAAGGTACTTACCTGCTATCTGCGCTTTCTGATCGTCGGTGAGATAGTTATCACCTGTCGCGTCAATACTTGCTACACTTGTTTCATCAGAGTAATTATTATAAATATCAAAGCTCTTTTCAAGCTTAACG
This sequence comes from Lachnospiraceae bacterium, assembly GCA_016287095.1. Taxonomy (GTDB): domain Bacteria; phylum Bacillota; class Clostridia; order Lachnospirales; family Lachnospiraceae; genus RUG11977. Next base: position 68,558 of record JAEEVK010000005.1, read on the forward strand.
TTTCCGTTATATGACGAAAATGAAATACAAGTTGTCGGTTTATTCCATCCAAGAGTTATTGTACCACCTGTTAAACCTATACCATGACCGTTGTCATTTGAATAATCCGTCTGACAGTCCTTAATAATAACATCACCGCTGCCACAATTTATACCGTAACAAAAATCTATCAAACCGCCGCCAAAAATATTTAGACTTCCGGCAGAACTATGCGACGTGCTACCAGTCGTTATTATTCCGTTGCCTTTGCTCTGACAGTATATTGTAAAATCATAAATGCCATTTATAGCCTCAAGGCCAAGTTCTGCATCATCACAAAGAATAAGTGTAGTATTGTCGGTAAGATTAACATCTGTGTCTATCTTCACCGCGCCCTGTGCAACCATAGTTCCGCTCCACTCGGTTGTATTTTCGTCTATAATGGTATAATCAGTAGTCTGGACGGGATTTCCATCTGCACCAATGTAGGTTATTGGCATCTGCTCAAACACTGCAGTAATAGTTGTATTAGCAGTTATAGTCACCTTATCTCCGGATTGCTTTATTATAGCATCAGCATCTCCGATCTTTACAGACCATCCTTTGAACGCTCTCCCTTCAGGTGCGGTAAAAGTGTTTTCCGGCAAGGTATACTCAGCATCCTTTTCAACACCAACATAATCCATGCTGCCTGTACCTTCACCTGCGTCAAAAGAAACCTTGTACTTAATCTTTACTTCAATGGTTTTCGGGTCGAAGAAATTCCACTTTGCAGCATCCGAGCCATCCACAACCTTATAGCTTACTGTATAGGTACCTGCATCTGTTGCGGTCGGGATGTCGTTGCTATAATTCGTCCCGTCCGTGCTGTATTGAATGTCAGCAAACCCGCAAGAACCTGCTGTTACAAGCTCCTGCACCGTACCATCATAGACCAGCCCCGTATTTACTGTCGGCTCAGTAGTAATGCCGCATACCACCGTGCCACCGGTCTTTGTGAATTTTGATACATCGCTTACGGGGACATTGCCCGACCCACCGCTGATGCTGACATATCCGCCTGCCACGGTCATTCTTTCACGTTCATATCTCACAAAACCGACACCGGAATTTCCACTGCTGGCGATGATGACATTGCCGTTGTTTATGGTAACCTGACTATCATCGATATAGACGGCAGGTTGCGAGGTGCTGCTGAAACTAATATTGCCGCCATTAATGGTTAGTAACGAAGAATAGACATCAATTCCATTGTAGTTTCCTGTATCAGATACCGTCATACTGCCCATGTTTTCGCCAAGGCTCTGGCTGTATATTGTCAGTGAAGATAAACTACTAAAATATATACAACGGCCTATTGTCAATTTCGCTCCATCTGCAAGAATGAGATGGACCGTGCCAGCAAAATGAAGAGAGTTTGTCAGACTAACATTACCGTCTACATAACACCACACTTCCAAATTGTTACCACCAAGATCTACTCTGGAATCCGAAGATGATATCGGTGTTGCTTCATGGCTTTGTAGATTTCCCGAGGCATCGAGGTAACTGATCGTGGGCGGCTGGATAGTAACCTTAACCGTCTGTGCATTTACTTCATTCCATGTTTCGCCGCTGTACACTTTGTAATAAACGTTATAGGTGCCTACGGCCGTTGCGGCCGGAATATCCTCTGAATAGTTCCTGTCATCGAGGCTGTAAACCATCGTCCCGTAATTCGTAGAGCCCTTCTCTATAAGTTCCTGCTCCTGTCCGGTATATGTCAGTGTCTTTGGCGTTGGTGCAATCACTGTTGGCATATATTTAATGCTAGTCTGAGTAGCATAAGGTCCATACGCATACCATGTTTCGCTACCGTCCACCTTGTAATAGATAGTGTAAGTACCAACCTCTGTTCCCCTTGGAATTTCAGATGAATAGTTTATGTTGTCGAGGCTGTAGGTAAACGTACCGTAATTCGTAGAACCTTTAGTTACAAGTTCCTGCGCCTGTCCGGTATATGTCAGTATCTTCGCCGATGGTGCTATCATAGTAGGCATATTTTTGATGCTAGCCTGAATACTATAAGGTCCAAACGCATTCAATGTTTCGCTACCGTCCACTTTATAGTAAACGGTATAGGTGCCAATAGCCGTTGCCTTCGGAATATCCTCTGAATAGTTCGTACCGTCAAGGCTGTAGGTCATCGTCCCAGGATTCGAAGAGCCCGCCGTTATAAGTTCCTGCTCCTGTCCGGTATATGTCAAATTCATCGGTGTTGGTACCGTCACCGTAGGGTTTACCTTAATGTAACCATCATTAAGCGTTAGAGTGCCCCCAACCGGTTTTATCGTGATATATTCACCGACGGCTTTAGAATTACTACCACCATTGATAATGACGTTGCCGTTATTAACGGTCAAGGTTGCTGGACAGTCCTTGTAACAGGATATACCTTCCCAACCACTTTCGGCAGTAATGGTTATCTCCCCACCATTAATGGTCATGTTCAAATCATTTTGATAGGAAAAAGATGCTCCTGGCTGTCCCGTCGATGTCACCGTCATTTTTCCCATATTAGAGCCAAGACTCTGGCTGAAAATATTAAGATAATTGCCAGAAACAACAAGTCCATAATAACCTGAACCATTAACATTCAGGTGCGCTCCGTCTGCGAGAATGAGGTTGATCTTGCCCATTGTTTGCATACTCTTCGGCGCATCGACATTACCCGTTACCACGAACCATAAATCTGTATCTCTTTCTTCGTCAGTAGTACCCCAAAGATTCAATGTTTTTGTTGTTGAGGTTGATATTACCTTAGCTGTGACACTCGATTCCTGCCCATTGGCATCAATGTATGTGACAACCTGTTGTTCTTGATCTGCATGAACCGATATACTTCCCGGTATCACAAGTATGATGCCGATAATGAGAGCTACCGCTGCCATAAATGACATGACGTTCTTTACCAGATGCTTCTTTGTCTTCATCTTTTTTCTCCTAATAATATTACTTAACTATTTATGACATTCTGGGCAAAGAAAAGCATCTAAGGATTCTTCACTTTGCTCAGAATTACACAAAACAACATTTTGTATTATAAAGTACTTTATTTTATATTTCAAGTAACTAAAAGTTAGTTATATAAAAAAATCACACCCAAAATCAAATGTGATTTTAGGTGCAATTCTATCTTTTGTCTTAAAATTTAACTTAATAAAAATTTCAATTGTCTAAATACAATTGCTTGCTTTCAAATAATTATATCAAATTTTATAAATCGGATTGGTATTGGGGTTGAGATTAGGATCAAGCCAATTAGTACTTGCTCCGCCATTACCTGCACCACCAGAGGTTGTTATAACATCTTCTGTCTCAAACTCAATTACTTCCATCTGAAGCTCTTCATAATTCTCTTTCATTGTCCTTATCATCCTTTCCTAATTTAATTACTTTGATATGTCATTGAGTCTACATCACTGTAAATAGTGTGAGTGTTACCGTTCTTATCAGTATATACTAGGTATCCTCTAGCATACCAGGTTTCACCATTTATTACATTTGTCTTTGTAAGAGTATATCTGTAAGAAGTGCCTGACCAAGCATCTCCAAATACATATGTAGCTGTCTTATCATCAAAGTTGTTGTTACTGATAAGATCTGCATCATTTGTTAAGATAACACCTGCTTTGACAATCGTAAAGCCTTCAGGTACCGTACTCAATGAAACAAATACCAGATTATTGCCTTCATTATACATTTCGATGATCTCGGTCATGCCAGTTGCTTCAACCGCCACGTTATCATCTACATAAACAGCAGTCAATTTCAGATCTCTGTCAACAAAGAATTCGAAACTTGAGTTGTAGCATACAACTGTACCAGCTCCATCTTTCCAGTGACTGAATTTCATATTAGCTTCCGGAGGATCTGAAACAACCGTTATCTTTTCATTCTGGATGAATGTTCCACCGCCTGTACCATTTTCAACAGTAATTGTATATGTTTTATTCTTTAATTCATATACAGGTCTTATGGTTACTGTCTTGCTTGAGTTATTTAAGCCTCTGCTAATAGCTGCCTCAATGGTATCCAAAGATAAATCAAATAAACCATTTCCATCCAGATCCCAACCTTTAGCTGTAT
>JAEEVK010000174.1 GCA_016287095.1 Lachnospiraceae bacterium
GTTTACCATGTTTTTGGATGAAGGATATTATATCTACAAAGGGGTATGGGAGAATGATACGGGAAAAGACCGGGTTTATGAAAAGTCTGAGATGTTGAAGTATGATGATCATACCCGGGGGAAGGTCGGTTTTTTGTGTACCTGCAGTAATCCGTTGTCAGATGACTCTGGAGAGACAATAGTATCTTCAGCTTTTATAGCAGAAGGAGACAGATTTATAATAGATAAGGAAAATATTTATCATGTTGAAGGCTGTATGTATGCCGGGGATGCTGAATGCACAGTGTTTTCTAAAGAGGGCTGTGCCATGCTTGGAGCAAGACCATGTAAAAAATGTATAGATCAATAAATCGAAGAGAGGCTGAGATATGAGTTGTATAAAGAAAAGTTTGGTGACGGTTATATTGATATGCCTGATGACGTCATTGTTACCTTTAGATATGAAAATAAAGGCCGGTGGGAAAAAAGTTCAAGGCTTTGAATTTGTTTATGAAACTATGGAAGCAATAAAAACCGCTAAAACCGGGCAGGCTGAAAATATGCTTGAAAATGCCGAGATCACGGAAAAGCAGTACACAAAATTCATGAAAACCTACAAAATATCTAAGGAAAAGGCGGTCAATTTTGCCATTGCAATAAAAACCGGAATAGTGAAGGATAAGGTCAAAAACTATAAAAAGGATATCACACTGGCAAAGGCTTTGGGGATAGTCGCAAAAGCTGATGAACTGGTATATGGCACACAGGTTAGTCCCGAAAGTATTGATTTCTGTATCAAAAACAGGATAGGAGATATAACTAAGGTAAAAAAGGCTGAGAGAGCCGGAGAGGCTGAAGGGTATATCAGAGGCTTTATCAAGGGGAGCGTGAAACAGTATTCGCATCTGAGAAGTCTTAAAGGAAATAAGAAGGTTACGGTTTCGCAGGCGGACAAGCTTCTGAATCTGTTAATGAATCCTTCTGAGAGATTTCTTTTATCTTCTGACTATCAGATATTAAGAACAAAAAAACTGCCGCGTAATGAGGAATTGTACCCTTATATTGTTGATTCATTCCCAAATGCATATTATGAAACGGGCTTTAACGGGATGACAAACAAAAACTTCTTTGATACAGGTGTGGGACTTGGAGCGGACAGTTTAAAAGAAAGGATGGGCAGGACAAGCTTTTCTTTTGTGTTCCCATATGAAATAGAAGAGTTTAACAGCCTAGAGTACCCCGGTGATGCATTCTCATATTCAAACAATGTATTTACTGACACATACAGAAATAATATTGTTCCAAATGAGATGGTGGACAGTTCTGAGGAATTCTACAGGTATGCATTAAATGTTGACTATAGGACTGTGGAGAAAAATGACGAATGGCTCAATGTAATGAGAAAATACTTAAGTCAAAATGAAATAGATGATTATATAAAACATTGTAAAGAGAATAAAACCATAATTGAGTGCGATCTGGTCGCGGCTGACAGGTCTTCTGTTTACTGGTATAACGGTGAATACCAGTGTAAGGTGTATGCTCATATGAGGATCATATCTGATATCCCTACAGAAACAGGAAAAACCATGGGGACAGACCAGGATATATATGGGTATCTTTATCCGGTAAAAAAAGGATATGAATCGGGTACCTGCTTTACAAGAAGTGTTTTAGGACCGTTGTATCTGGATTATAAGCCGGGAGAGTGGCTTGACTACTATGTAAATACTAGCGGATGTGCGGATTTTTACGGCAGTCTTTGCTGTACCAATACTGAGAGGAGCATTATGATCGACTATTCAGGGTTATACCCCTGGCTGGTTAGGTTTCCCTTCCTTGAAGACTGATTTAGTATATGGTTCGGAGGGTTATAAATGCGCGATCGAAGAGTAACGGCATATGTTTTATTGCTTTCTATTATAGCCGGTCTGTTTTTTGCGGGAAATATCAGTGCTAAAGCAGATGCTGAGGAAATATCCTACAGTCTGGGAGGAAACGCTGACATATGCTATAAAAGAAGTGAGAATAAGGTATATTATAAAAGGCTTCATTATTCATCAAACAGCGGAATAAGATATTATACACAATACTTTGTTATATCCTTAATGCCGGCGGATACCACGGACGATCTGGGGAATCTTTCCCAAAAGTCCGGTGAATACTGCAAGACTATCACAGTAAGTTTTTCCGGAGCATCTGTGGGCGAAAGTGAATCCGGGAAGAACGGGGATTTTTATTGGTATGATTCCGCCAGAAATGATGAAGGTTATGTCCAGACCACATATGTAATGGATGGAAGTATATTTGAAAATCTTTTGCTTGATGCAGGGATAGAAGGAGAGAGTAATATCTATATACATCATGTTTTTGCTGTTGCCGGAGGCAGTGAGAGCGATGATTGGCATAAAAGATATAATGTAAAGAACAATACTCCTTACTATAAATACTCCGACCTTATGAAGGTGGGATGGAACAATACGTCAGCTACACATGAGTCGCAGATGAACTGTCTGAATATACCTGTACCGTTTGAAAGACAGACGAGGATGATAACAGATATACCGGCATATGTGGATGAAATGGTTACCATGAGTCCTACATATTATGAAGAAGAGATATTTATTATAACCCCTCCTGTCAGTCCGACCGGAGAGGAACCCACGTCAGCACCGATGCTTACGCCACCGCCTTTTATAATATCTATCATACCTCAGTTAATCCCAACTATATCGCTGCCATGGCAGGATCCTGAGGAAAAGCCAACTTTGACACCGGAACCTGCAGCTGATACTGAGCCGGTACTGACACCTGTACCGATACCCATGCCGACACCTTTACCGGTAACCGATACCGTCGACTCGATACCGACCCCTATAATAACAGCTACGCCTACTCCAAGAGGCGATATAACTTTAAACATAATTACCGATAACCTTAAATATGTACAGCTCCTGGATGCGGATGCAGATAATGCACATATAGTCGTAGGAAATGAAGTGTCAGAAACATTAAGTCTGTCGGTAACCAATTATGGAGACGATATCAGGGTTTCCTTCCCTTTCGACATATATAACGGGAAGGGAGAAAGGCTTCCTGCAAACACATGGAATGTTATTAATAATCCGTACCGGGTACCGGATGATACCCAGGAAGGCGATTATACCATAAGATCGGCAGCAGTTACAGATGCAGGTAATTTTGCCTCATATGCAGAAGAGAAGCTTACGGTATCCGGAAAGCTGTACGGATTGTCCTTAACGGGCATTAATTCGGATGCACCTGACTGGAAAGGTGTTTTTGATAGCGGAGATTATATATGTTTATCGGGCCTCAATGATGAACTGGGTTACAGTAAGAGATCCGATACCAAAAAAGTCCTGCCCCTGGTGGATGGTGACAGTCCCAATAATACTGCCTGCGGTATGCTGAAAAGCGGATATACCTGGACATTTAAGCTTAAAACATACGGATCTGCTTTGTCAGCTGAGGGCGCTCATATTCTGATAGTACCGGCATTTTACTACATAACGGAAGATCTAAACGGTAGACAGGCAGTAAAACTGTACGGTACGGATGTCTGCGAGATACGTGGAAGCATAGAAGCCCGTAAAGTACAAAACGTCGGAAATGAGAGTATATGGGAATTTGAATGGGGACTTCCGGATGAATGGTTCTGTGCAGCAGCTGATGAGGATATAGAGGGTCTGATAGAGATAAAGGGAGGACTGAGTTTTAAGGAAGAATTCTGGAAGCGAAGGGGCTACTTAGCAGTTAATTTTGAAATCGGGGCCTACGATGCTTCGGGTAAACTCATAATGACATATGCAAACAAAAAGACAAATGTCGATATGGGCATGTGTGATATGTGGAAGACGGAAGGCTGTCTTAGCAGTAAGACTGACTGCTTCGGGCAAAAGTTTACCATAGATGAAGGAGATGTCATAATCCTGAGGCTTCCCGGATCTACATTTGACAGTAACGGCAATCCGTCTCCGCCGACCAGTGCAAAAGAGGATAAAACCGTG
>JAEEVK010000006.1 GCA_016287095.1 Lachnospiraceae bacterium
GTCACTTAAGTGATAACAACAATATCAACGATTACATCAAAGCTCTTAATGCTTACAGTGAGATCGTTGACGAGGTTCATATCACAGAGCTTGATGTAGGATGTACTCATTCAGGTGAAAGTCGCTGGTATTACCAGGCTAAGTTCTATTATGATTTCTTTACTGCATTGATTGAAGCAAAGAATAATGGTGCAAAGCTTACTTCAGTTACTTTCTGGGGACTTACCGATGACTCATCATGGAGAGACGGTGCTTATCCTCTGCTCTTCACTTATAATCTTACTGCTAAGTCAGCATATTATGCAGTTGCTATGGCAGGTAAGGGTGAAGAGTTTAACATGAGTGTTGCAGAAACCATCACTGATTTAAAGGATGTCAATATCGATTTCGAGCCATATAAGGACGAAAACGGTGGAAATGTTGCATATACTCCCGATTCTGCAGGCTTTAAGTCCAGAGGTACCGGACATATGCCCAAGCTCAGACTTATGTCTAAGATAAATCATACAGAAGGTGCTCCTATCGGTTTCTCATTCCTTTGTGAACGTACTGAACAGGACGCAACCTGTATGATGGATATTTCAAAGTTTTCAGGTAAGAATATCACCTTCACTGCTTATGTAATGACTGAGGACACTGAGATTGCTATCGGTCTTGATACCGGTGAATCCACAGAGTTAAAGCGTGTGGCTTCAAACGGTGATTGGACTCCTGTTTCGATCAACTTTGATGTACCCGAAAAGCTTTCTTCTGCTTTCATTTATTTCGAGACAAACGGAGCTGCTAAGCTTTACATCGATGATGTATCAGTTATCTACACCAAGGATGGTGAGGAGCCCGCTCCAGTAGTTGGTGAGGAAACTACTACCGAAAACACAGAGAATACTGATACCACCGAAAACAACGGCACAACAGATACTGAGATAACCGATAACCCTGAGACAACACCTGCACCCGAGGTTACTCCTGCAGTTGTTGATACTAAGAAGACTGATGAAAACTCAAATACAACTACTTACATTGCCATCGGTCTTATCATACTCGGCGCTCTCCTCTTAGGATATGCCGGAGTACTCATCGCAGCTAACAAGAAGAAATAAACCTATGAAACAAATTTACTCCGTCGGCTTAAACTGGCGGAGTAAATTTTTTATCAAAACTAACCAAAATCAATGCAGCGACAATGCACTGTCAATAAATCATAAAATTAAATTGTATAAATCTATATTGGGTCTCGATAAAACACTCGATTTAAAGGAACATAACGAATAATAATATCCCTCAATATTATCATATGTTTCAAAATATAATCTTTCATTTCTAACAAAATCATTTTTATCAGAATCAAAAGTTTTTATATTAAAATTTCCATTATCCTTATAAAATTCAAAAGAATCCATGGACCTGCCCAGGCCTTCACCGGTGCACTTGATAAAGCTCTCCTTTAATGTCCATAGTTCAGAAAATAATGCATCCTTCTCTTTTTCATCGCTAAGTGAATCTAACATATCATTTTCCGACTTAGTAAAGAATCTCTTTGCTACTTTCAATTTTCCGGACTTCACGCTCTCGATATCACATCCCAATTTTATACCATCCGATGATATTACACACATTACCTTATCGTGAGAATGAGATATATTAAATTCTATCATAGGATAATGCAAAATATATGGCTTTCCGTTTTCCGAAAAGCCATATTCTGCAAACATTTCATTTATACCGTATTTAGATAGTGCAGTCTTTAACAGCTGTCCGGCCCCTATACTCAGGACTGACGCGGTATCATTTTTATATCTGAGACACTTATTTCTCCTATATTCTGATAAACCGGACAGATATTCTTCGCATTTTGCACTATCGTTCTTCAATCGGCTTATATCACCGACATATACATCGATATGTTGCTTCAAATTATTCACCTATACACCAATTTAATATCAGATTAAATACCCATCTTCAGCGCTTTCCTACATTCGGATATAAACCTTTCTGTAATATCATCAGGCTTACCCTTAAGGTATTCCTTAAGTACAGGCTCAACATCGAGATCAAATACTTCATCAATAGTATCGGGAGTCTCACCAAGCTTTCTAAAGAATGCAGGTCCTAAGCAGTACTCATCCGAGAAGCCCTCACTGATCAGGCGGTTAACAAGGTTAAGGTTATTTGCAAACTGATCGAGCCAGTAAATATCCTTATCCTTGAGCATCTCATTAAGTGAAGCTTTCATGATCTCACTGGGATTTATCTTTATCCATCTGAACTTCTGTTTTAATGAGAAATCAAAATCTGCTTCCATACCACCGAGTTCATTCATGGTACCTATGATATGAAGGTTTCTGGGGATAAAGAATCCTCTCTCAAAACAGTCAAACTTCATCTGCTCTGCAAATCCGATATGTGAAGTAGTATAATTGGTCTTTCCTATATCATCTGCCTGGATGATCCTGTAGCACTTAAGATTGCTCAGTCTGGTATCAAATCTGTTCTCGATACCACGATAATCCTCATCCAGTGCAAACATTACATCTCCGAATACCTTAGATGCATCAGCACGATTGATCTCATCGATGATGAAATAATAATCTCTTACACCATGCTCAAAGATGTACTCTCTGGAGTCCATATCGAAATCACGGACCTCACTGCCATCCTCTAATGCTTCCTTTTTGTCTCTGATAGCTTCAAAGATTTCCTGTACTACCTTCTGCTTCTTCTCTGAATACAGAGTACTGAAGCCGGGTACAGCGTGCTCTAAGTTATCTTCTACTATCTTTCTGCAGAATGCCTTAAATACACCGTCAAGTCTTACGTTAGTGGCATTTGTTGTATTAATGATATTTACAGGACGAAGTCCCTCTATAAAATCAGAATACTCATATGAAGGATGGAACTGTACAAACTTGCAGCCCTCATATCCCTTTGTATTCTTTCTTGCAAACTTTCTAACCTGATATGTCTTACCGGTACCTGAAGGTCCCACAAATACAAGCTGATTGTACTTCTTTATAGCAGATGCAACTAACTGTCTGATATCCTTTGCTATGATAGGCATACGCTGCTTCTTAGGCTGTGCGGGTGCTGCCTGAGCAGGTGCTACAGGTTGTTCAGATGCCTGAACAGGTGATGCTTGTACAGATGCTTGAACCGGTATAGGTGCAGCCTGAACCGGCTGTGCAGGTGTATTATTTACAGGCTGAGCAATCTTTGCTGCCTGAGCTCTCCTCTCAGCCATCTGTGCAAGTGTTAAGCCCTGAGGTATTACAACCTGCTGAGGTGCAGGAGCTGCTTCTGCCTGAGGAGCCTGTGCAACAACCTCCGGAGTAGCAGGAGCTGCCTGAGTATTCTGTGGTGCAGGCTGTGAAACAGTTTGTGCAGGCTGAGGCGCTACATTCTCTGCAGGTGCTTCCTGTGTTTGTACTGCTTGAGCTGCAGCCTGGACATTCTGAGCTACCTGTGCTGCCTTTTGTGCTTCTTCCTTTGCACGCTCTTCAGCTATGGCATCTTCGCCTTCCTTTATACCAAGATAAGGTACATTAGGAATAGGCTTGCCCTTTTCACCATCCTCAGCACCTAAATAAGGTACATCAGGGATGGGCTTTCCTGCTTCTCCGTCCTCAACACCAACAAAAGGTACATCGGGGATGGGCTTTCCTGCCTCTCCGTCTTCTACTCCAACAAAAGGTACCGATTCCATACTGGGAATGCTGTTATCCTCAGGTATACCGATGAACGGTACTTCATCAATGGTAGGTACAATATTTTCCTCAATAACTGCTATACAAGGAATATCTTCAATCTTTAAGTTGCTCTTTCTGGTATCAGCTGCCTGGAACTTAGGTGCCTCCTTAAAGTTCTCATTGGGTTTGAAGGGCTTATATCCCTTACCTGGCTTCATCCTGGCATCAGGGAACTGATCCTTATTCTTTCCATGCTTCTTATTTTTACCCTGACCCTGAGCGTTCTGATTACCCTGTTGAGGTGCATTTGCTTTAGCATTATTACCCTGTGCGGGCTGGGCCTGAACATTCTGATTGTTAGCCTGAGGCTGTACAGGAGCATTTTGAGCAGGTGTAGCTGCTTCCTTGTACATATCCTTAGTCTGTTCGGCAGTCTTGTCGATTATAGTCTCAACCAGAGGCAATCCTAAATCAGGCTCTTCAACAACATTATTAACAACATTTTGTACTTCATTAACCGGCTTAGCGGCATCATCTATAACAGGATGTACATAAGCCTCATCAAGTCCTGCATATACGTCATTTTCTACCTGAGGAGCCTGAACTGCAGGCTGAGCGTTTACTACAGGCTGTACAGGCTGCATCTTGCCCATCTCATTCTCCAATGCCTTAAGTTTGATAGATGAGCCGGCATTACCCTGAGGAGCAGTCTGCTGTACGGGTGCTGCCTGTACAGGAGTGTTCTGTACAGGTGCTGCAGCAGCTACAGGAGCAGGCTGAGGCTGTACCGGAGCTGCAGGCTTTGCAGCAGGCGCAGGAGCTGCTTTCTTAGCTCCATTGTCTACTTCACAAGTAATATTATAATTAGTGATAGCATACTCATTACAGATCTCGTTTAAAATCCTCTGTACTAGTGCCATATTCTCACTGCCACTAAACTTGGTGTACTTTTTCCTATTTGACTTAACTAGCTTTTCAGCTCCCCTTGCTGAAGAATAGTTACGGTAAACATAATCAAAGAAAGACTCACAAAAGGCATGTACCGATGTGGTACCCTTACCTACCAGCAGATTATTATTGTCATCATAGAAACGGATGTTCTTAATAGCATCAAACTGCTTGTTGTCAGGTGTTATCCTAAGTCTTAAAAAGTCACTTATCTTCATGAATATATACCCCTTCGTTTACATACATAAAAGATTTTTATTTCATACTTACAGATGTTAACATTCTACCAAATTTTGTCTGAAAATACAAGTGAAATTATTAAAATGTCATGTCAAATATTGTAATGATCGGGATTAATTTAGTTGAATTTTGTTGGAAAATATTGTATAATTTAAATTTGGAAACTTACATCCCGTCTCATTATGTAAATCTTATCATTTCATTAAGAGATTTGAGGATTTTTGTCAAAATATCAGAAAGGAAGTCCGCCATGTAGCGGATATGGTATCAAAACATGTTAGAAGCATTGAAAAAAGAAGTCTTAGAGGCTAATTTACAGCTCCCTAAGCATAACCTGGTTACTCTTACATGGGGTAATGTTTCCGGTATCGACAGAGAAAAAGGACTCGTAGTTATCAAGCCTTCAGGTGTATCCTACGAAACAATGACAGCAGACGATATGGTTGTGCTTGACCTGGATGGTAATAAGGTTGAAGGCGATCTTCGTCCTTCATCCGATACTCCTACCCATCTCGCACTTTATAGGGAGTATAAAGACCTCGGTGGTATAGTACATACTCACTCTCGCTGGGCAACCGTTATGGCTCAGCAGGGTCTGGATATCCCCGCATTAGGTACCACACATGCTGATTACTTCTATGGCGCTGTACCTTGTGCAAGGTGTCTCTCTCAGGAAGAAATCGACGAGGACTATGAAGGAAACACCGGTAAGCTCATCATTGAAACCTTTAAGGCTCGCGGTATCAAGCCCATGGATATTCCTGCAGTACTCTTAAAATCACATGGACCTTTTGCCTGGGGTAAAAACGCTGCAAAGGCTGTAGAAAATGCCATCGTACTCGAAGAGGTTGCTTTCATGGCATGGCATAATCTCTCACTTTCAGGCTGTACTATCAATCCTGTACCTCAGAGCCTGCTTGACAAGCATTACTTCAGAAAGCATGGAGCTAACGCTTATTACGGACAGAGTAAGTAAATCTTCACTCACATATAAAATTAAGCTTCCGGGTTGTATCATCCGGAAGCGTTTTATTTTCAGGTCCTTCTGGTCAGGAATGTGTTAACAGGCAGACAGTCTCGACGTGATCTGTCCAGGGGAACATATCAAAGGGAGCTATCTTTTTTACCTTGTATTTCTTTTTAATGAAACTCTTTAGATCTCTCGCTAGTGTTTCAGGATTGCATGAAACATAAACCACAGTATTTATTTCTGCATTACTTACAGCACTGATAAACTCTTCGGTCGAACCGCTTCTGGGAGGATCCATGACAAGTATATAATCACTACTCTGTTCTTTAATCCTGCCTTGATATTCCTGCATCCACTTAGTAGCGTCTGCCTTTACAAATTCAATATTCTTTATGCCATTGTTTTTTGCATTTGATATAGCATCTTTTACCGCAGAAGCATTTAACTCTATACCGATAACATTTTTAGCCTTATCTGCCATGCACATACCGATGGTACCGGTACCGCAGTAGGCGTCGATTATCATTTTTTCGGATATTACCGGATCATTATCAGTTGTTTCGTTTACTTGCTCTGATTTCTTTGACTTTCCTGTTTTATCTATCATCATAGCAAACTCTATAGCTTTATTATACAGTTTAGGAGTCTGCGAAGGATTTACCTGATAAAATGAATTAGGAGAAATACGGAATTTAAGCCCTAACAGTTCATCCTCGATATACCCTTTACCATAACAAACGATATTTCGCTCTCCCAAAACCATACTTGTTCGTTTATCATTTATATTCTGAACTATGGTTGTTATCTCAGGAAATTTAGTCCTGATGGCTTTTATAAAATTGTTTTTTCCCGGAAATGGCACATCAGCAGTAACTAAAACAAGCATATATTCATTAACTGTTTTTGTTACGTTTATATCATTTTCAGAAATTTTTTTTTCAAAAGAACCACATCTTACAAGAACATGTCTCAGCCATCCAAATCCGGTGTCCTCATCATAAACCTTGTACTTAAATGAAGGCAGTAGCCTTTTCACCTCTTCTATTATCTCGTCAGCTTTTTTATCTTCTAAAAGGCACCCCTTAACATCTACAACCTTATGCGTATCTTCTTTGTATATGCCACGTATTATCTTATTTCTAAAGTCTCTGGAAAATACAGAATGGACTTTATTTCTATAGTTATAAGGCTGCTCAGAACCAACGATATGATCTATCTTTATTTTCTGTGATTCTGCAATATCTTTAAGGAATCTTGAAACTGTCTGTTCCTTTTTCTTCAATTGCTCTTCATATGATAAATTTATATACTTACAACCGCCGCATTTTTTGAAAAATGGGCAGTTATCATTATTATTTGAAGTATTCTTTTTATCAATATTGTTTTTTTCGATATTAGTATTTATTTTTTTATCCTTGTTTTTATTTATATAAATTTTTTTATCTGTGTTTATTTTCATAAGCTTCACTATATTTGTTTTCTAACTATAGTATATTCATTACCGACCCTGAAGTACGGACAATGGTAATGACTGTCCATAGCCATCTTTGCTATATCGTCTTCGTCCAGACTGCTTTGTGTGCAGCAGTATTCTTCGTAGTCATAATCATATTCGAAGTACATGCACATCTCGCAGTTTGTACCGATATCTTTTTCTTTTTTCTTATTCATAGTTTTATAAGTTTTTACGCCAGCTTCTGGGTGTTATGATGAGTAACAATGGTAATAACTCCAGACGTCCGGCCAGCATATCAAAAATCAATGTCAGCTTAGAAAAGTCTGAGAAAAACGAGAAATTACAGGTCGGGCCAACCTTATTGAAACCGGGACCCATATTGTTGAGTGTCGCTAATACTGCCGTAAAATTGGTTGTAAAGTCATGTCCGTCAAGTGACAGTATCAGTGTTGAAACGCCAAATATCAGGAAAAATACCGCCAAGTAAACTCCGGTTGAATTAACAGTTGCTGCATCTATCACACCGCCATCCATCCTTACCTTTGTAACAGAACGGGGATGTATAAGATTTTTTACCTGATTTCTGATACTCTTCCATAAGATGATGATACGGCTCATCTTAAGTCCACCACCGGTACTGCCTGCACATGCACCCATGAACATGCATAATACAAGCACCATCTTTGAAAAAGACGGCCACAGATCAAAATCAGTAGTTGCAAAACCTGTAGATGTTATAAGCGTTCCAACCTGGAAAGCAGCAGTCCTTATTGTGTCCGATGTAGAGGAATACATATTACGGATATCAAATGATATAACAACTACTGCAAGCACTATTACTACAAAATACAGCCTTATCTCTTCCATACTCAAAGCCTGTTTAAACTTTTTACGCAGGATAAGGAAATACATACTGTAGTTGACGCCGCTCAGGATCATGAAAATCGTAACGACCCACTGTACAGCCGGTGAAAGTGATGCAATACTGTCATTTCTGATACCAAATCCACCGGTACCGATGGTACCGAATGTAGTACACAGACTCTCAAACAGATCCAGACCGCAGACAAGAAGTATGATACATTCCACTGCTCCCATTGCAAGATAAACAGCATATAATATCTTAACTGTATCTTTGATCCTGGGTACGAGTTTATCAACAGAAGGTCCGGTACTCTCTGCTTTCATGAGATTTAATGTATTTCCACCCAGCATAGGTAAAAGAGCTGAAAGGAATACGAATACTCCCATGCCTCCTAAAAGGTGGGTAAAACTTCTCCAGAAAAGTGCCGCATGGCTCATGACTTCAACATCGGTAAGTATAGTAGCTCCCGTGGTTGAAAAGCCTGAAGCTGTCTCAAATACAGCGTCGATATACCTCGGTATTTCACCGGATAATACAAACGGTATCGCACCGAAACAGCTCATGATTATCCAGCCAAGTGCTACTACAAAGAAACCTTCCTTAAGGAAAAGACCGCCTTTTTTAGGTTTCTTTATATTAAACAATAATCCAACAACCAGACATATCGCAGCCGTGATCAAATAACTCCAGCCTTGATTTTCTCCGTATAACAGTCCTACGACAAACGGAAAAAGTAAAAATATGGCCTCTGATTTTAAGATCCAGCCAAGTATGTATATTACTACTCCGTAATTCATATATTTGTTATTACTCCAACATCTATTTCTTTTAATATCCTATGTAAACACTTCAAATCAAGATTTATCATAGGAATAGTTTTCAGATCATTTACAGGCTCACGATATCATCAATATTCTTGATATTTGCCTTAGTATGAAGTATCACTACTCTGTCACCTATCTCTATGGTATCAGAACCTGAAGGAGTAATGATCTTGCCCTTACGTGAAATACAGCAGATCAGAACGCCTTTTTTAACATTCAGCTCCATTAGAGGTCTGCCTGTGATGTGTGCATCTTCAGTAACCATAAAAATCAGTGCCTCAGCCTTGCCACCGCCCAAACGTCTGAAATATTCTATATTGCTGCCCATGGTATACTGCAATGAACGAACAAACTGAAGAATCCTGTCAGACACTATCTTATTAGGGAAAATGATGGTATCAAGATTCATCCTGTTGATAACTTCTTCGAAATTAGTACGGCTAACCTTAGTTGCAGTCTTAACATCGGTAAGTGACATCGCATTGATAGACAGAAGTATGTTTTCCTCGTCTATACTTGTTAATGCTGCAAGTCCGGCTGCATTTTCTATACCTTCTTCAAGCAGGATTTCCTTTGCGGTACCGTCTCCGCATATAACATCAGCCTCGGGCAGGTTTTCTGCAAGGAAGTCACATCTTGCCTTATCTATCTCTATGATCTTTACGCTGATACCTGATGAAATAAGGTTTCTTGCAAGATAAAAGCCTGTTTTTCCGCCACCGACGATGATAACGTTTGAAGCCTTTTTGGTAGCAAATCCAAACTTTTTAAAGAATGAATATATTTCTCGCATGGTACCGACTGCGCCGACCATATCCCCTTCTTCGAGGACAAAATGTCCGTCAGGGATATAAACCTCGTCGCCACGTTCTACCATACTTATGAGGACATTACAGTTATGCTTGGATCTCATGTCCATAAGCCTGGTACCCTTGAGATTGGAGTCAGGCTTTATCTTAAAATGCACCAATTCAACACGGTCACCGAGGAATGTGTCTATCTGTGATGCATAAGGGAATTTGAATATTCTTGAAAACTCATAAGCCGTCATAAGCTCAGGGTTTACAACCATATCTATATCAAGTTCCTTCATGAGGAAGTATGTTTCCATGTTATAGATGGGATTTCTGACTCTGGCAATAGTTTTACATTTTCCCTTTTTCTTTGCTATAACACAACTAAGGAGGTTGGTCTCATCGGAATCCATGGCTGCGATAAACAGATCCGTCTTATCGATGCCGGCTCCCTCAAGTGTGGTGGAGCTGCAACCGTCACCACAGTATGTCATAACATCCAGACCGTTAAGTCTGGTATTCAGTTTTTCTTTATTTGTATCAACAACTGTAATTGTATGTCCCTCTGCCACCAACTGTTCAACTATGGCTATACCTACCTTGCCACATCCTACTACTATTATTTTCATTTCAAGTCCTCTTTTTTAAAGCCATATCAATTATATTTCGCTCAGCGAAGTCGTGACCTATTATAAATTTTTCAGGATTTTTATAATCTCTTCAGCACAGCTATCCAAATCCTTATCATTTACAACGGTATAATCACTCCAGGTCTCATACTTTATTGCTCTTTGTTCATAAAGAGTTTCTACTCCGGTTTTCTGGGATATCGGACGCCCGTTCTTAGCGAGCAGGCTTATATCACGCTTAATATATATAACGATAGCGTCTTTTTTCAGGACATCCTTATTTTCATCCTTAACAACTATTCCGCCACCACAGGAAATGATCCTGGAACAGGTCGAATTCTTCAAATCCTGAGTGTCATTATATTTGAAATAGTTTTTTCTTCTTTTTATATTAGTGAGCAATAATGACTCAAGACGTCTAAACTCTTCCTCACCGTCACGCTCTATACACGAAGCAGGTGATATCTGATAAACATAAGTAAACAGCTTATCCATGTCGATGAGCTCTCGCTGGATCTTTGACGAAAGGATTTTTCCAACGGTAGTTTTTCCGCATCCGGGCATACCGATTAGAAAAATATCTTTTCTTCCGTAGGTGTTATTACTCTGCTGATATTTAGCATAGTCCATCAGTGATCTAAAGGTGTTTTCAATATACTCAGCATTTTTATAATCACCGAGTTTTTCACTCAGGGCTTTAATCTTTTCTTCTTCACGTTCCGGACAGAATAATGCAGCACCCGTACTTGCCTTATATTCACCTATCTGTTCCGTGATATCGTATCTCTTTTTCAATAATTCAATAAGTTCTTTATCTACGATATCTATTTCAGTTCTAAGTTCTTTTAAATCTTTCATTATGTTATTTCTTTCAATATAAATTTTTTTACTTCTCGGGTTTCTCAAGTCCGAAATGTAAGTAGCCTTCCTTGGTCACAATCCTTCCTCTGGGAGTCCTTGCTACAAGTCCGGACTGTACCAGATAAGGCTCGTAAACATCCTCAACAGTACCTGAATCCTCACCTATCGTAGTTGCTATAGCATCAATACCTACCGGACCGCCGTCAAACTTTTCTATCATGGTATGAAGTATGGCTCTGTCGATATTATCAAGCCCGAGCTTATCAACCTCCATGAGGTCAAGAGCATAATTTGCAACCTCCAAAGTGATCTTTCCGTCATATTTTACCTGGGCAAAATCACGCATACGTTTTAAGAATCGGTTTGCAAGACGGGGTGTACCTCTTGAACGTCTGGCAAGCTCTGTAGCTCCGGCAGGATCTATCTCTACATTAAGTACCTCAGCGGATCTGGTTATAATATCCTCTAATTCCTTGATAGTGTAAAACTCCAGACGGCTCACTACTCCAAAACGGTCTCTCAAAGGAGCTGTCAGCATACCTGCTCTGGTAGTAGCACCAACCAAGGTAAACTTAGGCAGATCAAGTCTGATCGATTTTGCAGCTGCCCCCCTGCCTATGACGATATCTATACAAAAATCTTCCATAGCAGGATACAGAAGCTCTTCTACCTGACGGTTAAGCCTGTGTATCTCGTCAATAAAAAGTACATCACCTTCTTTAAGTCCGTTAAGAATGGCAGCCATATCTCCTGCTTTTTCAATAGCCGGTCCTGTGGTAGTCTTGATATTTACTCCCATCTCATTGGCAATGATACCTGCCAAAGTCGTTTTTCCCAAACCGGGAGGTCCAAACAGGAGCACATGATCAAGCGATTCATTTCTCTGTTTGGCTGCATCTATATATACTTTAAGATTTTCTTTTACTTTTTTCTGACCGATGTAATCTTTTAACAATTGAGGACGAAGTGTACCTTCTACAGAGCTGTCCTCAACCGTAAACTCGGTCGTGATCATTCTTTTTGCCACTTATTTTTCTCCGTTAATAATTTTAATTCTGACGATAAGATATTTAAAATCTTATAGGTATAATAAATATTTTCAATATATTATTTAGAGATTTCTCAGACTCAGACTCAAGAGTTTGTCGACTGTCATATCCTCAGTTATCTGTACTCCACGCACAGCCTTGGTGCTTTCTGATGAAGAATATCCCAATGCTACAAGAGCTGCTATAGCATCACTTACTATACCTTCATCTGCTTTTGATAAGGGTGCATTGCCAACATCTGCGGTGGATACCGAACCGCTTAATGCATCCGAAAGTTTAAACTTATCCTTTAACTCTAAAACTAATTTAGCTGCGGTCTTTTTACCGATACCCGGTGCCTTTGCTATCAGATCGCTGTTCTCATCTATCACAGCCATGATAAACTGTTCACGGTTTAGTGTAGAGAGAATGCTCATACCGCCTTTCGGACCGATGCCGCTAACACTTATTATTTTCTTGAAGATAGACAACTCATCAAGTGTTGAAAAGCCAAACAATGCCATGCCATCTTCTTTTACCTGCATATATGTAAACAGTTCAATCTCGTCAGTATTGTTATATGCAACTCTGCCAAGTACTTCACCTGTTACGGATACTTCAAAACCGATGCCGTTTACATTCAGGATAATATTACCTTCTTCAGTTCTGTCTATATATTTTCCTTTTAAATATGATATCATTTTTCACCTATTTTATTATATTTTTGAGAAGGTTCCCTTTCCGAAACAAAGTCTTCCTTCATCTATATATTTGAGTATCAAGGCTACATTTATGCCCAATGCATCGGATATTTGGACAGCATTACTGTTAGGGTATCTCTTAAGATATACCCTTATCTGAGTAAATATCATGTTGTCGATATCTTTGCATTTGTCACATGTGCAGGTACCTATATACCCTTCATACTCCAATCCACAGTGTTTGCAAATGCATGTGGTTTTATAACGTTTTTTCACTATTGCCTCCTTAAATCCGTCCCAAAGGATGAAGCCAGGTTTTATACTTCATCACTTCGGGATGGAGCCGTGTCACGGTTTCGTAGAAACCGTGACCTATTACATAAGGCTTGAGAACAATGCGAAGAAGTTCTGCATTATCTTTGTTAATGCAGGGCGTTTCTTCCATTCAGGATATGTAACTTCATGGGAAACTCCGATGGTCTCAAGTATATCTTCTTTTACCTTGTGTCTCAAGGTTTCATCCCACATCAGAGCACCGCATTCATAATGTAAAAACAGACTGCGGAAGTCCATATTTATGGTGCCTACCAGAGCACATTCATCGGTTACTACTGTCTTCGCATGTATGAATCCGGGTGTATATTCATAAATCTTCACACCGTTTTTCAAAAGATAACCATAACTATGCTTGGTTATCATATTGATGATCTTTTTATCCGGGATACCGGGTGTTATAATCCTTACATCGGTACCACGCTTTGCCGATATCGCCAGAGCCTCCATGATATCGTCATCCAGTATCAGATAAGGAGTCGTAATATACAGATATTTACTGGAGCTGTATATCAACTGCAGTATGGTATCAGCTATAGGATTCTCCGGATTATTAGCAGGTCCGTCTGCTATTACCTGACAGAATCCGGATTTACCGTTATCATTATTTTGATTTTCATTTGATTTTTCCTCATCCAATGTGATATCTTTTTCAGATGTTACAGTGGAAAAATCTTCTGAATATCTGTAAATGTTGTAATCATCTATGGTCTTTTCAACAGTCATGGTCCACATCTGCAGGAAAATGGCTGTGAGACCAAATACACCGTCACCTTCGATACGGACACCGGTGTCTTTCCAAATACCGAAACGCTCAACTTCGTTTACATATTCATCAGCAAGATTGAAACCACCTGTGTAACCAACCTTACCGTCTATGACAACGATTTTTTGGTGGCTGCGGTAGTTAAGATAAAGCTTGTCCAGGTATTTGCCTATGGAGTTAAACTCAGCCACTTCCACTCCTGCATCCTTTATCTCCTGCCAGAGCTGCTTACTGGTCCTGAACATCGAGCCATAGTCATCATAAAGGAACTTAATCTCTACTCCGTGACTCGCCTTATCTATCAATATGTTTTTAATACGCTGCCAAAGTACTCCGTCTGCTACTATGAAAAACTCCAGAAATATAAATTTCTCAGCTTTTTCCAGATCGGCTATTATAGCTTCAAAGGCATCTTCACCAAGAGGATAATACTCAAAACTGTTATTACCATACAGTGGGAAATGACAGTTTTCAAGATATGTTACAGCACTTGATTCCCTATGATAGTGCTCCATATACTGCTCGAGTACACGCTCATCAGGTGTCAGGAATTTATATCCGTAACTGATGTAGGACATATTTCTCTTATTTATCCTGTCACTACGGTTTGCACCCCACAGGAAATACATTATCAAACCTGCGATGGGTACCAGCGTAATGATTACCAGCCATCCTATCTTAAATGAAGCGTTTGTTTTTTGATTTACCAGTCCGACAACTGCAAATACACCTACAAACTCCATAGCGAAGTATACATATACCGCAGATGACAGATAATATGATAAGAGAAATACAAGTCCAAACTGCATCAAAAGCAGGACCGCTATAACAAATGCCCTGATAAAACCACTGACGTAGGTCTTGATGTATCCTCTTTTTTTGCGTTTCGTTTTATTTTCTTTCATAAATGTTTATTATACTACATTTTGATATTTTTATCAAGTCTGTACTAAATCTTGATAATTATATGTGATTTATTCAGTCTAAAGATATAATATCAGCCGTTTTACATCCTACAACACTAAAAAGATCATTTGGAGCTACCTCGATCTGGTATCCAACCTTACCTGCACTGACAAATATCTTTTCCAAGCCTGCTGCAGTCTCATGGATAAATGTAGGGAAAGGCTTTTTCATACCTATCGGTGAGCAACCGCCATGTACATAACCCGTAAGTGGCAGAAGTTCTTTCTGTTTTATCATGCTGATAGACTTTTCACCTGAAGCTTTAGCCGCTTTCTTTAGATCCAGCTCCTCTTTAACAGGTACTACAAATACATAGTGCTGTCCTGTCTTACCCTCTGTAACCAGAGTCTTAAATACTTTGTCTGTCGGCTCTCCGAGTATACCGGCTATCTGTTCACCGGTGAGCGTCGGATCAGCCTCATATGTATGCAGCTCGTATGCAATCTTTTTACTGTCAAGTACACGGCAGACATTTGTTTTTTCTTCTTTTTTCAATTTTTAAAACCTCTTTTTCTTGTCATTATAAGCGCATAGTAAAATCTATATTTTATGATTCTTCAATTAAACGTTTAACTCTGTCATATGCAGCCTGAGCTGAAGTATGTCCGGCTTTTGCAGCCTTTTCATAATACTCAAGTGCCTTTTCATAGTCATGATATGTGTTATCAGATAAATGAGTAATATTATTTAACTCATCCTGATTTTCATAAATGTATCCCAGGCTGTATAAAGCTATATTATCATTCTTTTCAGCTGAAGCTTCGTAATACTTTATAGCCTTGGACAAAGCATCGGTCATACCATTTCCATCATATGCACTTGCTGCATATTTTACTTCATCCGGATCACGGTCAATATCTAAATAATATGCTCCCAGGAAGTTATTTGCATCTATACTTCCGCAGGCTGCTGCTTTATTATACAGATTCAGAGCTTTAGTCTTCTTTTCTTCGTCATCCAGATCATTGTAATAATGAGCAGCCAACTCGTCTATGGCTTCGATGATCTTTTCATCTTTTGTTAACGAATCACCGGTCTCCATGTAACATTCATAAGCCCTATCATAGTCACTGTCTATACGGCTTGCTGTCTGGTATCTATATGCCTTTTCATACAAACCGTCAGCATCGAGGCCGTCCACTAAACCTGTAGCCTCCGGTGTTTCATCATCTGTTGAAGTTATATCAGTCGCTCCTGAGGTAGGATCAGCCTTGTCTGTCACATCAGCCTGAATATCAGTTACCTTATCCTGCTCTTGAGGTTTATCCATCTTCTCAACCAGTGTATCGGGATTATCAGATTTCCCGTTGTTTTTAACCAGTAAAACAATAGCTAAAACCAATAGAACCACCAAAACAGCAAGTATAGGATACAGCCATTTATTTGAAACCTGTTTATTTCTTATACTGTTAGCATTTCTGATCTTAGACTCTTTGGGTATATTGCCGTTAAGAATCTTCTCGGAATACTCCCTGAGGCTCTTGATACTCTGCATCAGCGGAGGATTTACCGCATCCAGCCAGTGCACACGGGTCAGATAATACTCCAGCTCACTGCTCATCTCAGTATCTGATAATTTGAAGGGTATAAGTGTTTTCCCGGAGTTAAATGCCAGCGCAACTTCATTTGCCACCTGCTTTGACTCATTTGAACTGTCAGTATATATGAGCACAAAGAGCCTGCAGGTGTTTATAGCCTCGTGAATGGCAGTAACCCACTCCTGTCCGGGCATGATATCTCTCGGAGCATACCAGCATCTGATGCCGTTATTTTCAAATTCCGAAACCACTGCATCAGCGACATTCTTATTTAAAGATGAGTAACTTAAGAAAACATCAACCTTATTGGGTGAAGTCTCTGATATTACATTAGAATTATCTTTATCCTGTAATGCTTCATTTACATTATCTTTAAATGAATTATCATTATTCATATATATACCCTATAAAATTATTACTTCTCTACATAATCTTCGTATCTAACAACGCCACCGTAGTACTCAAACAGCATATCATCAAGGACTCTGTATACACCGTTTACCTTAGCTACAACGAATTCTTCGTTAGTATAATCTTCATTTTGTCCGTCAAAGGATTTAACCTTAACTCCAAATCCGACCCAATCAGTAATAGTTGATTTATCGTCTACCAAGGCATAACCATTAACAAAGTCCTGCATATCTTCAGAATCGGCATCTGTAATTTCTGTAATTTCCTCAATAAATATATACTTCTGTGCAAAACCAAGGAGTCTCATTATTTCATAGTACTCGTAATATTCATAATTTGTTGAAATTACTTCTACTATCTTATCATCATCTACAGCAGTAGCTGAAAGTGTCCTGATAAGGTCTAAATCAACCAAACCGCTAAGATAAACCTCTAAAACTTCCTGTGCTGTCTCATTACCGGTAAATTTATAACTTCTGTCAACGAATAGCTGCTTTAATTCATCTTCATTAATATCTTCTTCCTCTTCCTCATATTCATCAATATCTTCGGCATACATTACCCTAAATTCACCGTTTTTCTCACATACAAAAATATTTAAACCGCCTCCCAGATACATATTCATAGATCTGGCCATTAAACCACTAAAACCTATGGATACAATCTGATAGTTGTCCCAGGTAGTTTCATCTTCAACAAAAACAGCTTTGTGATTGATATAAGGCAGTATTTCTTCTTTTTCAAACTTTTTACCACCTAACACATCAACAGTAAGAATCTTTTCAAAATTCTCATTGCTGATTTCAAGGTTTTCAATACCGACATTACCCTCTATAACATCAGCAAAACCTCTCCAGTCTCCGATTTCCTCATCTAAATCAGCTTTGATGCTCTCATCATATGCCATAGTAGAATAAATCAGGTCAAGATCACCATAGCAATATCCTTCAACAAACTTTCTAGCTGTCTCAACTGCTTCAGGATCTACAGCACTTATATCAGTATACTTAGTTTCTGCCAGATTACTATCGGGAGCTTCTGTAGGCTCAGCTCTGCCTGTTGCAGGTAAATCAATGGGCTCCTCAGTAATTTCAGGCTCATCGGTAGGCTCAACAGTAACCTCAGGCATATCGGTAGGCTCAACAGTAACCTCAGGCATATCGGTAATTTTATCAGGGTCATCAGTTATATCATCATTTTTGTCTGCTGAAAATTTGCCGCCTTCAGCATTTTTATCATCTGAAATACTTTCAGCCTCTGTAGGTACAGGAGTAGCCTCTTCTATACTCTTTGTAGGCTCCTCGGTAACCTCAGGAGTCACAGTCTCAGTAACAGTAGGTGTACCTTCATTACCATCATCAGGCTCTGAGCCGGTGCAGGCCGATGCCATAACTAAAGTTAATACTAAAATCCATGCAATAAGTTGTTTCTTAATACTCTTTCTCATTTTTGTCCTCTTTTCTTTACAATCTCAGGGATAATCTGCCAAAGATCAAATATATTTTTGCATTTTCAAGTCCCATTGATTAAACCACACAAAAATACAGAATACATTATACTACAATCTGCAAAAAAACACAAACATATTTTCAAATTATCATATTTGTTGCAACATTTGGTGAAATATGTTATCATCGTACTTAGATATGACTAACCACATTACATAAGAGAACAAACATGAAAATATACGAATTTATCTCCAACGAAAATGAATTATATATAAAAACAACCGATACGCTGTTTCCCCAGCTGTCAAAGGAAAATATAATGGTATTCGATATAGATACCACGTCTTTTGAGGCAGCAAACGGGTGTGTATTTCTCATAGGCACTCTGACATATGAGGATAATACACTTATCTCACGCCATTATTTCTCGGAAAGTATCTCGGAGGAAACAGAAATCATCGAGAAATTTCTTGATATAGCCGGTGACTATAATGTTCTTTTGAGTTTTAAGGGAGAATCATTTGATATAGCCTTTATTGGAAAAAGAATATATGAACTAAAGAAACAGAACAGTCAGGACAGAGATTTATGTGATAAATTATCTTTTCTGTATAATAAGCTACAGAATATACGCTCACGCTCCTATGATGTGTTTAATGAGATACATGCAATAAAGCCTTATATGGACTTTACATCCACTAAACTTGATGCTCTCAGGGCAAAGTTTGGCCAGAAAGTAAAAGAAAGAGTCAGTGGAGAAAACATAAGCAAGTTTTATGTGGAGCATATCGCTGCTAACAAACTGAAATCCCTTCTGGAAATAACCGGTAAACCTGAAAATGTCGGTTTTATACCTGATTATGATCCTAAACCCATTGAGGATGAACTGGCTCACATAGATCCTGATGCAGGAGACAGATTTTTAGAAAACATATTAGCCAGGAACCGTGAAAACATGGAAGCAGTACTCTACCTCATGAGACTCTCCCATCTTTTTGTTATGCGTCAGGGACACTTTAATATTTGTTTGGAGACAGATCCTATATCACTTCACATCCAAGAACGTGATTTTAGCATTGATATACCTTTAGAAATATGCGAGTTGGATTTAAAGATATTCTATACCAACTTCAAGGATTATTACTACTTCCCTGCAGAAAATATGGCTGTACATAAGTCTGTTGCCGAGTTTACAGATACAGGCTCCAAAAAGAAAGCTACATCTAAAACTGCCTACCGAAAAGTTTCCGGTAGTTTTATCCGTATACCCAACGCTTATGCAAAATCAGATAATAACAAAGCCTCGAACCGGTATAAAACCGATTACGAGGCCGAAGAATATTATTTACCTGTTGATGATATCAAACGTCTTGATACCGAGAAACTAAAGGAACTCGCATATTACTGTGTTCTAGACTATGCCAAGGAGCACCTTAAAAGTGTCCTCATCTAATAAAGCCAATGTCACCTAGAAAACACCTCAAGCGTTTCCTTTGTATCATTTGCTTTTGTTTTGTTATATTATCCTCTGTCTTTTATGATTTTAGATGTACCATCAGGGTAAACCACCATGATCCTGGATACAATACCACCTATTCCGCCATTTATTATTGCACCTTTTTCGTCACTATAGTATATAACTGCTTTGTTTCCGTCATCTAAATAATATAAATCTCCAATAAATCCACTTCCATAGGCACCATCGGAAACACCTAATTTAACACTTACATCTTCATATGTTTCACCAAGCTCTATTTTCTTAATCTCATCTAATGATCTTCCAAATAAGGTTTCATGATATTCCTTAAGTTCACCTATAAAAGGCATTAACATAGCTAAATCACTGTCTGAACTGACACCTATATGCCTATGTTTATCATCTGCTGTTACAATATAGATACAAATCTTAGATTTATTATAGTCATCATCATTTTCGTTCTCCCTGCCTTCACCATACAATGCGGAATATGGATCAAACGGTCTTATATCAAAAGTATTTAATATTTCAAATATCCTGTCATAGTAGTCGTCAGGAAATTTTACAAATTTCCACATTACTTCTTCTTTTTTTACTGTATCATATACGGATTTCTGCAAAAGGTAATTCTCTCCATCTATAGCATCCTCATCTCCGACTATTATACCGCTGTATTCGGTATATATACCATCCATGCGGATATCAATATCGATACGGGTAATAGCTGCATCTTCCTTAGGAGGCATAAGTGTCGTTATTCCTTTAGAGTTAAACCATTCCGCAAATACAAGATATACCGCTCTGGTCCACTTTGCGTCAGGATCATTGTTCATGGTAAAATGAATACTTTCACCGGATGAATAAAGTATACTGGTCGTATGAGACTCATATTCATAGGGTAGTCCGGCAGTCACTTTATTAATACCGTTAAATTCTGAGAGCTTATATTCATCAACTACTTTTTGAAGCTCTGTCAGCAGTTCAGTATCAGCTTCAAAACTTACCTTAGTATGTGTTTCCGAAGCTACAAGCTTTCCATTATCATCTTTTTTGATATTAAAGAAATAAGTGATATCCGGATTACCATCCGACCACTCACCCGAAATATAAAACGAAGTACTGAATCCGGTGATCTCTTTAGATTTTATCACCTTAGGAGCTTTATGATCAGTTTTATCAGTTGTACCGCCTTCTACTATCGGATCTTTCATATTACCGCAACCTCCCAAAAAAACACATATCATTCCGGCTATTATTCCTTTTATAAGTTTTTCAATCATTTTCAAAACCTCCTATATCAGAGCGTTATTGTATTTTATATTGAAAATGTATTTAATAATTTGTTTTTTCTAAACATTTTTCTTACCATCCATTTTTTTAAATCTTTAATTTTTTATAGGAGACAGATATCCGTCTCCTATCGTCTTAAATATGTGTCAGTATTTCTTCTGTACTGCCATTAGGCTTGAGCATAGGTAATACAGGTTCATCTTTGTCTATCATACACTCAATGACAAACGGTGTGTCCGAATTTGACATATTTTTCAAAGAACTTTCAAGAGCATTCTTAAACTCTTCTTCATTTGAAACTTTAACTCCGTCTGCTCCAAATGCCTTTGCCAGGGCGACGAAATCGGTCTGGCGATTTACGTCAGTTGCTGAATAATGCTTTTTATAAAACATGGTCTGAAGCTGACGGACCATACCTAAAGTTTTGTTGTTTAATATTATAATTATCAGCGGTATTTTGTAGGTTACGGCTGTAGCGAGTTCATTCAGATTCATACCAAAGCTGCCGTCACCCGTAATGAGTATAGTCTTTTTTCCGGTACCCAGGTATGCTCCTATCGCGGCTCCCATGCCATAGCCCATGGCACCCAAACCACAGTTTGATATAAACTGACGTTCTGCTTTAAACTCAAGCATCTGTGCAGCCCAAACCTGATGCTGACCTACATCTGTTGCTACTATCGTATTTTCATCTATGTAATTATTTAATAATGCATATAATGATATCGGTGATAAACGATCTGTGGTATTTGCCGGATACATCTCCCGTGTAAGTTTTTCTTCCTCTTCCCTATGTTTTTCAACGGTTTTCATCCATGCTTCATTTTTTCTTTTTTCTATCATAGGAAGAAGACTCGATATAGTAATCTTCAGGTCACCACGCAGGCTGCAATAATCGTTTACTGTCTTGGAAAGCTCGGAACCGTCAACATCAATATGTACTATCTTGGCGTTTGGAGCAAATTTTAATCTGTCATTTGTGGAACGGTCATTAAAACGTACTCCGAGAGCTATGATCACATCTGCTTTGTTCATGCTCTGAGTAGATGCATAATGACCGTGCATACCCTGCATGCCAAGGAATCTGGGATGAGCTGTAGGTATACAGGAAAGTCCCATCATAGAACATCCTATAGGAGCATCTATCTTTTCTGCCAAAGCAAGCATCTCATCTTTAGCACCTGAAGACATGATGCCGCCGCCAAAATATATAAACGGTCGCTTTGCTGAATTAATGACCTCTGCGGCTTCCGTTATCCTTATTTCCTTTGCAGCGAAAGGTTCATCCTTTTCAACAGGTCTTGCCAGCTCATAACTGCATATTTTCTCCTGTATATCCTTTGGTATATCAACAAGTACAGGTCCGGGTCTGCCTGATTTCGCGAGCCTGAAGGCTGTACGCAGTGTATCGGCGAGCTCTTCTATCGTATCCACAAAAAAATTATGCTTTGTGATAGGCATAGTGATACCTGTGATATCCACCTCCTGAAAGCTGTCAGTACCTATCTGGCTCGTAGGCACATTTCCAGTGATAGCTACCATCGGAACGGAATCCATGTATGCGGCAGCTATACCGGTGACCAGATTGGTCGCGCCGGGACCGGATGTCGCTATACAAACTCCGACTTTACCCGTGGCACGGGCATATCCATCCGCAGCATGTGCCGCACCCTGCTCATGAGCTGTAAGTATGTGCCTTATCTCTTTACGATGCTTGTACAGGCTCTCATAAATATCCAATACCTGTCCACCGGGGTATCCAAATACAGTGTCTATATTCTGTTCTATTAATATCCGTATTGTTAATTCTGCCCCTGTTACTTTCATGAATCACTTCACCTCAATATTTCTATCATTAAACTCTATCCATTCATGTCCAACAGATTTGCCATGATTTTATTATCCATAAAAATGTTTTTCGATTAAAAACACCTCGTTTCAATAATACACGAAACGAGGTGTTAATTCAACTATTATTTTATTAAACAATTGTCTTTAAATCATGAATTTGAAAGACTTGCCTTCCAGGTATTATAAGCTTTCTTAGACTTCTGCTCGATATTTACTTTCTTTCCGATGCCTGATTTCTCAATCAGTTCTTTGATTCTGTTAAATGTATCGGCATCTTTAGTGACAATATAAATATTTGCATTAGCTGCTATCTTCTTGAATGCATCCTTTCCTATGGACTCAAGCTTGGTTGACAAGATCCAAATAGTTTCAAGATTTGAATTATATGCAAAAGCCCTAGTTCCGATTCTCTTTATGTTAGAGCCAATGACAAGTGTTTTAACTGCCTTGTTCTTGTACATTGCTTTTTTAGCTATAGCTTCTACGATATATTTCTTGCCGCTCTTCTTGATCACACCTGAGATAGTCTCATTTACAGACTGACTTGTCTTAGTTTTAAGTACAACTACACCCTGATCAGCCTTCTTAGTACCCTTAGAGTCATTCTTTACGGTGTAAACATTCTTCTCGGTATTTCCGTCCTTATCCTTGGTGGTCTTGGTGATTGTCTTTGTTTTTGAAGATGTATCACCTGTGCCGGTTGTATCACCGTTACCGGTAGTATTATCTTTTCCTGTACCATCATCGGTTTTATCTCCGGTATTGGTCTTATCATCCTTTCCAGACTTGTCGTCAGTGTTTCCGGTACCTGAGGTGTTATTGTTAGTAGTTCCATCTGTTGATCCACCACTTGTGTTATCAGAAGGATTAACTACTACAGGTGTATAACCTGATCCACCGGATGAGCCTGAGCCGCCTGATGAACCAGAACCATTGTTTGAACTGCTATCTGAGTTGCCGGAACCACTACCTGATGAGCCACTGTCTGAACTACTGGATCCACTACCGGATTCGTTTCCTGAACTATCGGATCCTTCACCATTGCCAGAGCCTTCGCCAGCACCTTCTCCATTACCGGAACCTTCGCCTGCACCTTCTCCGCTGCCAGAGCCTTCGCCAGCACCTTCTCCATTACCGGAACCTTCGCCTGCACCTTCTCCGCTGCCAGATCCTTCACCTGCGCCTTCTCCACTACCGGAGCCTTCACCTGAACCTTCTCCACTACCGGATTCTTCACCACTGCCTTCGCCACTACCGGAGCCTTCGCCTGACTCTTTACCGTTTTCGGTGTTTTCAATAGCACCTTCTACATCGAACACCTGGTTTTCAAATGCATCAGTGTTAGTAAATGTAGCAGTAAATCTGGTTATTTGTGTTTCTTCACCTGCCAGAACAACTTTTAATACTTCGGATGAGATAACAGCTTCTTCTGAAACCTTGTATCCGCATCCCTCTGCTGTACATGTTGCTTCTGCTATACACTTTGTATGATCAGCATTCCAAATATAGGTTGCTTTACCATAAGTATGAGCCGCAAGCTCTAACTCATTACCTTTTTCAAGTATCTGTTCACAGTCACTGCAGTAAAGATCTCCGGTATAGCCTTTTTCCGAACATGTTGAAGCCTTTATATTTATGGTTTCGGTATGTTCATGCTCACATATACTTCTTATAAGAGTTATGGTTGTCTCAGTATTTAAATAATTATCTTTATCTGTTCCCTGATATATAGCTTTAACCGATAAAGGCTTTCCAACCGTAAGCTCTTTTTCAGCATCAGCCGTATCCCATACCCAGTCATCGGGAAGTTCGATCATCCCTACCTTATTTGTACCGAACGCGACAATCTTAGCCTCAGACGGTGAACCCGGTATCTTTTTATCCGAAGGCAGGATCTCGAAACTCCAGTTTTCATCAGAAAGCTGTTTTGCAGCCGAATACATATCTGTTTCTTCCGTATCTATGGCCACTGTATATTTTCCTGCGTTTACCGCTGTGTTTTCCCATGTATCGGTCCCCTGTTTCTTATAGTAGATACCGGTTACAACCACATCCACATTAGGAGTAAATACAGGCTCCTCACAGCTTTCGCCGGTGAATACCACGTTCAAAGGAGCCTCGAATACAAAATCCGAGGACGTTAAAGTATCTCTGCCTTCCGTAGTCAGGGTAATACTGCCCGGCTCTCCTTCATCATTTATTTTTGTTATATTCCTAAATGGATATACCTTAAAAGTATATTCTGTTTCAGGCTTTAATCCTTTTATGACACATCCTGTTTTATTGGTTACGCATATTCTGTTTTCATCCTCATCATATACGGCATATTTTAACGCATGTGCATTGGCTGTCCATGAAAGTTCAACGCTTGTACGTGTTTTTGAAAGGACCTGAACCTCAGGAGCTGTCATTTTAGGAAGCTCCTTTATAGTAAACTTGTTAGCAAAAAAGTCGAGCAGTATTTCATAATTACTGCCATCAAAGCCCTGATCATCCGAAAAGTCCAAAGTTCCGATTCTGTATCTGTAAGTCCCGACTTCTTCGCCTTCAACCCTTCCAAGAGATCCTGTAAAACCTATATGCTCTATTTCTTTTTTCACTTTATCGAGATCTTCGTTTTCTTCGTCCATATCCACGGTATATTCATAAGAAAACTCCGGATCATCCTCATATTGAAACTTATCATGTTTACCCGGAACGATACAGACGAATCTGTGATCAATATAATAACCCCACGATTTATTACTTAATTTAGACGCAGATCTGTATTTTGTCCCTCCCTCTATATCCAAAGCTATGGAATAATAACCTGCTTTAACAGGTACTTCGCTGGTCCAGATACTGGAACTCCGTTTCTTATAATATACAGTTATCTTACCGATCTCTTCCACGGGAATCTCTGTATAAACCTCTACCCCGTGTGGATAACCGTCATAGTACATGCACTCGCCTGATCTGTCTGTAGGATACTCGATTTCAAACCTGTCTAAGGAAGGCAGGGGCTTCATACGGGATGCCTCCACCGTGGCTCCGTATGAATACATATAATTGTCAAGATCTGAAAATCTGTCCACATTAACATATATTGAATAATCAACCACCTGCTCTGCCGGTAATTCTGAATGAGTAAATGTGATCGAAGTACCGGTAACCACTGATGTATTTATCTTTGTAAAACCTGTCTCATTGTTCACTGTTTCGGTTTTAAAAATATCGTAGCCTGTTACGCCTTCCTCATCCACAGGTTCCCAGCTCAGAGTTATAGAGTCCGCTTCTTCGTCATATGTATAGCCTGGTTCTGAAGGTGCCGGATAAAAGTTTATAACCTCACCATCACCTGTTTCACTGATCGTACCTGTATATTTTTCTCCATAAATATTTGAGAAAAATGAAATTTTCCTGAAGCTGTATCTTCCCGGAGGAAGCTGATCTTCATATACTGCCCAGCAGAGACCGTCCGAGCTTAAATTTATCAGACGGGTCTCAATATCCTGCCATTCATCACTGCCATACTCCCTGTATTGCACCATATTCCCGTAAGCCAATACTAAAGGTCCGTAAACAAGTGATTTCCTGCCGCTCACTGTTTTAAATCTGGGATCTGTAATAATGGCACCGGATCCGGTCTGACCGTCTTTTGGTTTGGTTTCAACACTGATAAAATATGATCTTAGATCATCTCTGTCAGTATATTCTATGACCGGAACTACGACATAATAGCATCTTGAATTCCCCGGAAGCCCCGAATCCGTAAAAGCGGTATCGGTCAGATCACTTCCAACGAGATAAAAATCATTAAGTTCAAATGAATTTAACGCTCTGAAAACATCATATTTTACATTTCCACTCAATGGATCCCATGCTATGGATATACTGTCCCCGGTTCTGCCGGTACATCTTAAGCCTTCAACGGAATGATAATCTGTTTCCGAAACATCGCTTGTAAATACCTGGATATAGAAATTCCCGATATATCCATCGTTATCTTCATAATATTCGGAATAGTCTATCCAGCCTTCATCATCCAGATAAGCAAAGCTCTCTCCCGGATTGGCATAACACTGTGTCGTAAAATTATCAAGTGAACCGCCATATTTAAGAGCGCGCTCGGAAGCTATATTACCATCTGCGGTATTAACAACTACCGCGAATCGTTCGCCTCTTTCCAAAATAACGGGCGAGGCAAGCGGAATAGTATACATACCGGGAAATACTATAGTTCCTTCCGTGTCTGTTATATTAAGTTTTTTGGAAAGATCCGGTTTTCCCTCGCTGTCAATTGCGTAAACAGATATATTATATTTAACATTTGTATCATGAGTCAGTAAAGCTACAGCATCGATCGACTCTTTTTCAGAGCCTGAAGCACCGTTTAATGTAAAGACGTTGGCAACTGTATCAAAATCTGTCTCGGTGCATTCACTGCTCAGACTGTTCGTATAAAAATAATTATTATTATAATTATCTGCCTGTTCAGCTTCCAAAACCAATACGTCCGAAAGTGACGGATCTTCGTAAGATATCCAGAAATATGACAAATAAGAAAGTTTATCATCATCCGGATCTGCGAGTGTATCCCACCAGCTGTTACGTATAAGCCATGCGCCATTGTTTTGCGGTAACAGGTCTTTCGGATCCTCTCCGTATTCATAAACATATTCGTCAATCAGATCATTCTCAAAAAACTCTAAAGGGAAATTATCATCCCACCCTACTATATTTACAGCATGGTTAGGACGACCCCCATCAACATTATAATATGTATTATATTCTTCATTATAGCAGCCGTCTTCATCATCATAGCCAACGCATACTGCGCCATTCTCAATTATAGCCTGCTTTACCTGATTCACGTTTTCTTCTATGTTTATATAATAAGCATTCGACAGATGGATCGAGTCACTGTTTTCGGCATAGTCATCAGGTATGCCCATTACAGCACTCTTTTTATCCGAAGTATCAAACTTAACATAATCACTTAACGGAAACAGTGTTTCATCTACAGCGCCTCTCCAATTAAAAAGAGTTTTTGCTGCATAAAACTCATCTCCGCCAAAATCGAAGAAAGAATCATCCTTCAGATTAGCCGTAGTCTTATCCTTTTCCTGACCGCCGATCAGAGGATTTTCAGTATTATGATAGGTAAAATAAGCAAGATGAAGTTCACTGTAGTTAATACCGGGCAAAAGATTTTCATATCCTACAGTATCTCTTTTTATGGCACCGTGTATATCCCTGCTGTCAGGGTGACTCATCAGATAACTTTCAATCGCGCCCAAAGTCGAATGTGCCCAGCAGGTTCCCGTCGCTCCCTGATCTCTGACATAGGGGAGTCTGGTATCAAAATACAGATTTAACAGGTCTTTTTCATCCGATGAATAAGGATATGCTGCCGGAACATCCTTTTCTTCCGATCCGATATGCCCCTGTTTTAGCGTATACTTTTCCATTACAAGTATATCCTTAGCTTCTTTCAGGGATATTGAAGGATTTACCGCAGGGATATTATTCTCATATGGCAGACTTATCTTTCCGTTGATCCTGCCGCTGCGCGGGTCATAATCCTCATATTTTTCTTTTTCAGAAGATAATATGAGATCATCCTCATCAACGTTTTCATCTTTGTCGGTATATATCACAAGCGGTTCCGGAGCTTTTTTCTTAGGAGTCCGGGATTCCGCATCATCCGAGACCTCGGCAGCGCTTACTTCTACACTATCCTGTAGTAAAGGCATCACAGGGAGCGATCCGATTGTAAGGATAACCGCGAACATTACAGCAAAGATTCTTTTCTTCAGCATAAATAAACCTCCATCCCAGTCAAGGCTTTTCACATCATTGCAGGCATGAAAAATATTTCATATAAAAATATAGTATCATATCGTTATCAGAAAATCAATAAACAAAGAATTAAAAGGGAACGGCATAACCGTTCCCTAAAAAATATTTACTGCTCCATACCGATTTCAAGAGCCTTCTGATTAAGTCCGAGCATATCTGCCTTCTTAGCAGGGATACACTTCTGGAGACCCTTGTCAAGAGACTCCTTGGAGATGAAGTTCATCTCTTTGTAGAGCTTTCCGAGAAGGATCATGTTTGCAAGACCTTTGAGACCGTTCTTGTCTGCTAAGTTGGTAGCAGGTACATAGTAAACGGTAACATCGGTTCTCTCTACCTTGATATCAACTGTTGAGCTGTCTACAAGGATTGTGCCGCCGGGTACTACGCTGTTTACGAACTTCTCTAATGAAGGACGGTTCATAGCAACGAGTACGTCAGGGTTTGTAACAAGGGGTGATCCGATAGCTTCGTCACTGATAACTACGCTACAGTTACATGTACCACCACGCATTTCGGGACCGTATGAAGGCAGCCAGCTGAGCTCCTTGCCTTCTGTAAGTGCTCCGTATACCATAACCTTGCCGGTGAAAAGGATACCCTGTCCACCAAAGCCTGCAAGAAGTACATTCATAGTGTTAGCCATTATTTTGCACCTCCCTCTGCAGTTACATCCTTATATACGCCTAAAGGATAGTAAGGAAGCATATTGTTCTGAAGCCATTCTACAGCAGCCTTAGGGCTGAGACCCCAGTTGGTAGGACAGGTAGAAACTACCTCTACGATAGAATATCCGAGTCCGTCGATCTGGTTCTGGAATGCCTTCTTGATAGCCTTCTTTGCTTCGTTTACATGCTTTACGTTATCAACTGTTACACGCTGTGCAAGTGCTACACCGTCAAGAGTTGAAAGCATTTCGCACATTCTGATGGGATAACCTGCTGTCTTTACGTCACGTCCGTAAGGAGTGGTCTGTGTGATCTGTCCGGGAAGTGATGTAGGAGCCATCTGTCCACCGGTCATACCGTAGATTGCGTTGTTGATGAAAATAACTGTGATATTCTCACCACGTGTAGCTGCATGTACGGTCTCACATGTACCGATAGCTGCCAAGTCACCGTCGCCCTGATATGTAAATACTACATTCTCAGGATGAGCACGCTTAACACCTGTAGCAACGGCCTGAGCACGTCCGTGAGGTGCCTGGATCATATCACAATTGAAATAGTTATAACTGAATACAGAACATCCAACAGAAGCGATGCCGACTGCATTGCCTTCAACACCGAGCTCATCGATTGCTTCTGCTACGAGTCTGTGTACTATACCATGCGTACAGCCCGGACAATAATGAAAGGGAATATCTGCTAATGCATGGGGTTTTTCAAATACTACTGCCATTTTTCTACTCTCCTTTCCTTATGCCATAGCTTCGATCTGAGCCAGTACCTCTGCAGGTGTAGGGATGATACCGCCGGTACGTCCGAAGAACTCTACGGGCTTTCTGCCGTTTACGGCAAGCTTAACATCGTCTACCATCTGACCCATATTCATTTCTACTACTAAGTACTTCTTAGCAGTGCCGATAGTCTTCTCTAATGCGTCTACAGGGTAAGGCCAAAGTGTGATAGGTCTGAACAGACCTGCCTTGATACCCTTTGCTCTTGCAGCATTAACTGCAGACCTTGATACACGTGAAGAAGCGCCGAATGCTACTACTACGATATCAGCATCCTCTGTTAAGTAGCTCTCTGAACGCTGCTCATTAGCCTTAACAAGCTCATAACGCTCATAACGAGCCTTAACCTTCTCCTCAAGGTCCTTTGCTTCTATATAAAGTGAGTTAACTACATTGTGCTTTCTCTGGTTCTTGTGACCTGATGCTGCCCAAGACTTATCTCCCTCATGTACCTCTGCAGCGTCAGGGAATACAACGGGTTCCATCATCTGTCCTAACATACCGTCTGAAAGGATCATAGCGGGCATTCTGTACTTTTCAGCTGTCTCAAAAGCAAGTGCTACAAAGTCAGCCATCTCCTGTACTGTTGAAGGAGCAAGTACGAATAACTGGAAATCACCGTGGCCAAGTGCCTTGGTTGCCTGCCAGTAGTCTGCCTGTGAAGGCTGGATAGATCCAAGTCCGGGGCCGCCACGCTGTACGTTGATGATAACTGCGGGTACATCTGAACCTGCGATGTAGCTAACGCCCTCTGACTTAAGGCTGATTCCGGGTGATGAAGATGATGTCATGGCACGTACACCTGATCCGGCTGCACCGAGTACCATGTTGATAGCTGCTATTTCCGACTCTGCCTGAAGGAAGGTTCCGCCTACTTTAGGCATCTTCTTTGACAGATATGCGGAAAGCTCTGTCTGAGGCGTGATCGGATATCCGAAGAAATG
The DNA here is from genome assembly GCA_016287095.1 of Lachnospiraceae bacterium. Taxonomy (GTDB): domain Bacteria; phylum Bacillota; class Clostridia; order Lachnospirales; family Lachnospiraceae; genus RUG11977. The sequence continues at coordinate 31,321 of JAEEVK010000006.1, forward strand.
ACGGCAGCCTGCCTGGATAGCAGCCTCGCCAAGTGCCTCATTTCCTTTCATTAAAACTTTCTCTGACATGATTTTATCTCCTTTTTAATCTCTCTCAACTGTAATGCATACATCAGGACACATTGTAGCACAGGACTTACATCCTGAACACTTGCTAGGATCCGTCATGGTAGCCGGATGATAGCCCTTGACATTGAGTCTGTCCTTATCGAGTGCAAGCAGATGCAGAGGACATGCATTTACACACATCTCACAGCCCTTGCAAAGTGACTCGTTGATAGTTACTTTTCCCATTCTTCAAACCTCCTTACCTAATGACTTCTTATATATTGTTCAATTTCTAACGTTATAATGGCTTCTCTCAAGGAGAAGGCTTACACAGAACCGACTTTGTTATCAAACTTGGCGTTCTGCCATACTGTCTTTACATATATATCCACTGGATAGATTTCACATACAGTATCCGCCATGATCATCCCTGTATCGTACAACTCTCTCTGTACTGTATTGCAGATTACTGGCAGACTTGTTTTCTTTGCGATTGAATCCGCGAATGCAAGTCCTTCGTCAAATATCGCCTGATTGGTGTCCATCATCATATGCGAGTTGTTTACCAGGTATGTAGGCTTAAGTCCTGATACAGCTTCTATCTCTCCCAGTACCTCTACTGCCTCATCTAAGTCAGTGCTCATCGAACGGAACCTGTTGATAACATAGAGCATGTCGTAATTCACTGTCTCAAACTGCGGTCTGAATCTGCCAAGTACTGTAGCTCCGGCATCATCTCCGCCTACATCGATTATCACGACATCCTTTTTCTCAAAGATACCATACATAGCGGCAGGTAGCGAAGGGATATCCAGGTTGGTAGCTCCAAATACCGGAGTAATGACCTCAACTCCTCTTTCTTCAAGTATCCCTCTAAAGTCCGATGTTCTGAAATAAGGGTTTATCAGATCCATGTCCACCAAGGTGACCTTTCTGCCGGCCTTTATATAGTCAAAAGCCAGATTTATCGCAAAATTGGTCTTGCCGCAGCCATAATGCCCGGTCACAACTATAAAATCCTTAAGTTTCTCTATCATAACCTTATGACTGCCTTTCTATATCATTGACACTCCATGTGAATTTTTATACAAAAACCCATGTATAATGTCAAAAACCTCAAACTTCACCTACATAAATTTGTATTATAGCATCCCTGTCAAAATTTAGCAAGAACTTTTTGTATAATAATACAAATAAAAAAATTATTAACTTTACTATATCAATTCATTAACATTTGTGGTAATATAAATATATCAAGTTATATGATTAATTTTGAAAGGGGACTCCTATGAAAAAACTTATTACAGGATTTTTCCTGTGCTTACTGGCAGTTGTTGCTCTCGGTACAGTAACCGCCAAAGCTGCCTCAAAAAAAATAACCTTAAAAAAATCTACCGATAAAACAGTCTATGACTACATGTTTATCAGTATATATTCTTCCCTCAAGGAAGCTGATATTGATAAGATTGAGTATAAGCAGGGCAAGGTTACCAAAACTGCTGACAAATATTGGAAAGACGCTGATAACGCCCAATATTTCTACACAAACGACGACGGCAAGGTTGAAACATCATTCCTTATCTATAATAACGCCACTTACTCCGTAAGACTTACCACAAAATCAGGTCAAAAATATGTTAAGAGCATCAAGGTTAAGAATTTTGCTGTTACCAGTGAAAATTCAGAGTCTTCTTACTTTATAAAGAAGATATCCGGGCCCAGTGCTAAAGGCAATTATTCTATCACCTGTGATGTAAAGACCCAGCTTACTACAAGATATTCTACTTTCAGGGGAACAAAGAAAGGTGATACCGTAAATCTTGGCGGTGGCAAGTATGTCACAATTATCGAGTACTGGAAAATGAGCAAAAACAATGAAATATATAAACCCAATAAATATGATGATGAGGTTGCTGTTGTAGTTGTTCGTCCTCAGAATCCCGCAGATTTCTATGATAAGCTTTATGATAATATAAACTTAGAGGAACAGCCTTCATTTTATGATTTCGGTTTTATAAATGATTCAAACTACGAAGAAACATTAAATGCATATGAAGACTATGCCTGGTTTGATGGCGGCGACTATTATGTACCTATCTATAAGAACTTAGGCACCAGGAAATTTATCGTAACCAAAAACACCGTTGTAAAGCCTGCTTATATGAGTTCTTCTCTTGGTTACGACGAGATATCTGGTACTGACTACATGAAGCTCTGGCTTGGCAAGAAGCAGATCGACGGTATATATATTGTTAAGGATGTAGAACTTAAAATCTACGAAAAGTATGATAAGAAAAATAAAGAATTTACTGATGTTGCAGCTTATATTAAGGAAATCTATATGCCTTAAAACTTTATTACATAATGATTATGATTTGGGTCCCCGATCATTCGGGGACCTTTTTATATAACCGAGCAGGTTGATTCCTTCTCTCCTTTCGTAAAAAAAGAGCCCCGATATTCAGAGCTCTCGTAAAAAGAAGAAAAACTTAAAATCAAAGTAGATACTTTGATTACCAGGTGATACTTGCTCCGACTACCTGCACAGCCAGATCAATCATAGATTGACTTCTTGGAGCAGCTGCACCCTTTGCAGGTGCGTATATTACGCATTCTTCTTTTTTAACATAAGTATTAGTTCCACAAGCAGTCCTTGACTCTCTTCTCTATATACTCCTTCTGGTTTTTGTAATCTGTCCAGAGACTGATATAGCCGATACCATGCTGCTTGAGTAATATCTGAGTACCTACTTTTGTACTCATATGAGGGCTTCTTAACTGGATGGCCACCTTAGGTGTAGCTCCATCAGAAAGCAGGAACTCTACCGACTGGTATGCACCGTTTGCACCCGCTACAAAATCCTTTACAGGAACATCTTCCGTAAGTGTCATATTAGGGAAGCTCTCCTTCAGGATCGTCCTGAAATGATCTCTGTCGCAATGATAAATCTGAGCGTAATCGATACCGTCAATGATCTTTGCTCCGCCCTCTTCATATGTAGGTGCAGGACTCGGCTGATATCCGCCATTCTGAGTGTTATTAGGTATTACATAGCCCTGATATCTTTCATTTGAAGGAGCTCCATTGTTGCTGACAGTTGTATTTGCATTAGCTGTATGCTGATTAACTGAATTATTAATAGCATTTGATATACTCGATGCTGCAGCATCTACCGCATGTCTTGTAACATCACGCTCTACCTCTCTCTTAACCGATCTTAATAATCCGTCTAAGAAACCCATATTATTAACCCTTTCCTTTCTCCGTAAAACATTTATCCCCAATTGTTTTATATCTTACGAATAGAAATTTTATCATATAATAAAATCATAGTCAATATAAATTATTACACCTCATCAGTCAGCTACGCTGACAGCAAGTTTTTAGCCCCACTCAGGGTATCTGGTGATCGTACTCCAGAGACAATCAATAAAGGTGATGTAATCTTCCCTATAAAACAGTCCGTTTGTCTCTTCTTCACCAAATGAACACTTCTTGAATGTAAGCTCTATGTCGCTGTCATTATCAAAGCTATACCATGAACCGGCAGCGTTAGAACCATAGAACATACAATTTGTAAAGGTTACATTGCCACCGAGTTCATATAACTCATCTATACCGTACTCACAGTCATGTATACAGCTGTTAAACACTCTTACATTTCCGCTTTCGTAATAAATGCCGAGTCCGTATACACCGCATCCAAAGAGATCCACATTATAGATACCAACATCTTTACATGCATAAAGATCTATAACGTTACCCTCGCAGTTTCCTCTCGATGTATGACCTGCTGTAAATGAACAAAGCTGTAACCTGTCACAGTCCTCAAATCTGAATACAGCCGAATATCTGGGATCAATGAGGAGTATTGTATCATCAGGATCTTCGTATCCGCCGCTTATCAGCAGATCATCAACATCCTTTATAACAAGTTCAAAGCCATCAAAGTTTTTGTTAAGCTGAACATACTTATGAGAACTGTTAAACTTGACAAGATCAAGGTTTTCAATATAATCGCTCAGATTGTATTCACCGGGAGCTATGATCACGCCTGCACCGGGTCTGATAGCATTGATCAGTTCTTCAGCATTGGTTACTACCGTAAAGCCTGATTCTTCAAGGAAAGCCTTGTTATAGTTGTGATTAACAGGCGACCAAAAACCATCCTCATAAACTGGATACTCACCTACATAATCATTGATCATATAGCCGAATCTGCTGTCATTATCTATTACACCGTCTTCATCTATATGCTGTGATACGAGATAAGCCCTGTTTCCAAGATAGTCATACGAATAAAGAAGTTGAGTAATAAATCCTTCGTCTCCCTTCTCTATTGTGCTTATGAGCATTCCGTTTTTGTCATAGGTGTATGATGTTTCGATGATATCACCCTTATTATTACCTATTTTTTCAATAAGTCTGCCCTGTGCATCATAAGTATACTTTGTCCTATTATCATATCTGGCATTGTATTCCTCTATACATCTGCCTTTATTATCATAAGTATATTCTACACCGGTCATGATTTCACCACCGGCATATCTAACGGCATACTCGGTCCTGTTGCCATTAGCATCATACTCATATGTAAGATAAGTATCATATGCGTCATCATTGCCTGTGGAATAGCCTTTAACTAAATTGTTGTTAGCATCATACTCATAAGTGTTAGTCATTACAATATCACCGGGTTCTGAATATGTTACTTCTTTATAATTTCCGTTTTTATCGAACTTAAAATTATATCCTTTAGTACCATTATATGCAGACTCAGTGCTGACCTCTGTAATCTGTCCTCTCTTATTGTACTTGTAAGTAGAAACATAATGATCGCCTAAAGGATCTGAAGAAGATTGGGCTTCTACTGTAATAGTCCTGCCCTTTTTTGTAGAAGTACCAATAAAGTAAGAAGCATCAACATTGACATCCTTGATCTTTGCTCCCTTTCTCAGTACATATCTGGGATCAAATGTAGGTGAGTAAGGGAATGTAATACTATTAACAGTCTTGCCCTTTGCAACTACCAGCTTGTCATTTGAAACATCCGTCCAATAAAAAGTATTGCCTGACGCAGCCTCGGTATATTTTTTAACAAAGTTAACCTTTATGGATTTAAATTTTGATTTATTCTTTATTGAAGCATTCTGTGCATATATTACCAGTTCTTTGTTCTTTGCATTCTTTACTGAAGGAATAGTAATATTATCATATGTTTCAGTTCTTAAAATAATAGTTGCTGCCGACTTAGCCTTCATCGCTTTCTTAAGCTGCTTTACAGTATAAACTGCCTTAAAAGAATTTGATGCTGCCTTTGTCTTTACCGGTGCGATATCTGCAAGGGATACTACAAATGTAAGAACAAGACTCAAGACCAGCAATGTTTTTAATAATCTATTGATAGACTTTTTCATAATAGACTACTCCTTGATTTAAATTATCATGTTTAAAAGACATTATATTATAAGCGCTTTATCCTCATACCTGTGAGGATAAAGCCATAATCAGACTTAGTTGACTTTTTGAAGGTATAAGTAATCTGATAATTAGCCTTTTCACCAGCTTCACCCTGTCCCCAGTAACCAAAGAATACTTTCTTTGTTACTGTGTATGTTTTTCCTTTCTTCTTTATAGAAAAATCTCTTTCATAGAGTCCGGTTTCTGTTTCATAGCATTCAAACTTTGCTATAGCACCATCATCATTGGTTATATATGCCTCAGACATGGAGCCTCTTTCACCAAACCATAAATTATTACAAGTAATCTTTTTACCAAAGATTTTTGAGGCCTGCTTTTTTAATGTCTTTTCATTGATCGCATAGTAATCGGTAAAACCATATCCGTAATCATCAGTACGAATAAGATCACCTTCAACAAAAGGAATACTAAGAGCTGCTACTTCTGCCATCCACTCCTTTGATGAACCATATGCTATTTCATCAAGATCATAATAATCCATCTGAAAGCGCCATAATGCTTCCCATTCAAAACAACCGATTTCTTCAATTATCTGTTTAATGGGTGTCTCATAACTGCTTTTGTCCTCTGTTGTAGCTGCTGAAACCATAATGTTACCACAGCACAGAGCAAGTATAAGTGTCATTACTACTAATTTGAATGCTTTTTTCATAGTTTTGATCCTTTCTTATTTGTTATTATGATACAGAAGCTTTATTATCAAAGTTTATTTGATAATAAAATACTTCTGTCATTATACAGGATATTAAAAGTATAACACACCTTTAAGAATATTACACTATTAATCTTACTAATTCTTCCTTCTATTTTATTCTTGTATCGTCAGGATTGATTCTCAATCCTGTCCGGTTGGAAAATGCATTTGCTAATGATGCTATGCATCATTGACATTTTTCCTATGATACTCGTTGACCAGGGAGCGATATCCCAATTGCTTTATGTCATCATATCGAAGATAATAGTTACGTTTACTGTGTTTTCCTGTGTAGATGTAACGTATACATTCCTGCATATAATGATCTATTTCTTTTATAGTCACATCTGTGGTGATTATAGGGAAATACCATCTGCACCAGGTAAGTTCCGATTTTACAGGGTTTTCAAAAAACTTACGGTTGAAGTATTTTATATAAACCCTAGCAGCCTTTTCCGGCTCAGCATCCTTCTTTAATTTCCATCGCAGTACAGCTCTCGCTTTTCGTCGTAGTTTCTTCTTAATTTTATCGAAGGATGAATGTGCTACATCTACTTCGCCATTATCGAAAGAAAAGCCAAGAAACTCAAAGCTTTCACCTGGTTTTATAAACGCTATTTTATCAGGATTTAGCGTCAGTTTGTTTTCTGAAAGTACTTTGTTTATATACTCCATCTCCTGATCACGCTTTTCTTCACTCTCGGTAAAGAATATGATGTCATCAGAGTATCTGGCATAGAAACCGTCAATGTTGTCGAAATGCTTATCCAAGTCATCGAGGTACAGATTCGCTAAAAACGGAGACAAAGGACTGCCAGCCATCATGCCTTTGTGGATAGAATGCGCATTATTTGAAGAAGTTACATCAGAATCTTTCATTCTATTAGCTATTACATAGTCATTATCTTTTAATATGTCACCAATTAACCGAATTAATTTATTCTGACCTTTCAGGGTACCTCTAACTTTAGTAATTATGATATCCGTATCTGCCGAGTTGAAGTAGTCATGTATATCAAGTTTTACTCCGTACAACGATGATATGTTCTTTACTTTCAGGAGCTTTGCTATGGCAGTCTTTACACTTCGCTCTTTTCTGAACGAATATAGATTATCACTAAAGTTTTCATCATATGCATGCAGATAGTATCCGAAAAACTTCAATAGCCATGAAGCATTTTCGTCAAAAGAAAATACAATACGCTTTTTTTCAGTGCCTTTTTTATTAAGCATTATGAGTTCAGGTACATTGAACTTTCCGGATGATTCATAACTCTTTAAAACATCTAAGTATTTTTGCTCATCTATGTAGGCACGAAGTCTCTTTATGTCAGCTTTATAAGCGTGTTCATTTGTTGAAAAGCTTTCATAAAACTGTTCCCATTTTTCAGGTACATATACAAAATCATATATTTCCATTAAACCTATATGACTCCCGTAAACTAAATCTAAAAATTTTTATTACATTTTTGACTTTCAAGCTTTTATACTATATGGTCATTCTTTTTATTGTCACTTCAATTATACCATATACAGTCTTCAAAGTTCATTACTAAATCACCGTAAAGGCTTTTCGTCTCGTTTTCTCCAAAGTAACATTTCTTAAACGTAACCTTAGCATCTTCAATACGTGTCCATAGTGAGCCACCACTATATGACCAGTCGAAAATACAGTTGTTAAATGTAACTTTATCGGCTATACCGCTAAGATCAAAGGCTCCTAAACTGCAATTACGTATATAAGTATTATATACCCTTATATCACCGCTCATATCGTATGCACCGATACCATATACTCCGCATCCGTATAGCTCCATATCGTATAAGCCTACGTTCTGGCAATTGTATAGATCTATGACATTCCCTTCACATTCACCCGCTTCGGTATGTCCGCATGTGAAATTATTCAGTTTCAGATTATAACAATCTTCAAATCTGAAAACAGCAGAATCTCTCGGATCTATAACAAGCTCTGTCTCTGATCCGTCAAAAGTGTTAGAACCGTTTATCCACAGGTAATCGGCATCCTTGATCACTATTTCATATCCGTCAAAGGTTTTCTTAAGCTGAACATATTTATGGCTGTTATTAAAATCATCTATATCCTGCTTTTCAACATATGAGCTCAGGTTATAGTATCCGGGTTCTATCATTATGCTTGCTCCGGGAGCTATGGCTTCAATAAGTTCTTTTTCATTCGATACAACTATAAGTTCCAAGTTTTCTGCCGCATCCCTGTCAAATCCATTAACTTTGACCGGTGAAAAAAAGCCATCCTCATATACACGAAAATCATTCAAACATTCATTAAGGAATGTTACAGTTCCTGAAATCTTATCATCATCCGATACTGCAGATATGTACTTTGAAACTTTAAATATCCGATTTCCAAGGTGATCAACAGAATATTCTTTTATATATACACCTTCATTATCTTCTTCAATTTCTTTTATTAATAGACCGTTCTTATCATATTCGAATTTTGTTGTAGTAATAATATCCTTATAAGAATTTCTTCTTTCAATCAATCTTCCGGCTGAATCATATGTGATTTTTTCTTTGGCACCAATCTTTATATACTCAGATGTGAGGCATCTTCCTTTTTTATCGTATGTAAACACTAATTTATTTGTTATGGTACCATCACTGTTTACCTGATAGTATGAATCCAATTTTCCATTCTTGTTATAAATATACTCATATAAAAGTCCTTCACTACCGGGGTTAGCACTGAAAGCTTTTATTTTATTGTTGTTTTTATCAAATTCATATATTGACGTGTAAGTTTCTATGCCCTCTTCCATTCCGGCAGCTTCAATCAAATTACCGTTATTATCATATTTTAAGGTTTCAATACAATTAGCACCATCATTTGATAATGAATACTCATTTTTTAAAATACGACCGCTCTTATCAAGTGTATATACAGCTTTATTGGGGTAAGCGTAATCGGCGTAAAGATTATATGCAGACATAGAAACAGTTCTATTCTCAGGATCATATGTACTCTCTTCGTCAAAACATTTAAAGATCAGATTCTTTATCCTTGCTCCTTTTCTTAATGTATAATCAGGCATAAAGCCATTCCAATTCATATACGTCAGACTGTTTACAGTCTTTCCTTTTGCTACTGTCAGATCGGTATAATAATTGAGATCCCAGTATATGTTATTACCGGATACTGCCTCTGTATAATGATTAACTTTCCTGATGGAAACAGAGCTGAATTTGGCTTTGTTTTTCACATCTGCATGCTCTGCAAATAATATAAGATCCTTATTCTTTGCGTTTTTAACAGAAGGTATAGTTATATCTCCGTAAATCTCTGTTCTGAAAACTATCGTACTCGGAGCCTTAGCTTTCATTGCTTTTTTGAGCTGTTTTACTGTATAGACTGCCTTTATACCACTCTGGTCAGCTTTTGCAGGTACTATATCTATCAGAGATACAGTAATAATAACTGCAAGTATTACAAGAAAAATGTTGATAATATGTCTTTTCTTTTGTAACATGTAAACCCTCCCAATTATATTGATTATACCCCAGTTTCTGTCATTTATTAAAGAAATTCCTCAATCTGCTCCTCTATGATTTTCATCAGTCTGACTCTCGCCTCGATGGATGCCCAGGCGATATGCGGAGTTATGAAGACTCTGTCAGGGTTTTTGAGTTTAAGGAAAGGACTGTCCTTTCTCATAGGCTCTTCACTTAATACATCGAGTCCTGCTCCTGCTATCATACCATTGTCCAGGGCTTCACACAGGTCTTCCTCATTTACTATAGGCCCACGTCCAAGATTTAAAAGGATGGCGGATGGCTTCATCTTTTTTAATGCTTCGATATTTATCAGATTTTCTGTATCCGCATTTAAAGGTGCATGTATGGAGACAATATCAGAGGTGGATAACAACTCATCAAAATTTACTTCCTTTATATTTGCATCATGGTTCTTTCCTGAAGTAGAGAAATACTGTACCTTTGCTCCGAATGCTCCAGCTATCTCGGCCACTCTGTGTCCTATGGCTCCAAGACCGATGATACCCCAGGTCTTTCCGTTCAGTTCATGGAAGTTTTTCTCAAAGTGAGTAAAGAGTCTGTCCCCTGCATATCTCTCTGATTTTACATACTCATCATAATATGCCAGATGCTCAAGAAGGTAGAATAAAAGCGCAAATGTATGCTGCGTTACAGTCTCAGTAGAATATCCTGCTACATTACGCCATTCGATGTTTCTTTTAGCCAGATAATCCTTATCAAGGTTGTTGGTACCGGTAGCTGTAACACAGACTAATTTCAGATTCTCCGCTGTATATATAGTACTTTCATCTATCTTAGTTTTATTGCAGACTATGATATCTGCATCCTTTACCCTGGCAGGCACTTCATTAGGATAAGAAAAGTCATACATAATCACTTCGCCAAAGCGGTTATAGCTTGACAGGTCAATATCTTCACCTATTGTTTTACGATCTAAAAATACTATTTTCATTCTATTATCTCCTCATACTGATGATATTCGGGATGCTGATAATTTTTACTAACCTCAACCAATTCCTCATCGGTTAACAGGAAGTAGTCGTTGCGGTATGTGCCATCACTGCGCAAAGAATCATTAAATGTAACATCCAAGTGATACCATTTTCCATCAACCTTTACATAATTCCAGGAATGTTCTCCATCGCTACTGAAAATTACCATGTTATCTATTCCTAAAATATTGCACAGAAGACTTACAGCAGAAGAATATCCTGCACATACTCCTTTATGGTCCAGGAATATTCCGCTCGCATCATCATGGTCAGTATTGCTGTAAGTATATTCAACCATATCGCACAGCTCTTTATTTATGTAACTCAAAATTTCTCTTACATTATCAGGATGTTGTTTATATGCTTCATTAGCCAGCTTATATGCTTCTCTCCATACTTTTTCAGCTTTTTCGCTGATCTCGTAATCCTTATATCTCATAGCAAGCACTACATTCCATCCATCCTTATAAGTAGGCTTTAAGATAATCTCATTAGTGCCTTTTTCTATGGAATACATAGTGGTATAAGAGCCTGATTCACCTCTGTATTGTCTGATGTAGCTAAATTCACTCTGCCAATAATCAGCATCATGATCTGTGAATCTAAAATGAATCCTCTTTCCACCCTTTTCAAGGCCGTCATGTGCTGCTTTGATAAGACTTGTCCTGTCTGTTACATCATAATAAAGTTCTTCCGTATAGGTTTTCTTAGTACTCTTCTTTAATATACCATAAGTGTCGTTATACAGGATTTTATTAAGCTTTATATCTTCTTCTGTTAATACTTCAGGCTGATCTTCTACATGATCTGTGTAACCTGATACTGTCAGATAGAAACGATACGTATTTCCATCCTCACCAAGTATGTTTATTACTGCATTCTTGCATTCCATCTTTCCTGTGATCACACCGGTGGGATCAATCTCGGCATAAACATCGTCCCAGGTATTCTCATAACAGAACATAATATATGTTCCTATAAGATTGATCTGATATTTCTCATTAATCTTTATAGTAGCATGGTCAGGTGACAGATAAGGATTTGCGAGCTTGGGTGTAGGTGCCGGTGTCGCTGTAGGACTCTCCGTCATAATAGGCACATTGGTCAGCTCAGGCGCTGTAGGTTTAGGGCCTGTAGTTGGCTTGGGTGTAGCTGTAGGTGTAGTCTTCGGTACCTCGGTAGGCTTTACTGTAGGCATATTAGTCGGTGCAGGGGTAGCTGTAACTTCCGGCTTGCTCGTAGGCATAGGAGTCGAAGTAACTTTAGGTAAATCAGTGGTTACATTTCCCTCCGATACATTTACCTGTACGGTATAATAGTTGTAATCAGTGGTTTCTACCTTTACATAACCTGAGCCGGCTGCAAGTGCAACCACTAAACCGTAGTCATCTACACTCAGTTTATTCTTATCTGAGTCATTGATATAATAACGCTTAACGGTTTTGTTCACTCCGAGAGACATCTGGATCTTATCTCCAACCTTCACACTGATAGGAGTATTCGTGCCGGAGTTTATAGTATAGAGGTATATGTAGTCCTGCTTAGGCTCGGGAGTCGGGGTAGGTGTACTTGTATTGTTCTTAGCCTTTACGGTTACAGTACAGGTAAACTTCTTGCCTTTGGTATTGGTAGCTGTGATGGTTGTCTTACCTGCAGATAAAGCAGTAATCTTTGTAGACTTGCCCTTCTTTGTCTTAACCTTGACGATAGAAGTATCCTCACTGGTCCAGGTATACTTTGTCTTTGCGCTCTTTATCTTAAGTTTATAAGTCTTTCCCACAGTAAGGGTGAGTTTTTTCTTATTTATCTTCTCTGCTGCATTGACAGTAGTTTCATCCTGTAGCACGGTAACTGTTCCAATCACAATTACAAGGACCAACAATATCGATAAAATCTTTTTCAGCATTTTCTATAATACCTCCTTTAATAGCCTACAATCCATATTATTATAAGTCAAAACACGAACAAAATCAACATTAGGTTAACAATTGCAAAAGTCCTATGACTTTTGCAATTGTTTTTGCGAAAGTCATAGGACTTTTTGTGTAAATTCAGTATTTTATTCGATTACTACCGGGATGCCGCAGCACTTCTTGCCGGTGAGTTCCTCACTGCGCTTGTCGGGCTGGGAGTTACCGATGTATACGGTGTAGTTTCCGGGGTTGAGCTTCCACTCGCCGTTTTCATCATAGAGGCCGAATGCTTTTTCGTCGAGGCTGATAACTACTTCTTTTTCCTCTCCTGCATCAAGGTGAACCTTCTTTAAGCCCTTAAGCTGTCTAACAGGTGCTCCGGCTACATTCAGAGCTGTGTAGTCCACGTATGCCTGTACAGTGGCTGCACCTGCCATAGAGCCCTTATTTGATACCTTTACGGTGATATCGATACTGTCTGATCCTGACTTAAAGTAGATGTGCCTGTCATCAAGCTTTCCGTCTACTGATCTGTATGCGTCAGGACCTGCAACTATCTGTGTAGGTACTATATCAAAGTCTGTGTAGCTGAGTCCATATCCAAAAGGATACAGAGGCTCTTCTGTCATGTATCTGTAGGTTCTGCCCTTCATGTTGTAATCTGTGAACTCGGGCAGTGTGTTCTTTTCACTATAGAATGTGAGCGGCAGATGTCCTTCAGGATTTTTCTTACCGAAAATAACATTTGCGATAGCTGTACCGCCCTGTGCGCCGGGGTACCAGCCCTGGATGATGGCCTTAAACTGGGTTGAAGCCTTGTCAAGTGCTAATGCACTGCCGGCAAGCACTACGAGTACTGCAGGCTTTCCGGATGCTGCTATGGTATCAAGTACTTCCTGCTGAAGTCCGGGAAGAAGTAAGTTGGGCTTATCACCGCTGCCGTATGCATTACCGGTATCTCCCTCTTCACCCTCGAGTGATGCATCAAGTCCTACTACTGCGATAACTACATCCGATACATCACATACTGCCTTTACCTCTGAAAGGCGGTCAGATCTTTCACCGAGGTTTTCAACCTTATCCTTGAACAGGTCACAGCCTGCCGATGCATATACTCTGGTACCGCTGTTCTCTACCTCACGGCGGATACCCTCAAGTACTGTAACATATTCAGAAGAAGTTCCTTCATAGTTACCTACGAGTGCTTTACGGCTGTCTGCGTTAGGTCCGATAACGCCTACTGTGGAAATGTTGTTTTTATTGAAAGGAAGCAGATTTCCGTCATTTTTAAGAAGTACAAGACTTTCTTCCGCAATCCTGATATTTAATTCCTTTGCTGTAAATGAATCTACATGTGTATAATCGATATTTGCATAAGGATTATCCTTCTTTACATCAAATGCCGATGTGAAGTTGCCGTTCTCATCCTCATCAAGAATACCTAGCTTGAAACGGGTAGTAAGGACATTGGTCAGAGCCTCATCGATCCTCTCCTCAGTGGTATAGCCCTTTCCAACTGCCTGGAGCAGATATTCAAAGAGGTTACCGCAGTTGATATCACAGCCGTTTGTCATAGCAAGTCCTACCGACTCTACTGGACCGGATGTGATGCCGTGTCCCTCGTTTATATCACGGATAGCCCAGCAGTCTGAGGTTACATGACCTTCAAAGCCCCACTCTTTTCTTAAGATATCCTGGAGCAGTGTCTTTGATGCACAGCAGGCCTCTCCGTTGGTCCTGTTGTATGCTCCCATGACTGCCTCAACCTTTGCTTCCTGTACCAGAGCCTGGAATGCAGGAAGGTATGTCTCTCTTAAATCCTGCTTTGAGCACTCGGCATTAAAGCTGTGACGGATGCTCTCGGGACCGGAATGCACTGCAAAATGCTTTGCACATGCGGCTGCCTTCATGTAGTTTTCATCATCGCCCTGAATACCCTTTACAAAGCTTACACCAAGACGTGAAGTGAGGTAGGGATCCTCTCCGTAGGTCTCGTGACCTCTGCCCCATCTAGGGTCTCTAAAAATATTAATATTTGGAGCCCAGAATGTGAGTCCCTTGTATATACCGTTATCGTTGTATTTATCCTGTACATTGAACTTTGCACGGCCCTCTGTAGATATAACATCTGCTACAAGGCCTAAAAGTTCTTCATCAAATGCAGCTGCCATACCTATAGCCTGAGGGAATACTGTGGCTACACCGGCACGGGCTACTCCGTGGAGTGCTTCATTCCAGTAGTTGTAAGCCGAGAGTCCCAGTCTCGGTATAGCGGGTGCAGTGTGTCTCAACTGATAAACCTTCTCAGTCAAGGTCATCTTTGATACAAGATCTTTTGCTTTTTTGCGGCATTCAGCCTCTCGTGTTTTGTTCATGTAAATCCCCTCTCCTATTTTTTTCATTAGTATTAAATAAATATTTTTTTCAAAATTGTACTATAATATGCTAACGATTTACTTATATTTAATCCCTTTTCTTCAAAATACTTAATAAGTTTTATCGCATTAAGTACATAAATATTATCTTTATTATCTTCTGATTGATTTTCCGAAACATAAAGAACGAGATTTGCATAAGCATCCTGTCGGTTTAACAATTCATCAATTCCTGCAAATTGTTTAGATACCATATCAAGACCCATATCAAAAGAATCATATACAACTGCATCAACAAATAGTGGATATGTAACAACAGTTTCTACTAATGCATAAGTTGTCATTTTCCTTAATAAATCCGGATCGACATAACAAACATCTATCTTTTGAGCATGATTAGTCAATTTTTCCCATTCCTCCATGCCTGGCACAACGGGATATATATATGGCTCATTTAATGAATAAATAGCATCGTTATCAGTAAGCATTAAATCTTTGGAACTGTTATCGCTATAAGTAACCAAAACTATCAGTAAACAAAATAGCAAAATAACGATAATCACATTAAGATGATCAGATATTTTTTTTAACATAGAAAATGCTCTTTCGATTATCTATCGTATACCAAATGAAAGAATTGTAAATTTCTTGTCCTCGTCATCTGAGTGCATTGCAAACTTTACTTTATGCTTTGATTTAGTCTCATTATTAAATACGATCATGGCGTTACAATGTGTCCAGCCGATTTCTCTGGCATTTACCGTCTTAACCAACTTGTCATCAACGAATATATCCAGGTTTCCTTCATCAGGAGCAGCTGAGTCCTTGGTTACTACCATGAGCAGTTTGCAGTCAGCTTCAAATGTCAGAGGCTTGGTACCTGATACATGTCTCCTGTTATCAGGGAACTGCATCGTACCCTGTAAGTCAAAGTCACGCTCTGCGTACTGTGAGCCGTTGTCTGTCTCACTGAAGTCACCCATGTCGAAGTTACTGATAGACCAGTTATTACCCATACCGTCATTACCTTCACAGCCTGTGCCAACGAATATACCGCCGGGCATCTCTGCAGACTTGTCACCTATAGTAACGAGGCTTACATACTCAAATGCATCTGACATCTTGTATGTATCGGGCAGCTGGTATGCCTTCTGGCCGTTAATAATATCTTCTTTTGTAATACGACCGTATTTATTAATGCTGCCACCTAATGCTTCACCGGCTTTTTCTGTACCTACCTTAAATAAAGCATTATTATCACTTAACAGCTTGTCGAAATCGTTAACACCGTCAACTAACTTAAACACGTTAATGATACAGTCAGCCATAATGGTATGTCCAAGGTTGGTCGGATGATATCTGTCGTAGAAGTACTGATCCTTGGTGATGATCTTGCCCTGCTCCTTGGATACATAGAACTGCTCTGTTACAGCGTTCTTTGCACTGACCATGGGGATCTCATAGTGGAAGCCGATAGGACTGAGTCTTTCCTGGAGGTTATAATCATCAATAAATACACTGAAGATGATAATAACTGCAGGCATATTTTTCATCTGCAGGAAACGTCTGATAAGTCCCTCAAAGCACTTACCCTTTGTCTCGTCACCCTCATCATTTACGGCAAACTCAACAACCGCTATATCAGGCTCCCTGTTTGCATCAAGCTTCTCTTCGCCATCTGCTCCGTAAACTGAGACAGACTTTTTATCTGCGCTTAAGGAGCATTTTTCATTCATGAAATATCCGGGTCTCAATATATCACGGTCAAATCTCACGATACCGAACTCTGAAGGTGTACCGCCTACACCGGCTTTGATATACTCTGTATTATGGTTTTTGGAGAACATCTCGTCAAATGCCTTATATGTTTTAAATGCATAGCACTCCGAGTTTATAGGTGTAGCTCCGGCACCCTGGGTGATAGAACCTCCGATAAAGGCCATCTTTACAGACTCACCTGATTTTGCCTTGGCTATAGCCTTCTGTAATCTCTCATAGTTACCTATGGATACAAGTGACTGAGCGATGAGCTCCTTATATCTGTCCGAATTTACATCTACGGGATCAGAAGGTACGAACTCGGGTGCTGTATATCCGTCATTAAGATAAAGCTTTACCATGACTGTTGCCGGGAACTCAGCCTCATCAAAGTGAAAACGTATCTGGCCTACGCGGTCATCGTCTCCGGTCCAATCAACATCCTTTAAAGGTATAAGATATTCTGTACCGTCAGATGTAAGCTCTGTCTTAAGGCTTGTTCCGCTATTGTATACATCCTTTTTACCGTACATCTGCAGTACAAATTCACCTTTTACGCCTTTTTCATTTATCATAGATACACCGATGCCATATACTAACTTTCTGAACTCCTCGGCCGGTCCGAGCATCTTCAGCATATTTTCATCATCAATGCCGCCAACCATACGGGCTAAAGCAGGCATTCTGCCATCATCCATAAAAAGGAAGCAGACTCCCTTTCCGTCCTGGAAAGGATTTGCAAAAATCTGCTTGTCATACATTAGATATATCGCCGGTCTCTTCTTTACCGGATCTTTAGGTGCCACAGGACCTGCCATGGTTATATCCTCCTGGATTCTTTGAATATTGTTTTAATTTAGTATATCGCATTCCGCTTTAAATATCTACCTTTTTATAATTATTTAATTATCAGTTATTGCTATGCTTACACCTCATCCGTCACGCCATTGGCGCGACACCTTCCTCTCGAGGGAAGGCTATTTATTACAGTGCCATAATTGGTTTACCATAATAAAAACAGATGCGGCTCTAAGCTTGGAAGACTTAGAACCGCATCTGAAGTTTTATGAAAAAAGAGATTACTGTTTTTGATTAAGGAAGCATTGTTGCGCTGCCATATGCCTCAGTCCACTTCTCAAGACGCTCATCAATGATGTCTTGTCCGCCTGCTGCAAGGTAATCAGCCATACCGCTATCCCATACTGTATCAAAGTCAGCCTCAGCTGCAGCTACAGCCTTGTCAAATGTCTGTCTCTGATATGAAGTAAGTGTATCACCTACTGTAGTTTCTGCATCAATAGTACCAAGGTCGATTGATGTAGGATACTTTGCATCGTTAAGTGAAACATTGATTGCATTTACAACGTCCTCAGGATCAACGTTTGCATAACCATAAGCCATAGACTTGATAGTGAGCTCGTCAGAAGAAAGACGAAGGCCGTTTGTGGTCATGGTAAGGTCAATATTGTAACCTGAATTAGGACGATATGCTGCATGAGCATCATCAGCTGCCTGGATGTAAACTACGCCGTTAGCATCCTTTGTATGTGTAATGCCTTCTTCACCGATCTGAAGGTATTCAACGTTAGCTGCATCTGAAATGAAATCAAGGTAAAGCATACAAGCAAGGGGTTCCTTATTTGTTGCAGGGAAGAAGATCTTTCTGTCTGATCCAACTGCACTGTAAAGGTACTTTGTATGATTTCCGTTCTTATCCTCGAAAGGATCGATAGCTACGAACTTAGCTTCAGGTCCGACGATCTGTGAAAGGTTGTAGTTGATACCATTCTCGCCATCTCTGAATACTAAATCATAGTTCTGTGTATAAGCGCCTACGTAACCGGCCTTGAGCATGTCATCAAGAGTGGTGTCGCCGCTTGCATAAAGTGCAAAGTCATTCCAAAGGAGACCCTGATTATACCACTTATTAAGGATCTTAACTGCATCCTTGGTTCCGGGCATTGTGAATCTTCTGTCATCAAAACCGTAAACATACTGATCCTTGTCTGAGATATCAGGATCGATCTTTGACTCGATAAGGCCTGCTGCAGTCCAGCCAACATCTTCTGTTACAGCGTAGCAAACGAGCTTGTTAGCATCTGCACCAAGAAGAGTCTCTGCATTGTTCTTGAATGCAACGAGCATATCCTCGAACTGCTGTGTAGTAGTAGGAGCTGCGATACCAAGCTTGTCAAGCCAATCCTTACGTACGAAGGTTACAATACGCTCTGTAGCATTTCTCTTACCTTCGATAGCAATGATAGTGCCATCCTGAGGATTCTTACGATAGTTGATACCTGCTGAACCTAACCAGTTCCAAAGGTTGGGGAAAAGTCCTTTGTACTCATCGGTAAGGTACTCTGACATATCAAGGATACCACCCATATCAGCATAAGCCTGAACTGTAGGGAAGCTGTATGAATAGCAGATGTCAGGAGCGTCATTTGCAGCAAGGAGGTTGTTGATCTGCTCAACCTCTGTCCAACGAGGAACAGCTACAAACTCAACTTCTACGTTATACTTCTCAAGCATACCCTTCTTGATGAAGTCAGTATACATATTGTCGTTGGCAGGGGTGCCACCGTCACGATCGTATACTTCTACGGTGATATGCTTCTTCTCAGGGAATTTTCCATCAACAAGCTGACCATTGGTAAGTTCGCTGATCTCATCCTTGTCTTCGATTACTTCTACAGGAACATCTGTAGGTGTAGGATCGGGAGTCTTTGTAGTAGTGTCTGTGTTTTTGTCGTTATTGTCCTGTGCAGCAGGTGTAGTATCATTAGTCTGCTCAGGTGTGGGTGTGTTGTTGTTTTCTTCCTTTGAACAAGCTGCTAAAGAAAGGATCATACACACACAAAGTAATAATGCTAATACTTTTTTCACGATTTTTCCTCCATATAAATGTGTGTTGGTTTTGTAGATATATATCTACGGTTTTATGAATATCGGATACACCCCTATATCCGCTTATTCCGTTATTATTCCTTGACAGCTCCGAGGGTTACGCCGTGTATGAAATACTTCTGCAGGAACGGGTATACAACCAGTATCGGCACGGTCGAGAACATAACTATCGCCGACTTTATGGTTTCGTTAAGACCCGGTGTCGAGAAACCTTCCTGCGCTGACAAGTCAGACTGACTCTTTAAGATATTGTATAGATAATACTGTAAGGGATACAGATCTTCTCTCTTGTTATTGATATACATCAGAGCATCTGAGTAACCGTTCCAACGGCCTACTGCGTAAAACAGTGCAAGTGTTGCAAAAACAGGCTTTGAAAGCGGGATGTAAATCTTTAACAGTATCGTGAAATAATTTGCACCGTCAATCTCTGCGGACTCTCTGAGTGATTCAGGGATACCGTAGAAGAAGCTTCTCATAATGATCATGTTGTAAACTGACAGACAGCTCGGAATGATCAGTACAAGTGCGTTGTTTAACAGGTCAAGCTTCTTCATCAGCAGGTAGTTAGGGATGGTACCTGCATTAAAGAACATCGTAATGGTTATAAGTACGTTTATCAGTCCCCTGCCTCTCAGCTTATGGAATATAAGCGGATAAGCACAGATGGCTGTCATGGTCAGCGATACCAAGGTACATATAAATGTCAGTAACACTGTCCAGAAAAATGACTTAACATACTTTGCATTACCAAATACATACTCGTATGATGTGAAGTTCAGCCCCTTAGGAAGGATCGATACTTCATGCTTTATAAGTGCCTGACTGGAGCTGAGGGAACGTGCAGCCAGGTTAAGCATCGGGATAAGGCATATAGCCGCAACAAATACGCATATTATTACGAATATCCAGTCGCCGCGACGGGTTTTGTTAGATTTTATCATTTTACCAAATCCCCCTTTCGCCCAGTTTTCTGGATATGAAGTTTGCCATAAGCAGGAAGAATACTCCGACTACGGACTGGAACAAGCCAACTGCTGTAGTCAGTGAGTACTGTGCTCCGAGCACACCCTTTTTATATACGTAGGTTGATATAACTTCTGCAGTCTCAAGAACCAGGTTGTTCTGCATAGCGAAAGGTCTGTCAAATCCTCCGCCGAGGATGTTACCGAGGTTCATGATAAGGAGCACTACGATGGTAGGCTTAATACCGGGCAGTGTAATATGCCACATTTTCTTGAAACGTCCTGCACCGTCTACCGAAGCAGCCTCATACAGCTCTGTATTGATACCGGCTATAGCTGCCAGATAAACAATGGAGCCCCAGCCGAAGTTTTGCCAAACTCCGAGGAAGATATATGTTACTACCCACCAAACCTTATCTCCAAGGAAAGGCACTGAATCTATACCGATCTTGTTGAAAAGGAGATTTAAAAGTCCGTCATCAGTAGCAAAAATCCTAAGTGATAAGCTGTAAATGATAACCCATGAAAGGAAGTGAGGCATATATGCTATGGTCTGCACAACCTTTTTAAATCTTGTGAATACAAGCTCGTTTAATATAAGAGCAAAGATGATAGGTGCCGGGAAACCGATCAGCAGATCGAGTACATTCAGCAATACCGTATTTCTGAGTGCTCTCATGAACTGATTGTCCTGGAATGCCTGCTTGAAATAAAAGAGAATATCCGTATTCTTCTTTTTATCCATAGCCCATTCCATATCCCAGACCGAAGCGTTTATTTTATATTTTTTAAATGCGGTTATAATGTATTCCATAGGACCGTATTTGAAAACTATAAAGTAAACGATAGGTATCAACAGCAAGAGATATAGCTGCCAATACTTTCTAAAACTTGACTTAAAGCTAATCCTGGTCTTAACTTTAATCTTAGTCTCCCCGTTCTGCACGGGTTGTTCCTTAGATTTTGCCATTTCAAACCCCTTTTTATCGCATTTTATATACATATTAGCAATAATTGTTATTATATATATGTAATTTTCATACAAAATTATTGCAATATTCCGACCTTAATGCTATAAAATCACCACGATTTATTATGGATATATTACACTATAATCAAACGATTTATCTATCCATTTATTGCGATAGCCCTTCTTGTGTATTGCGAAATTTTACAAAATTTTTACAGAAAATTTAGGGATTTACAAAAATGAAAATATGTGATAAAATAAATAGCAATATTTGATAAGTGAAAGGATTACATTATGATAGTTGATTCTTTTAACAGAACTTACCATAGAGAAGTTGAAGGCGACCGTGAAAGAGTTGATTTCGTGCGCGGTTCAAATGTCAGGCTTTGGAAGAATGATATCTCCAGAGGTTTTGAGACACACTGGCACTCTGCCGTCGAGATAGTTTCTCCTATCAAAAACATATATACAATAGCTATTCACGATCAGAAATATGTGCTCAATCCAGGGGAGATCATCGTTATCCCTTCCGGAGAGCTGCACGAGACCATCGCGCCCTCTGACGGTGAAAGATATATATGCCTGTTTGATCTCGACTGTATATCAAGAATAAAGAGCTTCTCTTCCATCCTGCCGTTTTTTACATCTGCGATCATAATAAATGACCAGACCGCTCCGACACTTGTAAAGCCTTGTCTGGATATCATAGAGCATATGGCTGAGATTTATTTTACAGAAGAACCCATGTGGGAGCTCAGAATGTATGCCGATATACTCAATTTCTTTGCTATCATCGGTCAGGACCGCCTGGATAAGATGATGACGATACCTACTAAGGTCGGGAACAAGCAAAAGGAATATCTCGATAAGTTCAATTCACTGTTTACATACATTGATGAGCATTATACAGATGATCTGACTTTGGAATTTGCAGCGGATCTTACCGGATACTCCAAGTTCCATTTTACAAGACTGTTTAAACAGTTTTCAAATACGACATTTTATGATTATCTGTGCTTTAAGAGGATAAAGGTAGCTGAAGAGCTGTTGATCAATCCTTCACTGAGTATCACGGATGTAGCGATCAGGAGCGGTTTCCCGAGTATTTCGACATTTAACAGACTTTTTAAGAAACTAAAGAATTGCACTCCTACCGAGTATAGGGAGCTGCGTGAAAGAAATACCTTTGAGAAGGTATATGATGTGGCTGAAGACGAGCCGATCACTTTCAAAGGATACACTAAACCCGAGGATATAAACTAGGCTTCCTCTTTAGATTAAGCTGTCAACGCAGCTGACTGATGTGGTGTGATATAACATAAAAAGGACTATGCAAAAAAATACGCATAGTCCCTTTTTTACACCTCATCCGGCACTTCGTGCCACCTTCCCCTCAAGGGGAAGGCTTTAGATGATCAAATAAGATTATTTAATTTCGTAGATCCAGCCCTCGGGAGCTTCGATCCTGCCCATCTGGATACCTGTTAATGTATCATAGAGCTTCTTGGTGATAGGTCCCATCTCTGTCATGCCGCTGGGTAAGCAGATCTCCTTGCCATGATCAACGATCTTGCCTACAGGTGAGATAACTGCTGCGGTACCGCAAAGACCACACTCAGCCATATCCTTAACTTCCTCGAAAGGAATAACTCTCTCTTCTGCTTCAAGTCCTAAGTAATGCTGAGCAACGTATACAAGTGAACGACGGGTGATTGAAGGAAGGATGCTGTCCGACTTAGGAGTAACAACCTTACCGTCCTTGGTTACAAACAGGAAGTTTGCACCACCGGTCTCTTCAACGTTTGTTCTGGTCTTAGGATCAAGATACATATTCTCATCGTAGCCCTCAGCATGAGCGGTAACGATTGCATGTAATGACATAGCATAGTTAAGACCTGCCTTAATGTTACCTGTACCATTGGGTGCTGCACGGTCAAAATCACTAACCTTAATTGTAAGAGGCTTTACGCCGCCCTTGAAGTAAGGTCCAACAGGTGTACCGAAAATTCTGAACTGATACTCGTTAGCGGGCTTAACACCGATAACAGGGTTTGTTCCGAAAAGTACGGGACGAAGATAGAATGTTGCACCTGAACCGTAAGGAGGAACGAAGTCAGCATTTGCCTTAACAACCTGCTTTACAGCGTCGATAAATCTCTCCTTAGGGAATACAGGGATCTCAAGTCTCTTTGCAGACTGCTCTATTCTCTCAGCGTTTAAGTCAGGGCGGAATGTAACAATCCTGCCGTCCTCTGTCTCATAAGCCTTTAAGCCCTCAAATACTGTCTGAGCATACTGGATAACGCCTGCACACTCACTAAGTACTACATTGCCGTCCTCTGTCATGGTGCCTGCATCCCATGCACCGTCTTTGTAATTGGAAACATATCTGTAGTCGGTCTTGATATATCCGAATCCCAGACTGCCCCAGTCAATATCTTTCTTTGCCATCGATTTTTACCTCCATAAAAACTATTTTAAAACATTAAAGATATTTATAGCACATTTTCTCTCATACTTCAAGTCCTTTATGGCAAAAAATATCATTATTACTGTGCTAAAAAAGAATGTCATCCTTCACTTTCGTGAAGGATGACAATATGATTATTTACCTGAGATAACAATTCCGTCCACTGCCATGTAAGGTAATACGCTACCGCCGTCACATATAAGTTCCTTTGAGATAGAGCGGATATTCTTTACTACTTCTCCTAAGTTACCGCTGATCATACACTCTGAAAGAGCACATTTAACCTTGCCGTCCTCTACCAGGAAGCTGTTCTTTGCAACACCCGAGAACTCGCCGTTTGCTCCGGGTGATCCTCCCGAGAATCTGCCGAGGATGATACCCTTCTTTACAGATGCCAGCATATCGTCATAGCTTGTATCACCGGGCTCGATGATAATATCCCAGCCGGTATTCTTTACTAAAGGACGGCCTGTCTTATTTGCTCCGTATAGGCTTAACTGATGAGTCTTAAGCACACCCTTTTCGATAACTGTATAAGGCTCCGAAAGGAATCCGTTTGCAGTAGCACGCTCACCCATGTTGATCCTCTCATCATAGGGATCAAATCTTACGGTAAGCTTTTCGTCTGCAACCTTCTCTCCTACCTTGTCAAGCCACTGGCTGGTGCCGTCGATTACTACACCTTCACCGCAATAGTTGCCAAGTACGCCACCGATAAATTCACCTGTAAGCTCAGGTGTGAATATTACCGTACCTTCAAATTTGCCTTCTACATTTTCGGTTACCAGACTGTTCTGGATATCCACAATATGTCTGCGGATTGTTCCAAGCTCGATAAAAGGCTTATCAAGATCATTTGTGCCGATGCCTGTGTAATCAAAGCCTGTAGTGTTTGTACCGTCGCTTGCACAGATCTCGATTGAGAAACCGTACTGTCCGCCAAAGCCCTCAAACTCTGTACCGTTTGAGTTTCTTGATAACCAGTTCCATCTGTCATATGAACCTGTGGACTGGATAATCTTTACCAGAGGATATTCCTTTGCTACTGTTGCCAGGAATTCCTTTAATCTTTCAAGGAACTTATCAATATCAGGCTCCAATATACCCTGTTTAAATACGTGTGGCTCTACATAAGGAGCGATGTCATGTGCGGGATCTTCGGGTGAAGATTCAGCAGCTGCCAAAGCATCTGCAGCGAAGCTCTCAAGTGCTTCTTCAGACAGATCATTTCCGCTGGCGGAACCGATCTTGTTGTCCTTAAATACCTTTATCGATCCTGAATTTGAAAACACTGTACGGAAAAGTTTGAACTCGCCGTTTTCAACATTTAATTCTCTCTTCTCGGACTCTGTTAATGTATATTTAAATTTCTCTATGCCTTTATCTTTGATGATCTTATCAAAGCTGTCGGCGATATCTCTTATATTAGCCATTTATGTTCTCCCTTCTACCTTCCACCTATCATGATCTTACATCTCATATGAGGACCGCCCATAGATACAGCCATAGGCTGTTTCTTGCCGCAGAAACCGCTGGATGTCCACTCCACCTTGTCAGATACCATATCAACGGTCTTGAGCATTTCAAATGCTACACCGGATACAGTGGTATCAAGAAGAGCCTTTCCGAGCTTTCCGTTTTTGATCTCATAACCGCAGGTTACACCGAACATAAACTCACCGGTAAGGTCTGCCTGTCCGTTTCCTGAATCGATAAGATAGTAACCGTCTTCTACAGAGGAAATTAACTCTTCTACGGTATTCTTTCCCGGAAGAACACAGGTATTTCTCATACGGATGATAGGCTCATCCGCAAAGCCCCAGCCTCTGGCATTTCCCTTAGGCTCCATGCCGAAATGCTTAGCTGTCTCTCTGTCGTTCATGTATCCTACAAGGATACCGTCTTTTATAAGATCAACATCCTTTGCAACGATACCTTCGTCATCCATATATACAGGAAGAGGAGCCATCTTTCCTTCGTACATGTTAGCAAAATCAACAAGACTTACCAGATCGGAGCCAACACGTTTATTTAAAGAAGGACCTGCAACGCTGCCACCGAGTACCAGGTCAGCCTCAACGGTATGGCCTACTGCTTCATGGGCTAACATACCTGCCATATAAGGTGAAAGGATAACGGTTTTTAAGCCTGCCTCTGCATAAACACCTTCTTTTTTATCCATTACTCTCTTGTAGAGAAGGTCAATCCCTTCATATACTTCATCAAGCTTACCGAAATTATCGTTAAAGCTTCCGAATCCGCCGAATGCCTTAAACAGCTCTACCGGACTTCCGTCCTTAGCTTCAGCACTCATCATAACATAGATATAGCATCTGGGAGTTACGAGATGTCCGTTAAATGCATCAGAAGTATAGATTATCCTGTCCTGTGAGTCCTCTGTATAAACAACAGTACGGCTGATAAGATCGGGATATTTCTTTACGATGTAATCATCGATAGTCTTACATGCCTCGATAATGGTTTTCTGTTCGGTATCGATAATTTCTGCGTTAAGCTTTACCGTACCGGTACCAAGTGATGCGGGCAGTTCAATGTTTCTGTTTGAATGCTTTGATAAGAAAAGAGCATTCTCTGTTGCAGCCTTTAATACCTTTTCAGCTCCCTCTGCATCATAGTCAGCTGTTGAAGCAAACCCGTATGTGCCGTTTTTATTTACTCTGGCACTTATACCGTTAGAAGCACTGCGCGAGTTCTGTACCATATTTCCCTTTAACAGTACGACTCTGCGGTTTCTGTTTTCGTGTCCGCGTAAGATGGTCTGAACACCGTCAGCGAACAGTGATGTTTTTGTACTTAAAATATCCTGTAGCATATATTTGAGTACCTCCTCCTAGGTCTTTATATTTTTAATACTTCTACATATTAACATTTTTGCGCAGTCTGTTAAACCGTTGTTTTTTCGAAATTTACAATCTTAATTCGCTATTTTAGGAATTTACCGTCTTTGGTTGCCTCTCAGCTGCATGAGAGTTTGCATAATGTGGTTTCTGATGAAATCCCTGTGCTCATCCTTTACCAGGAAGTAAATGTAGGAATCCAGCAGGAACTCCTTGCCTTCGCCGCGACCAACTATCTTAAAGTTTCTGAAGCCCTTCTTGATATACTCTTCTATATCATCGTTTGACATAAATGCGGGCTTTTTCTGACAGCCGGCAAATGTCCTCTTATCCGGAGTCTTGTCCCAGCAGGGGAATTGGATCCTGGTGTCAAACTCAAGCTGGTAACGTGATATCTCCCTGTAATGCTCAACACGCTTGGGACATCCTGCAGAACATGTTTCGTTAACGAGTATCTCTATCCTGTCAGCAGCAGGCAGTATCTGCTCTATTACGCTCTCGTTGTGATTCAGATCATAATCAAGCACTACCAGGAAATAATCCTTCTTTATCTCATCTAAAAGTGTCTCAGTATTAAGAATACGCTTTGTAGTGGATGAAATGATCTTGTACTTGGGATATTCACGCCTGATATACTCCTCTAGCACAGGACGGTTAACGAGTACCTGGTTCAAACCGTTATTCCCGACCTGCATGATCATATTACAGTAGGTATCATAGGTGTGCTTTTCTTCCAAGAGCACATTGGTCCAGGTAAATCTGCAGGGAATACCCCTCTGATTATAAGCCTTTAAGATACGCTCCACATCGGGCTTGTTGCAAAAGCCCTCTATGATATTACGTCCGCCGTTCCATATAGCACCGGGCAAAGTACCGTATACCGAACCGATCTTGTAATTGTCCCTGAACTTGCTCGGATACTTCTGCATGGTATCGAGCAGGACATGATTGATCAGGCCGAAATACACTATACCCGGAATATGCCAATAAATTGTCTCACTTGTCATATTTCTAACCTTTCGCAAAAAAAATCTCCGGTATATCCCGAAAGGAACACACCGAAGATTATTATACCTTATTAAACGTTATATTTCAAGTCTTTATGATTTTTTAATCTTTATATTGGTGATAGCACACTGGTCACCCGAAAGTGCGAAATAAACATCCCCGTGATCTTCTTCTATCTTGGTGACATTCTTGATATAGATGCCGAAATTGGTCGTCGTAATGGTTATGGTGTCGCCGCTTCTCTCAACGGATACGGCACAGTCCATTCCTTTTTTATTAAGATCCTTCCATGCATCCCAGCCCTTGAACAGCTCGCTCTTTTCGACTGTAAGATCATTGGCACCGTCTTTAGCCGTATCTATAAGTTCACCGTCAAGTCTGACCAGAGCATACTCCTTATAATTTCTGCCCCTCACTATACCATCATCAGAATGGAAAAGTACAAGATAAGAGCAATGCCATATAAGTCTCGCTGTCGGCAGACTCATCGTATGGAAGCTTACATCCAGTCTGTTCGTAACAGTGATACCGGGTGTAGCTTCAGTCCTGTGTCCGTCAACCTGTACGCTGGGCACATCTCCATCCTTACCTTTGATATACGATATAGCTTCAACCAGCCTGGGAATATAATCAAGAGGTGTCGGATCAGTTGTCCTTTCAATCTTGCCCTCGGTAAAACTGCAATACTCACCTGTAATACCGAGATATACATATCTTGAGCTGTCAGGCAGGGCCAAAATAACCTTTACCGTTCTCTCACCATCATCGATAGTAATCATTGCATGATCTTTTCTCTTGACAGCCTCCACATCATAAATCTTACCTGAATGTGCCTCAAAAAGCTTATCTTTATCAGGCTCATGAGTAATGATATCCGTCTGAGTCTTACGTAAGGCAGCACTCTCCACAACACCGTTCATCCAGACAGTACCGTACTCATAATAAAGCATTTCTTTTACAGCGCGCTCTTCTGTATGAACATGTCCGTCAAGCGAATCAAATAATACAAATGCAGCGCCACGGCTGTTTTCAACACTTTTATCAACCGACAGCTGGAAATGTATTTTAGTAATCCAGGGAGACAAAAGAATGCCTTCAGTAATGTCACTTCTGAATTTGCCGCAATGAAGCTCACCTTTTTCGTAAAGATTCTTATTGGCTATCTTTTCTCTCATGATATATTCAACATCTTTATCTATAAGATGAAGCATAATCTTGGCAAACTTAGGATCAAACTGGGTACCTGCCCCCTTTACTATCTCCTCACGTATTATCTGCTGAGGGATAGCATCCCTGTAGCTACGATTCGAAGACATGGCATCATAGGCATCAGCAACAGAAATGATCCTGGCAATCTCAGGTATATCCTCACCCTTTAAGTGATCGGGATAACCCTTACCATCGTATCGCTCATGATGGTAATGTGCGCCAAGTGAAAGATAAGGATACTCTGTGATACTTGAAAGGATCTGATATCCCATGAAAGGATGGGACTTGATAGTCTCATATTCCTCAGGAGTAAGCTTACCCTTTTTGTTAAGTATCGCATTCTGGATACCGATCTTACCAACATCATGAAGAAGTGCTGCATAATATATCCTGTAACACTCATCATCATCCTTACCCAGAGCTCGTGCAATCTTCTCAGAATACTGAGCCACACGTATGGAATGTCCATGTGAATAAGTATCCTTTGCATCTATCGAATTAACCAGAGCAGTCGCAGTCTGTTCGAACAGGCGCTGTGAAAACCTCTGTTTTTCAGTAACGAGTTCAATCTCTGCATCGGCAAGCCTGTTTATTGCCTTATTTCTCTTATAGATCAGAACTATGGCAATAATCGTCAATATACTGGTAAACACTCCGGGTACAGCCATAGCGTTTCCGCCTGCAAAAAACTGAATAATCAACAACGGTATCTGAACCATGATCAATGCCAGTGCGCTTATAAAGCCAAGTTTTCCGAAATAAACCACCATGAAAATGAGACAGATATTTCCGATAGATGAGAATACTCCGGTAAACGAAGTCAGCGGTATGTCTACACCAAGCATCGGTATCATTGCCGGCGGTCCTGATGCATTTCCACGTGATATGATGTTGATCATAACATTAGAAATGAAATATATCAGGAGCAAAATGATCAGAACATACTTAGGCACTGCCCCGCGTTTTTTCTTTCTATGTTTTTTATTTTCAATAATTTCAGTATTATCTTTCTCCATTAGCTTATCCCCTCATAAATAAAGCTATCATGTATATCGATAATAACTTTTTATATTGTATAGGTCACGATATATTTTATACTATACCTAATTTTAACAATTTTACCACGATTTTCTCGATTTTTCAAGATTTATATGAAAAATATAAAATTAAGTAAATATTTGGGTTGATATATACCTTTATTGATGGTATGATAGAAAATGTCGTTAAAGGCTCGAATACTAAAGCAGTCATTTAAAAACTAATAATAAGGAATACTACATATGAAAACCAAGAAAGAAATGTTCGATAACAAACCGAATACCGACTCAGCTTCTAACGAAAATGCCGGTATAAGGATAAATAAATATCTGGCTGAATCAGGTACCTGCTCAAGACGTGAGGCTGACAAGCTGGTAGCTGACGGTAAGGTAAGGATAGATGGCGAAATAGCCGTGATGGGCAGCAAGGTACTCCCCGGTCAAAGAGTAACAGTTCAGGGTCAGGATATTAAGAAAAACGAAGACCTGATACTTATCGCATTTAATAAGCCCGTGGGTGTTGTCAGCACAACCGATAAACGTGACCCGGATAATATCATCGATTTTATCAACTACGGGAAAAGGATTTTTCCCATAGGCCGTCTCGACAAGGACTCCGAAGGTCTCATACTCCTCACCAACGACGGAGATATCGTAAATAAAATACTTCGTGCCGGAAACTATCATGAAAAAGAATATATAGTTACTGTAAACAAGGATATTACACCGGATTTCTTAAGGATAATGAGCAGCGGTGTACCGATACTCGAAACTGTTACCAGGCCCTGCAAGATAGAGCAGATAGATAAAAAGGTGTTTAAGATAATTCTTACTCAAGGTTTAAACCGTCAGATAAGAAGAATGTGTGAGGCTTTAGGTTATAGAGTCAGAGCCCTTACCAGAGTCAGGATCATGAACATCAGACTCGGTCATCTAAAGACCGGTACCTGGAGGAATCTCACTCCCAAAGAGCTTGAAGAACTGAAAGAAATGCTGGTTGATTCAAGCAGCGAGCCAATTAAATACTAAGAAAAAAATGTCATCCCGGGCAAATGCAGGATGACATTTTCTTTAATTATTTTGTTATGATATATCACAGACGTTTTTTTAGTTCAGGATGATTTTCGTAGAATATCCTCTTATCCTCGTACATCCTTCCATCTGCTATTTTAAGAGCACGGCGTGTGTTTTTATAATCATCCTCTATGCAGGCTCCGATCGCAAATACTACCCTGTCGTATTTATTTGTGGCCTTTCTGAGCTCCTGTACCTTAGCTTTAAGTTCATCCTCTGTTACACCCAGCATGATAACTGTAAACTCATCTCCACCGGCTCTGTATATGTTATCCTTAGGGAAAACTTCGAACATTGCTTTAGCAGCATCCTTTAACAATGCATCTCCGGCTTCATGGCCATATTCATCATTTACAGTCTTAAGTCCGTTCAGGTCAGCAAATACGACACCAACACTCTGCCTGTTAGTCTTGTTATCTTCACTCAGCGCATCCACCCGGTTATTCATCTCATTTCTGTTAAGTACGCCGGTCAGCATATCCTTGGCACTCAGCACTTTAAGTCTGTCAACCAGCAGATAGTTTCCGATCTCGGAACCAAGTATAAATGTGGTGAGCTCTAAAGTATCCCTTATCTTCGAAGTCTGTGCTTCATCAAAATTAATAGCCCACATATAGCCTAAAAATTCATCATGGGACTTTAACGGAAACAAGACTATACTTTTGGCATGTGCATATCTCAGCGACTCATACCATACAGGATTACGCTCTTTTACGAGCTCCATATCATGATCATCCTTCGCTATGATACAATTGCTCGAACCAATCAGATCCTTCCAAGATTTAGCTATCTCATAGAAACCTGACATATCTTCATTACGTGGGGTAAGCTTAGTATCCGGTGCAAAATCCTCGCATAAAATGGAACACTTTTTCTCATAATCATCAAGACGCAGGATGCAGCAATGCTCGGCCTTACACATATTTCTGATATCTGATACGACCTCATGCATTGTCTTTAAAAAATCAGTGGTTCCACGCAGCTTTATACAGGTCTCAAGTACATCAGATGCAAGCTCCTGTGATACGTTTGACATGGTCTTTGTATCAGCAGTAAAGTTTACTTCCATTGAGTACATGCAATAGTGTATATTTTCTTCTGCAGAGCCTGCAGGAATAAATGTCATATTAAACCAGATAGGCATCTGATTTGGCTTAACGTATGAATGAAGGCACTTTTTCTGTACGGCACTTCTCAAGCAGAAATCCTCGAAATTTAAGTCTCTGGGAAGATAGTCTGTATACAGACTGTTAGGCACGAAGGTGCTTTTCTTCATCGAATAATCACCCTGAGGATGCTCTATGGAATCAATATATGCCTTATTGCCTGTGACAATACGCAGTCCGCCGCAGGAACCGTCATCCCTCACTTCAACTGCTATGATACAGGTAGCCGCTTCTATCGAATCTGTCATACTTTGAAAATCAATAGCCATGTGCTTATCTCCTTACCTACATTCATATTTTTATTCTACATCCAAGTGGAGGTTTTGTCAAACCTTGCTGTACACTAAAATAATACTGATCACATTTACCATAACTCAAAAAAATTATATCCATCATAATAGAACTCGGGATGTTCTGCCAATCCACCTCTAAAACATTGGGACAATTCTCGGTATTTTATTTTTCATTTATCGGGCGCTTGATCTTTACAGCTGCTACTGCTATATCTTCTACCACCATATTGGGTAATCTTTTAGATAAATGACCTGCAATATAATCTCTTATTTGATTTTTATATATTGGTATTATATCATCATTTTTGTAATCATATATCAATTCACGAATGAAGTTATCTATCTGTTGTTCGACATTTAACAATTCGGGATAGTCAGGGAAACAATCCAAATAGTATATTTCAATGAAAAATCTAAAATAATAATCATTATTTACGAATGCATTAATTGGTTTAAATCTAAATAATGTATTTGAGAAAGAGTTTGCATAATAATCAGTCCATTCCTTCTCAATCCATATCTTGGACTCTTTGTATGTTTCTTCAATTTCACTGACCGGATGTAATAAATGATTATTCGAATTAAAATAATGCAAATCTTTGCAAAGCTTATAATATGGATGTTTATCTTTAAGTTTTTTAATATTCCTTTTCTTCTTTATCAGTTTATTTTCAACAATTTTGAAAAGAGCAAATAAAAGCAATGCTTCAATTCCTGCTATAACCAAAATCTTTGCAACAGAAGGAAAGTCCGAACAAACTTGAAAAACAAAAGCTAAAACCAAGAAAGACATAGTACCATAAATCAATGCCATAAATAAGATTAAAACTAATACAAAAAGAGTCGAAAACCAGTCAACCGGGCATTTTTCAACATTCTTGATATTTCCCATATTGCTGTCAAGCTGACTTTCATCATATATTATTATTTTGTCTTTAATCCATTTAATTATCGATTTCTTCGTTTTTGTTCCATCAGATATTTCGATTGGCTTGTCTTTCTCTGTAAACTCGTCTATCTTTGCATTTCTAAAGGCTATATAAAAATCATAGTTATGAATATTTCGCGGTATTTCTTTATAAAGGACTTTAAATAAGTTTTTATCTTTCTCATCAAGTTTCATAGCTAACTGGATATCAATATATTTTCTTGATTCCTTTACCAGTCTGTTATGTAACTTCTCATTTTCTTCAGATGAATAAAATACCGGACCCTCTATATTTTCCGTTTCATTAAGTTTATCAAAAACTTCTATTGAAGTATCCTGATCAAAATCCTTCATTTTACTTTATTTACCTTATAATATGAAATTAAATTACTTACTGTCATTAACACAATTCCAATAATGTTTATATAAAATCCAATATGTTTTCCAACTATTACATTTGATCCTCTGTATTCAACATTTTGCATGTCTACAATACATATAACGTATACTATCCCATGAATAAATCCTGATAATGATGAAAGTAAAAATCTATTAAACACACAGCATAAAAGACAAATCACAGGAACTATTAAATATGCCAAACTAAATAAAACACTCAAATATTCATCGATTGAAAAGCCACTGAATCCCCATGAATAATTATCATAAGCCGAAACGAGATAGTTTTCTACATAGACAGGAATAAACAATCCGGCAATACATATGATACATCCAATAATACATAACCCTTTTAAAGTATTAATTCCATCAATGGTTTTTGTATCAAAAATATTAGTCCCATTCTTTTTTTGTGAAGTATTAATCTCACTTATTGTACTTCCACAGCTTGGGCAGAATCCGTTTTTTACATATATAGTTGTATCGCATTTAGGACATCTCATATTCTACCTCACTGATAATCCTATTTATCAATTCATTTGATGATTTATCAAGGTTTTTTCTTTAAATCAGAGGGACGGTTCTGTGATTGATTTATAGTTTTCTTAAAGCCTTAAATTTACAGTATTTGTTTTAATCACAAACGATCAGAGAACCATCCCCTGATTGACCTCTAATTGACTTAAATCATTGATAAGAAATTAATATTGCAGGGCGAATACCACGTTTATATTCAGGATTTTCGATATAATATTCTTGACCCTGTTCAGAAATAGTTAAATATTCATATGTTAATTCATGGCTTTTATAATCTTCAAAGCTATAACTGAAACATAACCAATATGGGTATGATCTATCTCCACCAATTATATGAAAACCTGACAGATGCATTCCTGTCAAGCAAAACACATATTTTTTTTCTTCCATGAAATTATTTGTGTACTCATCTATCAAAGACTTAACATATGGTGTTATGGTTGCTCTTTTATAGATATCAAATGATTCTTCTTTATTTAATCCATATTTTTCATTAAATATATCTTCATAGTTTAACAAAAAACAATAATCAAAGGTTTCTTCTAAAAATGTACCATTCCAAGGCACATTTATTACCGATTTTCTTTTTTTTATTATTTTTCTTTCATCATCACTAAACGCATTATAATAAAAGTCATTGTTAAGCCATCGTCTTAAAGAGCTGTCGCTCCAATTATATCCATTTGAATCAGCAAACTCTCTATAATCAATGATTTTCTTACTCAATAGCAATAATCCATCATCATTATTATCCAATATCTGCCACACTATAGGCTCAGATCCATTAGAATAATCATTATCCTGCTCATATTTACCAAAAGACACTAATTTACCAATTTTTAGATTTTTAAGATTTTCAATTGATTTATAATTGTCTGCTACAATCTCATACGTTTCATTTGAAGATGGAATATTGGCTGGAACATGCTTTGTGAGAGATAATTCCTTATTGATTTTTAGGAAATCTCCGCTTAATTTGACTTTTATTACAGGTCTGACTCCATATTCATCATAGTCCAAAATGGAAAACCCGATTCTACCATTAGCTCTTACAACATTAATATATTTATCCCCACCAACATTTGATCTAAGCAACCATTGAAATGATCTATTATTATCCACAGTTAATTCATCATTAGGTATTATTTCACCAAGATTTAAAAAAGCCATTTTATTTATTGCATATTTAGTTGCTGAACATCGTCTTTCAATTTTTCTTTCTGCATAATCGTGTATTCCTTCTAATTCAGTATTGAAAAAGCAATTAAAAACCTCTAAACGATCTTCTTTAGGCAAATCCCATAAAAAATCAAATCCATCAGTCATCTCGAAGTCAACAAGGTTTTCTACTGAAGGTAAAAATACGAAGTCTACAGAAGTTGTTTGAATGCCATTTTCAGATACAGGATCAGGCAATATATCATTATGAGTTAGCTTAATGCAATCTCTTTCCTCAATATTAAATGCAGTTTCATAAAAATCTATATTTAGCCATTCCCTAATATCAGATATTTCCCAGGAATATTTTGTTGGATTGGATTTCCAGCAAGGTTGCCCGATATCAAGAATATATTTGCTTAAAAGAACCGCCTCAGACTCCGAAACAGACATAACTATCCACTCTATGGGTTCGCTCCCATTAGATAAAATATCGTCCTGTTCATATGAACCAAAATACACAATATCTCTTTCGTGTAAAGGTTCAAAGGTAACCAGTTCAAAAACCATAAAGGCTATGACTGCTATGACAAAAACGCCTTTTAAATATTTTATAAGCTTCACCGACAGCCTCCTTTATGATTATATGTCAATCACAGGGACGGTTCTGTGATTGATTTTTTAGTTTTCTTAAATCTTTAAATTTACGGCATTTGTTTTAATCCTCAAATCGAGCAGAGAACCGTCCCTCTGATTGAACTCTGATTTAACTTTTACCTATAATGTCTCCTCACGGCTTAACTGTACTAAAAGATCTGGTATATCATTCTTTAATGTATCATATATAATATATAGATTAACATTTCCGTAATCATGCACTATCCTATTTCTAAGTCCGGATATTTCATCCCATGGCAAATTACTGTTTGCATCTCTATAATCTGATGATAACCTTTTAGCATTTTCAGAGATTTGAATCATTCTGAATAACATCGAATCAAGCAGAATCTCATTATCGTGCAATTCCTGTAAATCTACATTTTTCATATGGTTTACTATAAACGTAATGTCCGTTATAATTCGGTTCAAATAATAATCGTCATTCTTTATATTATCCATATATTCTTATTCCGTCCTTTAATATTTCTTCAGTTAATTCCATGTTATCCTTAAGTTGCTCTATATTAAGAGCATCTATTCTCTTATGGAGTGTACTTCTTAATCTTTCAACCATCCCAAAAAATTTAAGACCTTTAACATCAGACGAAATAAGCAAATCAATATCGCTGGTTTCACCAGCCTTTCCCTTAGCATATGATCCAAAAAGCACACAATAGCGAACAGGATACTCTTTGAATACTTCTACACACTTATCCTTTATAAAACTTATATCCAAAATCCCATGATCTTCGTCAATCGGGTTAATCGTACTTAGTTTGTCAAATATATAATTATATTTTATCGTACCCTCTTTTTCTTTCTCATTTTCATATGATTTATATGATCTAAGTGATATCCCAAGTAAATCAGCTGCTTGTGCCTGTGTTAATCTTTTCTCAGTTCTTAGTGTTTTTATCGTACTCATAAATTGCACCTCCTATATCGTTAGTATGCAACATTTGCACTTCTGTGTCAAGTTAAAAGTGCATCATTTGCACTTCTGTCATGTAAGTAGTGCAATTCAGTCCAACTTCCTCTCGATTCTATAGTGTCAGGTCAATCACGGAACTATCCGTCTGTCAACCATGATCTCCAACTATATCTTTAACTATTTCAAGTCTGTCAGGGTCAAATTCATCTTTGTAATCATATTTATTGTAAACCGCAGTATGATCAATTGCGGCTCCGGCCTGGCTACTGATCATACCTTTGTAAATATCTTCCCATGTTACTGAATTATCATTCACAAGAACATATTTATCACATGAATTAAATCCAGCATCAGAATTTTGCGGTATCTCTGAATAATGCATTAAATATTTATAGGTTTTCTCAGGACCATCTACATCTGCAATCTGGTAGCTTAAATATTTTCCATCAACCTTATGCAAAGCACTTATTAAATAGTTCTCTCCATCATAATGCAATTGACTAAGATACATTTTAGGATAGTCATCTTTAGTCGATTCATATAAGCTTTCGGAAATCCTGCCTCTCATTGTATAATAATGGGCAATTCTTATAGTGGTCGGATAACCAAACTGAGTCAGCGTCAGAAACATCTGCCATATTTCATCGCCGTAATAAATGTTTCCGTTCTTTAAAACCATAAATCCGTCATCTATAGCTTCCTCTAAAGAAACAGGATCTTCTTTTTCAGGTATTTCATCAATTTTCTCTATTAATACCAAAGATGGCTGATATGACGCTGCCTGCAAAGGTATAAACTCTCTATATTTTATATACAGATGACCATCTATAAAACCATATTCACAATCAAGATATCCGTCAAAGTTTGTTTCGTTGTTTTTTGAAGGATAAGCATTGATATCCTCCGTGCCTGATTCAATCTTTCCCTTTGATTCGAAAGTAATATTCTTATCTATCAAAGAATATTTCGGCAATTCATTTGTGCTATGATAAAGTATACTACCTATTCTAACCACATAAGGGATTGACCAGTCAACCTTGTCATCATTGTCAATTATATCTTTATTATCTGTGTTTGCTGCACTATTGGAATCTTCTTCATTTTTAGCAGAACATGCAGTCATGCATAATAATACAGATATACATATTAAAGTTATTATACCCCTAATCATATTCTTCACCTCACAAACGTCAATCAAATGTATGATCATATTGTGGCATAGTTTTCCATTCCTCCGTAGAAGTAAGTATCTCAACCAAAGTATCATACAGTCTGATAAAATTATATGATCTTTTATCCGTATATATTTCCTGATAATAATCCCTTGACAATATTTCTCCCGGAAATTGTTCTGAATATATTGCCTTCTCATAACCCTTATACCTGACTGTTATCCTAAAAAGAGACATAGGTAAACACCAGTATTCTTCATAAGGTCTATAGTCCGAAGGATACGAATCAAAGTCTATGTCTAACAATAATTTATATATCTTTTCTTTTTCATCGTCAGACAGATAATATTTCGCTTTAAAATCATCCTTGGAGGCTCCGAAAAGTCCTGTTGGATTTAATTCTTTAATTAAGTTTCCGGTCCTGCTATCATAACTACTGATACCATATATTCCCCAAGAAAGTGAGATAGAAAAGTCCTCGGGTACTATAACCTTTCTGCTATATCTGTTAAACCATATAAGTTCAAAAATTATAAATGCCAAAACAAATATTACAAATTCAGCAGAAATAATCTTATATACTTTCTTCCAATTTTTCATTTTACATCAATCGTTCTTTTCCAATATATCCTTAATATATACTACATCAGTTTCTTTTAATGCTCCATACTATTATTTCACTTTATTTACCTTATAATATGAAATTAAATTACTTACTGTCATTAATACAATTCCAATAATGTTTATATAAAATCCAATATGCTTTCCAACT
>JAEEVK010000053.1 GCA_016287095.1 Lachnospiraceae bacterium
TGAAGGATTCGAGATTTATGAAAAGAAATCCGGGGATACAGGATATACCAAGATTTATACGTTGGAAGAATCCGGAGATAAAAAGCGAGAGTATTATCTGGAATATAACGTAAAAGATAAATCGGTATCGATAAAGGTTAGGGCTTACAAAGGTACCTCTTATGGAAAATATAGTGAAGCAAAAAAGGTGACCTTTAAGGATAATACTACTGTTAAAAAGAGCAGTGGTAATACAAAAGCTACTTCGGATGCAGATGTTATTGTATATGTTACAAAAACCGGATCAAAGTATCATACTAAAAAGTGTGGTAATGGGACTTTTACAGAATCAACTCTTGAGGCTGCAAAAAAGCGTGGCCTTGAACCTTGCTCAAAATGCTATAAAGGATAGACTTGTAATATAAACTGAAAGGTCGGGTGATTGCATGAGAAAACTAATTACAGTTGTTCTTATGACAGTCACCCTCTTTTTGATTCCGTTTATAAAATCTGAAGCTAAACAGAACTATGCTGAAGATGTGATCTTAAAGGTTGGAGATTATTATGATGTGTCAGAAGATTACAATGATGATATGAAAGTTGTACTAATATTGGGTACTTCTTTAGTTTGTAAGGAAGGTTATGTATATGCGATAATT
Organism: Lachnospiraceae bacterium; assembly: GCA_016287095.1. Lineage (GTDB taxonomy): Bacteria > Bacillota > Clostridia > Lachnospirales > Lachnospiraceae > RUG11977. The sequence goes on from JAEEVK010000053.1 coordinate 639, forward strand.
CCAGGTACAACGATTGTAGTGTATGTAGATGAAGATGGTGAATACATTTTTAAAAGATTTAAGGTTGAAAAATCCAATATTGAAACTATAATGCTCGATATAGGGCAAGGTGATGCATTCCTTGTAAAAGTAAATGGTTGGAATATATTGATAGATACGGGTGAGAAAAAATATTATGAATTTCTAAAACAGCAATTAGTTGAACTGGAAATAGATTACATAGATACTTTGATAGTATCACATATGGATACAGATCATATGGGGTCGGCCACACTTGTAATGCAGGACTATGGAATTAATGAGGTGATAATACCTTATACTGCCGGTAATTCTGTTGAATATAATAAATTTATGAATTATCTCGATAGAGAACTTGTGAACATAATATATGCTGAAAAGGATGATCATTATTCTTTGGGGTATGGATGCGGTTTGGATATATTAAGTGCTGATGCCGGTGAAGATACAAATGCTTCTAGTATTGTGATGAGAATGTCATATTATGAAAATACATTTCTTTTTACAGGCGATGCACCTGCGTCTGTGTTGAATCAGATAATGAATGATAGGGATATTAAAGCTGATGTTTTGAAGGTGCCACATCATGGAAGCGATACATCAAGTCCTTTAATGTTCTTGAAAAATTGTGGAGCTGAGATTTCACTTATTAGTGTTGGTAGGGATAACGCTTATGGTCATCCAGATGATAATGTAATAAGAAGATTGGAAACTCTTGGAAGCAAAATCTATAGGACAGATATAGACGGAACAGTTATTGTAAGCGGTGACGGAAAAGAACTTTGTGTTGATTCGTATCATATAATTGACTGGGATGCTGAAAATAGGCTTAAGGTTGATGAGGGTCCTATTATTGGTAACCTTAATTCTCATGTTTATCATAATGATAGTTGTATGTCATTACCTGCTGAAAAGAATAGAATCTATTTTATGTATGCTAAGGATGCTGAAACATCTGGATATCGTCCCTGTAATATGTGTATTGAACATTCTGTAGATGAGAACTCAGAGAAAGATTATGGATTTTTTGATCCGCTGTTACGTTTTATAATGCCGACAGCATAAAGAACATATAAGTTTTCAGGGCATCACAGTTGACAATTAAACTGTTTTTGCTATAATACAGTTAAACCATATACTTATACTCCCTCCCTTCAGCAAGGAAGGAGAAATATTGAAAACAGAAAAAGAAAAACAGGAAATTGGTACGCCTAAAAAGAAAGGATTAGGTGGGACTATGGGCGGTAAGGTTCTAAAATTGAAGATAGATAAAATGTTAGAAGACTCTGAAACTAGAGGAATAGCCAAAGGAGAAAAAAATAAGGAATATGTATGTTTTGCAAATTGTCTAAACAGAGGATATTCTTTTGAGGATGCTAAGGTCTTATCAGGAGCGACAGATGAGGCAGCGAATGAGCACTATGAAAGATGGCTGCAAGAGAAAAAAGATATATGAATTCGAAAAGAAGTTACGCATTTAGCATTTTGATTGCATTAATAATCACTATATGTTTTACCGGATGCGCTAAGAATGAGAGCCCGTCAGAAGTTACTGAGCCTACATCTGTAGCTACCGATATAACCACGACGGCATCGCCAGAAACACTGACTGCGGAACCAACTACAGTTCCCACGGCTACTCCCACAGTGACACCGACTGTAGCACCTACGGCTACACCAACTGTAGAGCCTACACCAACTCCTGATGATACTTTTGTTTATACACCGGGACTGGCTGATTGGACTAAGGCGCTTGAAGCCTTTGAGCCGTTTGAGAGGTATGAAAATAATGTGGATGGACATCATACCTGGAATCCGCATGTATTCGGATACTTCCATGAACAGTATCATGGGGAGGAGTACAAACAAAGTTTCTTCAATATGATAGATGCACTTATAGCAGGAGAAGACACTTTTGAATGTGCAAGTGCAGATGCATTCGAATGGTGTATAGGTGGAAGATTCATTAACCTGTTCTTTCCGCCGGCTACGGATTGTATATCGTATTTTGATGGAGGCTATGAAAACGGTATAGGAAAAATCGTACTAACAGTATCAAAGGAAGAGCTGGCAGGGAGGATCCAAGAGTTTGAACGGATGGTAACGGAGATACTTGACGATGCTGTCAGCGATGATTACAATGACTTTGAGACTGCTATTTCATTGTTTGATTATATATCCCGTAACTGGGTTTATGATTACGAAGAGTATGAAAACAAGGGTGACAATGGTGGATTTGACGAAGACTCTATCTTTAGATGTTTTAAAGAGAGGAAAGGCATATGCTGGGAGATAGCGGATATGTATGAGTATCTTCTTATGCAATGCGGTATCGAAGCAGATGAGGTATCAGGATCTGTACCCGGAGAAGGTCATGAGTGGACAGCATTAAAACTCAACGGTAAATGGTACATGGCTGATGCTACATGGACTCTGACTGACTGGAGTACATGCAATCTCAACTATTTCCTTATTGACGAACAAGAACGTTTAGATGACGGCTTCTCACCGGAATCATTATCTGTTGCCGGGTGGTATGGCATAAGTTATACCAAGTACGGTGTCACAATGGATACTAATGATTTTGATGATCTTCACCGGTTAGAGTACTTCGGAATTAACAGGGAGACACATTCTGTTATCGGCAGAAACCGGGATTTGGAATTTGTGGCCATACCCTACGAATGATAATCACAGTCCGGCCTAAAATACAGAAAAACTACATATTGATTTTGAACAGTTCATATCTTTGGGTATGAGCTGTTTTTTGTTTACATATTTTGAGAAATGTAGCCTAATTTACACATATATCCAAAACTGTAGTTTAGGTAAATTGACATTTTCTGTTTGAAAAATTTCATATATTTGGTATAATGATATCAATTAATGAAAATGAACCAAGGAGCAGGTTATATTATGTTTGAAGAATATGTAGAAAATGTTGTTAGAATCATCAATGAAAACGGTATCGTTGCCAGGGCTATAAAGGATATTAAGTCTGACGGGTCTGTGGATTATATATTGAGACTGACAGAGGATCCCAATGGACTCAAATGGGCTTCGCTTAAGTTTGATACACCTGAAAAGGTTACTAAAGAATGTCCTGAGGCAGAATCCTATGCTAAGGGAGTTATAGAGCAGATATTAAAGATGGACAGTCCGGTTAGAAATGCGAGGACAAGTCTCTCAAAGAAAAAGTATGATAAGATAAAGGGGCAGATTGCACCTTTTATCATGGATAAGAGCAAATACAAGGATTATCTGAAAAATGTACCAAACAGGGACTTCTTGGATTATTCCGTGGTTTACTGCTATAAGGATGAGAAGGTTTTGATCACAGTGACAAATGATCTGGCTGACAGCCTGGGAGTTACTGAGAAGCAGCTCTATGAGGATTCTGTAAAGAATATAGTACCCAAGGGACCGGTAAATCTGTTCCGTATGCTTTCTACGAAAAGTGCTGAGGGTAAAAATTCATCATCAGGGGATGAAGAGGATGGTTTGTTACCTGTATACCTTCTTTCCAATGATGTCATGTTTGGTGGAGCCAGTGTATTATTGTTACCGGACTTCTTAGAGAAAGTCTCCGAGAAGCTGGGTGGGGATTATTACGCGGCTGTTTCAACCAATGCATTTATTGTTGTTACTCCAAAGGATAATGAAAAGGTTAGTAAAGGAAACCTATCTCAGATAGGTAGAAATTTCTCGAACAGTTTATCCGGACCCGACACTTTAACATTACAAGAAAAAGCATATCTATACAATTCGTCAAGTAAAGCACTTGAGAATTTAAAATGATGTACTGATCATAACAGAGTATGCATCTTACAAGATAATACACTATTACATTATTGATAATGGTGGGATAAGCATTGAAAAGCATAACGAAACTCTTTATTTCAACAATAGGCCTTTGTATGAGGATGATAAATATATGAAAATACTGGTAATAAACGCTGCATTTAAAGAGAAACAAAAAGATATGATAAAAACTACTGCAGATAAAGTTGGAGCAGAGGTTCATTTCTTAGTTTCAGAAAAAGATATAACAGATGACTTGAAGGATGCCGATGTAGTATACGGATTCGGAGTTAATATAGCCAAGACCAGCAAGAATTTGAAATGGCTGTGCGTACCGTCTGCAGGTGTTGATTTTATGTTGAAACCGGACAGCTTTGCAAACGAAGACTGTCTGTTTTCAAACTCATCGGGTGCATACGGAGTAACTATTGCAGAACATATCATAGCAGTATCACTTATGATGATGAGAAATCTGACTGATTTCTATGCAGCTTCACTTGACGGAATATGGTCCACACCTAAGCCTCAAAAATCACTTAAGGATTGCAATATTACAGTACTTGGCACCGGTGATATCGGAACATGCTTTGCCCGCAGAGCTAAAGCTTTTGAACCTAAGGTGATAACAGGAGTTTGCAGGAGCGGTAAATGTGATGATCCTTCATATGATAGAGTCTTAAAGGTGAGCGAACTGGACAGCATACTGCCGACCACAGAGTTATTGGTTATGAGTTTGCCATCCACGGTTGAAACCACAAATATACTTTCAAGAGAAAGAATAGCACTTATGCCTGACGGAGCATACATCGTAAATGTCGGCAGGGGGTCTGCGATAGATGAGGATGCTCTGGCTGACAGTCTGGACAGTGGGAAACTGGCAGGTGCGGCACTTGATGTGTTTAAGACAGAGCCGTTACCGGAGAACAGCCGTCTGTGGAAAACAAAGAATCTGCTTATAACTCCTCATGTAGCAGGAAACCTCACTGTAGAGTATACCATGAACAGAAATGTTGAAATGTTCTGTGAGGATCTGTTAAACTTTGCAGAAGGAAAAACGCTAAAGTATCTGGTTGATAGGAAAAAGGGATATTAATTTCAAGCCGCTCAAATTCACTAAGAGTATGAGCGGTAATTTTATTACAATTTACCATCATTATGTAAAATAAACTACACATTCGGTGATACTGTAGCTTAGGCTACATATCATGCTTACTCTGAATATTGTATTTGCGATTCATAGGCGTTATTATATACTCACAACAAAACAAAAACACCTACACACAAAGGAGAAACGCTTATGAAGATCTATATTATATTCCCAATGGTACTTACAACAATACTTATGGCAATGACCACTTCATTCTTAGGCATGAACACCGGACGTGATTCTGTAGTAAATGATAATATTTCATCCGTAATATATATGGAAAACACAAACTATACCGAGACTGCAATTGAGAGGATGGAAAAGGGTTTCGGAAAATGTGACAGCATAGTAGCCAATGAGAATATCAATAACAGATATTTAGGCGATGAAGAGACAGGATGTTATGTAAATGACGGTTCTTTAGATTTCTTAATAAATATACAGATGTAGATGTGATGGTTTACATTATCGGGCTGCCTGTACCATTTGGTATGGGCAGTCTTTTTTTGTTCAAAAATATGTTTGGTATTCAACTTTCTAAAAAAATATTTAAAAAATGTGGAACCTGACTTTTTTATTCTTCGTCTAATGTTCAGAAAAGCAAACATAAGGAGGTTGCAAAATATGAAGAGACATTTACTTCTAGTAATATTTTTAGTTTTATCATTAGTTTTATGTGCTTGTTCAAGCAAAAAGGAGGACTCAGCAGCCACTGCTGATACCGGAGCTTATTCATCGGTAGGCGATACTACTACCCATTCAATACCGGAGTCGGTACCGGATTCTGTAAAAGAATCTGCTAAATCAGACAGCGTTACAGCTCCAACTTCGGAATATAAAGCAGCTGCAGATCCTGTTAGCCCTGAATCCCCTGCTGATATTTATGGCGGATCAGATGGTGAGAGTTATTCTTTAAGAGAATCCGCAACTGCAGATCTGATCGCTACCGAAAGTTTTGATATGAAATACAGTACCGAGATCATAGACGGTACATATGACGATGTGATCGTTGAAACACCTCCCGTTATCATAGATGAGCCCATTGAAAAACCTCAGCTTAAGGCGGGTATTCTTACCGCAGGTGAGTGGAATGACAACAAGAATTTCGACTTTTTGAAGGGACTTATATCAGACGGACAGAATTATCAGTATTCTGATTTCTTTACTAAGTGGAATCTATCACCTTTCTCAAGGCTTGTTATCTGCTGTAAATGCGATGACACTCCCGTGCAGAACGCGAAGGTAACCGTGTATGATATGGACCAAAATGCTATCTGGTCAGGTGTTACAGATTATGAAGGTATGGTTTATGCATATTATGCACTTACAGATGCTGCATCCAATCCTCTGCCTTCAAGTATCAAGGCTGAATACAACGGTTCAGTAAAGGAACAGCCCGTAATGAAGGATGATCTCCGTGACAATTCCGTTGCATATGTGGAATTTGATTCAATCCAGCCCGTTACCAAGACTCTTGACCTTATGTTCACAGTTGATACTACAGGTTCCATGGGTGATGAGATCTATTATCTCCAGGAAGAGCTCCAGGATGTTATCAAGCGTGTACAGAATGATACAGCCAATATCCCTGTAAGACTCAGTGTTAATTTCTACAGAGATTTAAATGATGAATATGTAGTTCGCCCTTATGAGTTTAGTACGAACATTAATGAGCAGCTGGCATATCTCAACAAGGAATATGCTACAGGTGGCGGAGACTTTGAAGAGGCAGTTGAGACTGCACTGGCAAACAGTGTAAACGATCATTCTTGGGATGAAAACAGCATTAAGCTTATGTTCCTCGTACTTGATGCTCCGCCTCATAATACAGAAGAAAACCGTCAGATCCTGATGGATACTATCACTAAGGCATCTGAAATGGGTATCCGTATTATCCCCGTTGCATCAAGCGGTATAGATAAAGATACAGAGTTTTTACTTAGAGCATTTGCTATGGCTACCGGCGGTACATATACATTCCTGACTGATGACAGCGGTGTTGGCGGATCTCACTTAGAGCCCACAGTAGGAGAGTACCAGGTTGAGCAGCTCAACGACTTACTGGTTAGGCTTATAGAGCAGTACATCGGATAAATATACCTACTTCCCCTATATGGTTAAACCCTAAATAATTAAAAACAAGAAGCGCAGGGACTGAAGTCTAAGACTCACCCCTGCGTTTCTTGTATTTGTATTTTAACTCTTGATTTTTTGAGATAATTACCATATTATGATACCAAGGAAGTAAGAATTTCACATCCACTGCAAGCGTGCTTGGAAGTGGATGGGGATTCGAGGCATCATAAGTTATTTATGGATTGTAAGATATGAGAGAATATATTAACATTATCAAAAAAAATCCGATAATAATTATTTTCATAGCGATAGAGCTGCTCCTCTATCTTCTTTTTATGTGTATTGATATATACAGCCTGCAGCATCAAGGTGCACTGGGAGGCTTTTTATACGATATTGCGCTGATAAAGGGATTATCTCCGTCCATGCTAAAATACTATGGTATTCTGTTGTGCTTCGTATTCTCATTATGTTCATATATTGAAACCAGGGAAAAGGCCAGGGCATTCCTGACAGTGGCTATGTTATTTACAGTTATTTCAGATTATTTTCTGCTGCTGCACCCGGAAATCATAGTGCCGGGTCTGTTTACTTTCTGTATCGCCCAGAGCATTTATCTGTATGTTATAACCGGCGGCGATAAGAAAAAGACCGGCATTTTGATCGGTATACGTATTATCATAGCCATAGCCGGTACCATAGTATTAAAGGTATCGGATATAGTCTGTTTTGACGCTGATCAAAATATGAATGCAGTACTGTTTTTGGGTATATTGTATGCTTTGTCTTTCTTAGGAAATGTTGGAAGGCTCATAGTTTATCATGTGAGGAAAAAAGATGATAAGGTACCTCGATGTTTATTTAAACGTCCCAAACTGTTTTTGATCGGCTTGCTGCTTTTTGTATTATGTGATATAAATGTTTTGATATTTAACATGGATAGATTTATATTAATAACATCAGAATCGTATTATACGCTTCGATATGCGGCAACAGTGCTCATGTGGGGCTTTTACCTGCCCTCACAGGTGATCATTGTACTGTCTGCCTAAAAACAATTATCTCTGTTTTTGGGAGGCAGATCCGTCACTGGCTGATGTTAGTGCACCGGTGGGGGAATATCATGGTATAGGACTATTTTAATTTCCTTAGTTCAACGATAGCAAAGGGGATGCTGATGCCCAGGGTGAAAATATCGGATACCGACTGTGTGATCTCAACACCGGTCAGACCAAAGAGCTTGGGCAGTATCAGTATAGCAGGTATAAAGAACAGGCCGTTTCTGGCTGATGCTGTGATGGATGCCTTTACACCTTTTCCTATGGACTGGAGCATCATGTTAGTCATAACGATGAATGCGTTTATCGGCAGGATCACGGACTGACACCTGAGAGCAGTTTTACCGACTTCGATAACCTGGAGTCTCATATTTATATCGGCATTTTCTGATTCGGGTATAAAGAATTCAATAACATTAGGTGCTAAGATAAAGCAAACAGCACCTACAATAGCCAGGAAAATGGTACCCCATTTTACGCAGAACACAAAGCCCTCTTTAACACGGGCTTTTTTTCCTGCTCCGTAGTTAAATGAGCAGACCGGCTGATAACCCTGTCCCCATCCGATGAGAGCGGAGATGAGCAGCATCATGACACGTGTGGTGATGGACATACCGGATATGGCTGCATCTCCACCGAGATCACCTGCAGACCTGTTAAGAAGAGTGGTGGCAACAGCTGCCAGACCCTGACGGAAAAGAGAAGGAATACCGCCGTTGATGATCTGCACGATATAGTAACCGTTAATCCTGATCTTTTTGATGCTGAGCCTGATGTTTTCGCCTCTCCTGCTGCCTATCAGGAGTATAAAGAAACTGGTGATCTGGCCGCCTATGGTAGCGATGGCTGCACCTTTTACACCTAAACCGAATACAAGTATCAGGAGCGGATCGAGAATGATGTTGATGATGGCACCGGAAACCAGGCCAACCATGGCATACATGGCACTGCCCTGGAAACGGAGCTGATTGTTAACCACAAACTGACCCATCATAAAGGGAGCACCCAGGAGGATGATACCGGCGTAGCTTTTGGTCATCTCTATGGTAGAGGCAGAAATATCTTCGGATACCAGGACATCTACCAGATTATCTATAAAAATATTTCCGAATATACTGGCAAGCAAGCCCATCGATATAGCTAAAACAAAACCTGTAGAAGCCATCTCAGAGGCTTCTTCTTTTTTGCCCGCACCGAGCATCCTGGATAGAAAGTTGCCTGAGCCGTGCCCAAATAAAAATCCAAACGCCTGTATAACCGCCATAACCGGGAATACGGTACCTACAGCGGCGGTAGCCTGTATGGAAATATCCGGTATACGTCCTACGAAGAACGTATCAGCCGTATTATAAATACCGGTGACCAGCATACTGATGATAGTCGGTATGGCCAATTGTTTAATGAGCTTCGGCACCGGAGTCTCAGTCATATATGTAAATCTGTCTTTTGCTGCAACCATGTTATTAATAATGTATCTAATGTATTATATGATATAAACAAAGGGAAATATCATTTTAGATACAATAAAACCCTTTCAAATTATACTGAAAAAATATACTACCGGTATATTTTACAGAAATAAATGCATTAAGTCAACTATTATATTGATATATATCAATGTTCAAATCTATATACTTCTTTTTTCCTTCTTATATATCTTAAATCCTTAATATATCGCTCGCGGATTATTTTGTGTTGACTATATCTATAGGTATGTTATACTCAAATAAATAATTTATGTTTAAAATCTAATATTGACTAAATAAATAAAGATTCTTCGCTATGCTCAGAATGACAGGCTCAATTTTTATAACATACAGGGAGTGGGCACATATGGTTTGCCGCACGCTATCCGCGCAGCGCAGACTTTTCGCACTCACATCGGGCCGGGTTTGCCCGATGCGAAAATGTCTGGAAGGATTTTGCGTTTTGTATATGATCTTGGATAATAACTACAGATAGAATTAATAAGAGACATTCGCAAAATCCGCTTTCTTGCGTGCGGCGAATTATATGTGCCCACTCCCGTCCCTAACAGGAGAACTACAACATGGAATATAGATACAAAATAATCCGCAGCGCCCGCCGCACGCTATCAGCTACCATCAAGGATGGCATCGTGATAGTCCGTGCCCCCATGCGCTTGCCGGAAAGTGAAATCATAGATTTCTTAAGAAAACACGAAAACTGGATACAAAAGAACCTGGTCAAGGCTCAAGAGATGGAAAAGCAAATGGGAGAGCCTCTGACTATGGAAACCATACAGGCACTTGCCGAACAGGCCCTGAAGGAGATACCGCCCAGAGTAAAGTACTATGCGGATCAGCTCGGAGTCACATATGGCAGGATAACTGTCAGAAACCAGACCACAAAATGGGGTAGCTGTACCGCAAAAGGAAATCTCAACTTCAACTGTCTTTTGATGCTGGCTCCCCGTGAAGTACTGGACAGTGTCATAGTGCATGAGCTGGCTCACAGAAAGCATATGGATCATTCAAAGCAGTTCTATGAGGAAGTTTTAAAGGTATTTCCTGACTATCATAAATGGGATAAATGGCTTAAGGATAACGGCGGAATACTTATCAACCGTATGAAGCGCGGCCTGTCGTAATTTTTGAAAATGAGATTATTTTGCCAAAGGATTGATTATATTGTTCATTTTAAGCGAAAAGAAATCTTTTATGTTGCAATTAAAAATTTTAGGTGTTAACATAGGTCTGTGAGGAGGTGTACGATGAATACTATAGATTATGACAAATTAACGGAATATCTTGATTCCATACTTGATCTCGGGGTACCTTCAGTGGACCTGATAGTTTATGAGGATCATAAGCAGCTTTACCGCCATATGAACGGTACTGTTGATGTAGATAAGAAGAAACCTGTATCAGCCGATCAGAGATATCTGATGTTTTCTATGACTAAGGTGCAGACCATGACTGCTGTTATGCAGCTGGTTGAGCAGGGAAAGCTTTCTCTGGAGGATGAGGTAGGAAAGTACCTTCCTAAGTATGCCAAGGTAAGTGTTGAGGGTGAGACAGAGAAATACCCCATATTGATGAAGCATCTGGTATCCATGCAGTCAGGACTTGATTATGACTTAAACCGTCCCGGTATCGTAAGGGTACTTAAGGAAAAAGGTATGGCTGCTACCACAAGGGATATAGTTGATGCCTTTGTTGAGACTCCGGTTAAGTTTATCCCGGGTACACATTTCCTTTACAGTTTAAGCCATGATGTGGCAGCCGCAGTGATAGAGGTTGTATCGGGCATGAAGTTTTCTGAGTATCTGAAGAAAAATATCTGGGAGCCTTTGGGGATGAAAGATACATTCTTCGGAAAGCCTCAGAATGACGGACTGGAGAGACTGGCTGCCCAGTATATAGTTAATGAAAAGAATGAATATGTACCTATGGATTACAGCTGCAGTTATCAGCTTTCCGATACTTATGAGAGCGGAGGAGCAGGGTTGGTAAGCTGTACTGAGGATTATGCTAAGCTTGCCGATACTCTGGCGTGCGGCGGTACATCTGCTGCCGGAGTGCAGATACTTAAGCCTGAGACAGTGGAGAAGATAAAGGTTAACCTCTTGGGAGAGGCTTCAGTTTATGATCTTGAGCATGGCATGGGCCGTGTGGGCTACGGATATGGCGTAGGTATGGCAGTGCTGCTTGATCCCAAAAAGATAAATTCTCCCGCACCTGCCGGTGTGTTTGGCTGGGACGGTGCCGCAGGCAGCTGCATTACGATGGATACCGCTTCAAAGAGGAGCTTTGTATATACCCAGCATGTAAGAAACATGGGAATGGTATACGGTACGGTTCATCCTAAACTGAGAGACATGATTTTCGGATAAAAGTTAACAAATTATTCATTTGAAAATAGTGAAGTTTAATGCTAATATTATATTTATGGAGCTGTTTAACCTGACCTGAGATTTTCAGGCAGGGATTATTATAAAATGAAAGGATTCTAAGCTATGAAGTACGGTTTCTTTGACGATGCGAACAGAGAGTATTGCATCACAACCCCCTTTACTCCGCTTCCCTGGATCAACTACCTTGGTAATGACGGATTCTTCGGCCTTATCTCAAACACAGCCGGAGGTTATTGTTTCTATCGCGACGCAAAACTGAGACGTATCACCAGATATCGTTATAACAATATACCCAATGATATCGGTGGAAGATTATATTATATCAAGGACGGCAATACTGTCTGGAGTCCCGCTTATCGTCCTGCTGAGACAGAGCTTGACAGCTATGAGTGCAGGCATGGTATGGGATATACCACCTTCAACAGCACAAAGGACGGCGTAAACGCAAAGCTTACTTTCTTTGTTCCGTTAGGAGATGCCTGTGAGCTTCATCGCTTAGAGGTAGTTAATAATTCTAATGAGACCAAGGACCTTACTCTTTACAGCGGTATCGAGTGGTGTCTGTGGAATGCTGTAGATGATTCACAGAACTATCAGAGAAACCTGAGCATCGGTGAGCTTGAGGTTATCGGCAGCACTATCTATCATAAGACAGAGTATCGTGAGAGACGTAATCATTATGCATTCTTTACAGTAAATACAGAGGTTGACGGCTTTGATACAGACCGTGATGTTTTCCTTGGTGCAGGACGTGCATGGAATAAGCCTGTACAGGTTGAAAACGGCAAGAGCGGTAATACCGTAGCATCAGGCTGGTATCCTATCGCAAGCCATTCTATAAAGGTTACTTTAGCTCCCGGCGAGAAGAAGTCCTATGTATTCCAGTTAGGATACATCGAGGTACCTCGTGATCAGAAGTGGGAGTCAAAGGGCATTATCAATAAGAAGCCTGCTGTAGAGCTTATCAATAAGTATAATTCAGATGCAGCATTTGAGGCAGCTTTTAAGGCTCTTAAGGATTACTGGGATAACCTGCTTTCAATCTATCATGTTGAGAGTAAGGACGAGAAGGTTAACCGTATGGTTAATATCTGGCATCAGTACCAGGTAATGGTTACCTTTAACATGAGCCGTTCCGCATCATACTGGGAGACCGGTATCGGACGTGGTATGGGCTTCAGAGATTCTTGTCAGGACCTGCTCGGATTTATGCATCTTATCCCTGAAAGAGCAAGGGACAGAATTATCGATATCGCTTCCATTCAGTTTGAGAACGGTTCAACATATCATCAGTATCAGCCTCTTACCAAGCGCGGTAACGCAGATATCGGCGGCGGCTTTAACGATGACCCGTTATGGCTTGTAGCTTGTACCGCTGCTTACATCCGTGAGACAGGAGATACTACAATACTTGATCATCCTACACCTTTCAACAACGTTGAAGGCAGCGAGAAGCCTCTTATGGAGCATCTCCGCAGGAGTATCAACTTTACTATCAATAACAAGGGACCTCATGGTCTGCCTCTTATCGGACGTGCAGACTGGAATGACTGTCTGAACCTTAACTGCTTCTCAGAGGAGCCCGGTGAGTCCTTCCAGACATTCGGACCCAGCGAGGGACCTGTTGCAGAGTCTGTATTTATCGCAGGTATGTTTGTTAAGTACGGCAAGGAATATGCCGATATCTGTGACTATGTAGGACTTAAAGATGAGGCAGATAGCATCAGAGCTGAGGTAGAAAAGGTTAAGACCGCTACCGAAGAGTTCGGATGGGACGGCGAGTGGTTCCTTCGTGCATACGATGCATACGGAAACAAGGTTGGTTCCAATGAATGTGAAGAAGGCAAGATCTTCATCGAGCCCCAGGGCTTCTGTACCATGGCCGGTATTGGTCAGGAAAAGGGCTTCGGTGCAAAGGCTCTTGATTCATTATACAAGTACCTTGTAAATGATTATGGTATCGAGATCTTAGCACCCTGCTATACCACCTATCATGTTGAACTTGGTGAGATTTCTTCGTATCCGCCCGGATACAAGGAGAACGGTGCGATCTTTACCCACAACAATCCCTGGTGTTCAGTGGCTGCTACTGTTATCGGTGATGCTGAGAAGGCATTCGATATCTACAAGAGAAGCTGTCCTGCATTCTTAGAGGATGTGAGCGAGATCCATCGTACTGAGCCTTATGTATACAGCCAGATGATCGCAGGCCGTGCTGCAGTTCATTACGGCGAGGCTAAGAACTCATTCCTTACAGGTACTGCTGCATGGGTTGTAGTTGACATCACCCAGGCTATCCTTGGTGTACAGCCTACATTACAGGGACTTTCAATCAAGCCTTGCGTAACCAAGGACTTCGGCAACTATTCTGTAGTACGTAAGTACCGTGGCGCTAAGTATGATATCAATGTCATCCAGGATGGCAGCGGCAAGGGTCTCGTAGTAGACGGAGCAGCTGTAGAGGGCAACCTTATACCTGCAGTAGAAGGCAAGAAGGAATATAAGGTAGAGTTCTATATCTGATAATTGAATTACACAAAATATACACTAAAAGGGCAAGGGTTGCACATCCTTGCCTTTTTTGTTAAAAAAATTTTAATTGACATAGGAGCCGCAGAGAAGTAAAATAACAGAATAGGCTTTTTGATAGATTTCAAGTCGGAATGGAGGAAGTATTATGTTCTGTGTGAAATGTGGAAGCAAAATACCTGACGGAAGCAAATTCTGTACATCATGCGGCGCAAAGATAGTGACTGAATCGACTGCTATCTTTACCAAGGATGATGCTCAGGCTGAACTGAACAGAGCAAACGAGGATGCGGCCAGTGTATTAGAGGCTGCCAAGGCCGATGCTGAAAAGACGGCTAAAGAGTTTGCTAAGATGACTCAGAGATATGAGGATACCATAAAGGAAGATACTGCAGAATTTGTTGATGCTGCAGCTAAAGATATATCAGAGGAAATTAATGAGACTGTTGAGCAGGCAGAGAATGCTGCAGAGGAAAACAATCTGCCCGTGCCTGCAGACGAGAACCTGCCTGTAACCGAAGAGGGCGGTGAGACAGCTCCTGCAGTTACTGAAAGCGAAGGAGATACGGCTATAGTTCCGGAGGCAGCAGGTGATGCAGTGCCCGCAGTAGCGGAAAGCAATACCAATGTAGTACCTCAGGATAAGACTCAGGACAGAAAACAGAATGCTCAGGAAGGAAGATCCTCTAATGAGATAAAAATGGGCAAAAAGGTGCCGGTTGGTTTGCTAATAGTTGCAACAATGGGACTTGTTGTGCTCGTGGTAGCTCTGGTTTTCCTTATCTCGGGATCGGCAAGAAACTCTGTAAAGAAGATGTTTATGTCCGATGAGAGTTATTTCAGGTCGGTTGAGAAAAATGCCATCCAGGATCTGGCTGACGATCTGAGTATAGCTTACGAGGACGATTTCGTAGAACTCTTTGACTTTATGAAATCCAAGTATACCGTAAACATCGATGTTGATGTTAAGGATGAGGCAGAGGATTTCTTAGAGGCTATATATAAGAAGAACAGGGATGTGGACCTTAGCTGGATAAAGAGTGCTAAAGCTGAAGGCTATTTCCAGATGAAGGATAAAAACCTGCAGATAACCGGTGAGGCCAATATTAATAAGAAGGATCTGATCGATTTTGATCTGATCGGTAACCTTACCGAGAACAAGTATTATATCGGGATACCGATATTAAATAAGGAATATGCACAGTATGACCTTTCCAATACACTGGATCTTGAGACCTTGAGCCTGGGTGATGTAGGCGGTATTAATTTCCAGACACTTATCGAGTCAACAGCTTTTCAGGATGCACTGCCTTCTAAGAAGGAGCTCAACAGGATTCTTATGAAGTATGTCGAGATAGCTCTTGAAAAGATGGACAGAGTTAAGTTTTATGAGGACCAGGTACTTGAGGCAGGAGGCGTAAAGGACAGATACCTTATGATCTCTGTTGACCTCGATGAAGCAAAGCAGCCTGAGATCATCGATGCCATCTTAAAGGAACTTTCAAAGGATGACGATGTTCTGGCTATAGTAAACAAGATTGAAAAGACCGGAGTTTTCGGTGATAAGCTGAGTGCCGATTCTTTCCTTGACTGGATAGAGAAGCAGCAGGATGAGGTATACAATAAGGAATATCCTTTCAGAACCTTAAATATATGGGTTAACAGTTCGGGTGATGTTGTAGGGCAGCAGCTCGTAGAGGATAACGGTACAGGTTATACCTATAAGTATGTCATCAATCAGGGCAACTTCGGATTTGAAGCTTTCAGTACCAAGAAGAACAGAGTGCTCACGAATGTCAGGGCTTCGGGTACAGTAAGCGGTAATTCCGTAACAGGAAATCTTAAGTACTTCACCGATAGCGGAGTTGAGAGGATTTCAGTTGATTTCAAGGATATCAATGTTATTGATCTGCTTAGAGGTAATCCTACCGGTACGGTGCTCATCGATATATATGAGCTCACAGGGGACAAGTCATTTAAGGGCTTAAAATGTACGGTGGAATTTGATCTGAGTCTCAGTAAATCTACTGCAAAGGCGCTGTTCTCTGATGCAGGAAAGACCATTATTGAGGCTGATATCACCATGAAGAAGTCTTCATCCGGTACAGTCAAGATGCCTTCGAAGATCATAGAGGCTGATAAGAATAACGGTCTGTACTCATGGGTTAAGAACTTTGACTGGGATGACATCTTAAAGAATGCCGATAAGATGAATATGCCTTCGAGATACTCAAGGATGCTTGAAAAGTGGTCGGAGATGGATGCAGATTCGCTGTTTAACTCAATACGTGAGACATTTATGCCTCTTAAGAATTATATAGGCAATCTGAAGATAGGCAATTATTCTTTGAATAACCTGTTAGATAAATTGTTTAAGAACGGGATACCCGGTCTGTCGGAATCTGACCTCTACAGGTTGATAAATTAGTAAATATTTCGATTGGAGTAAGTTTTAATGTTTGCGTTTTTAAAAAGAAAAGCGGCTTTCCTGCTTAGCCTTTTTCTGATAGTTTGTTTATTGCCGTTCAGCTTTGCAAAAGCTGATGAGGTGACAGGTACTCATGTTGATACTTATAATATGCAGTATCTCGAGATAACGGTACCTGACAGTTATATAAAGCTCACATCTTCACTGAAGGACGGAGATCCGTCATGGTCGGAGGCTCATATTGAGAATCCTTCACAGGCAAAGGACGAATATAAGGTTTTAAACCTGGTGGCAGCATATTTTGATCCTGATGCAAATGCTACAGTGAACTTTATCAGCAAACCATCATCGGTTTTCAATGTTTTTGATATATCACAGTATGATGACCAGCAGATGATAGATTTTGCAAAGACCATCGTACCTCAGGATGAATCGGTCAAGAGTGCGGATGTCAGTGTATACAACCATCCTCAGATGAAGATGTTTAGGATTGAATTCGCATTTACCGGAGATAATGAGGACAAGGAGCTGCTCTACGGTACCATTATCAACGGTACTTTACTTCAGTTCAGTATGGATACCAAGCATATTGGTACCATGACTCTTAATGATGATTTACTTGAAAAGTTTGTTTCAAATGTGCATCTTACCCGTATAATGACATACGAGGAGTATCAGGAGAACCAGAAAAAGGGTCTGCTTACCATAGCTGCTTTCTTTGGAGCGGGCATCTTGCTCATGCTGATCCTGTTCTTTATCAGCAAGTTCCGTCAGAAACAGAAAAAGAAGAGAGTACAGGCTGTATCCGAGGAACTGCTTGTATTTAGAAAGAAAAAGCAGGCCGGAGAAGTTAATATTTCCCAGCCCGTATACGAGATAGAGACGAATTACGATAAAAAACTGCTGGAGAGCTATACTACATACAATACATGGCTCAGAAATATCAAGCGTGACCTGGTTTTAGCAGCCATTTATCTCCTGATCGTAGGATATGCGGTATATCTTGGCAGCAAGATCATTCTGATAATCGGTATAGCTGCAGCGGTTATTATCCTGTATTTGAAATACAATGGTGCAGAAAAATACCTTGATAACCTGATCAAGCGTTATGATCTGAAGAAAAAGAAGAGTATTACGGCTACTTATAAGTTTTATGATGAACATTTTACCATGACAGGTATTGATTCATTATCGGAGTACATCTATAAGCAGATTTTCAGGGTTTGCAACTATCAGGGATATATGCTGATCTACATCTCGGAAGAAAATGCTCTGATCATAGATGTTGAGAAGGTACCTGAGGATAAGAGGATTGATTTCGTAAGATTCATCATGGAGAGATCAAGGATTGACTGATCTTGAATAGTTTTATTGAATGGTTTTAGAAAAATTGCAATAGAGGAGAAACATTAATATGCAACAGTCAAGGACACACAATTGTAATGAGCTTCGTATAGGTGATGTCGGAAGCAAGGTCACCTTATGCGGCTGGTACGAGAACATGCGTAAGGTCAGCAAGACCTTAGGTTTCCTCATTTTGAGGGATTTTTACGGTACTACACAGGTCGTTATTGAGACCGAGGATATGATGAATATCATCGACAGCATCAATAATGAATCTACTATTTCCGTTACCGGTACCGTCAGGGAGAGAAGCAGCAAGAATGCTAATCTGCCGACCGGTGATATCGAGGTTGTACCTGAGAAGATTGAAATCTTAGGTAAGTGTATCTACAACGAGCTGCCTTTTGAGATCAACAGATCAAAAGAGGCTGATGAAAATACAAGACTTAAGTACAGATTCCTTGACCTCCGTAACCCTGAGGTTAAGAGCAAGATCGTTTTGAGAAGCAAGGTTGTGGCTGATCTTAGAAAGGCTATGACCGATGAAGGATTTTTAGAGATCACTACTCCTATCCTTACCGCTTCTTCTCCTGAAGGTGCAAGAGATTACATTGTTCCTTCACGTAAGTTCCCCGGCAAGTTTTATGCTCTGCCCCAGGCTCCCCAACAGTTTAAACAGCTGCTCATGACCTCCGGCTTTGACAGATATTTCCAGGTTGCTCCCTGCTTCAGAGACGAGGATGCGCGTGGCGACAGAACTCCCGGCGAGTTTTACCAGCTTGATATGGAGATGGCCTTTGCGGACCAGGAGGATGTATTTGCAATTCTGGAAGATGTGCTCCCGCCGATTTTTGCCCATTACGGCAAGTATAACATTGCTTCGGCTGCGCCTTTCCGCCGCATCGGCTACACCGAAGCCATGGAAACCTACGGAACGGATAAGCCGGATCTCCGCATCGACCTCTCTGCAAAAGACATCACGGATCTTGTCTGCGATACGGAATTCGCGCCATTCCGGGATGGGAACACGGTCAAAGCGGTTGCCATCTCGTGCTGCGGCCTGACCCGCAAACAGATTGACAAGCTTTGCGCGGATGTTGAGGTGCAGGCGGGGGCAAAGCCCTACTGGTTCCGTATGGATGAAAAC
>JAEEVK010000175.1 GCA_016287095.1 Lachnospiraceae bacterium
TATTACGGCGACGATTACAGTGTGAAAAAAGATTATTATCGAAAGGTGTTAAGAAGACAGGAGATGCTGAGGGAAATCCTTTCGGCCAAAACATCAATTCAAAGCACGTTGATAACTACGTTTGGGTTGGCGAAAAATGAGTACATAGGTGCGTTTTCAAATGTAATAGTGCTAGATGATCTGTTTACATGATTTGAATAATTGCACCTTAAACCGTGAATAAAAGCAGTTAATAAATGGAAATGCACGTGTATTTGTCGAGGAGATGGAGTCATCAGGTATCGCAGTTGCTATTCGTGCTGAGGAAGGAAATCCGCGGTATCAGTATTTTCAGCCGATAGATGATCCAGAAACAGTTCTTCTTATAGATTCATGGATTGACCAGGAGGCTATTGATGCACATCACGCCTCGCCTATGATGAAACAGCTGGCTGAGCTTCGGGATAAGTATGATCTCCACATGACAGTGGAGCGATTTGTCGGCGATAAGTATGAGGCGGATGAGGAGTATATCAGAAAGTAGAGGGCTGATGATGACAGAAAAGATGGAATGGATAAGAGCACCAAAGAAATCTGCTATTGAAAAGGACAGGATAGAGATTACAACAGAACCTCATACTGATCTGTGGCAAAGGACCTATTATCATTTCCGTAATGATAATGCACCGGTTCTTCAGATGGATACAGATGAGAAGTTCTTTTCGTTTATTGTTAAGACTGATTTCACAGAGAGCCGCCATCGCTTTGATCAGTGCGGGATCGTGATGTATTTGGATTCTGAGAACTGGCTGAAGGCATCCGTGGAGTACGAGAATGACGAGTTTCAACATCTTGGTTCAGTTGTGACTAATCATGGATATTCCGACTGGGCAACGACAGCCATTCCTGCAGATGTAAAGACAATGTGGTACCGTTTCAGCCGTAGGGAAGATGACTTTTGTATCGAATGTTCCGGGGATGGCGTGACTTATTCGCAGATGAGAGTCTGCCATATGTGGGAAGGTGCAGGCAATATTCGTTTTGGAGTTTATGCTTGCAGCCCCGAGGATTCCAGTTTTAAGGCGGTATTTACTGATATGAAGATAACGGAATGCGTCTGGAAGGCGCATGATGGTCAGCAACCGGACTGACGGAAAGGATTATAACTCCCAATGGAACTGAAGATCATTGAGCATAAACTTAGGACATTATATTTATTCGCAAACAAACGGTGTAAGACCGAACAAAAAAGCAGATTACAGGTATCAGTAACCTGCCCTTTTGTTCGGGCTTCACGCCGTTTTTTGTCTGAGTGAACTAAGTCGCGTCAGGGTGATGTGGAAATTCAATCTGCCGACATCCATGGAAATTTTAACACAGTTTGTGATTGGAATAAATATCCGAATGCGTTTTCCGGAAAATTTCCCACGAAAAATAAACCTTCGTTGGAAGGGTGTTTGAAGGTATTTAGTTGCTCTGTTTCAACACAGCATATATCTTCCAGGCAGCCGATAAGTCATCAGATTCCCGCTACATTTAGAGCACTTGTGAATGTCCCGGTTGTATAGGAGCAATAGTTTTTCAGCTACTGTTTTATCCCGAAGCTTTGACAGATACTTCTCACAGCCTATCAGATTCCGACATAGAGTGATCTTATCGCGTTTGCATCTACAAGAAAGAATTCCATAGTATCTGATTTTGACAAAGCCCTTTGGAAGAACGTGCAAGAGGAAACGAGATAGGAATTTTTCGCCGGAAATAGTAAGCGGTTTATACACACCAGCGGCTTTGTAATCCTTTGCCATAAACGTAACACTTTCATCATCATAATCGATGATGCGACGGTTACTGATCGCAATCCTGTGCGTATATTTCCCCAGGTATTGAAACACTTCGTGTGCGCCAGCAAAAGTCTTTTTCGAATAAACGATCCAGTCCTTCTCATACAGTAAATTCACAAGTCCTTTAAAAGCATAAGAATTCCTAAGATTCACAGCAGTTCCGTTGTAAACAAGCTTTTCCGACTCTCGTAACTGTTTCAATTCCTCAAGGTAGTACTTTTTAAATACTGCAGACATAACCTTTACCGGGAGAAAAAAGGATTTGCCTTTATCTTTCCATCGATTGTTTTTGTCAAGACCGCCGCCGAGAACTATGGTATGTAAATGAGGATGGTAATTCAACTTGGATCCCCATGTGTGAAGAATGCATATATAACCAATCCTTGCACCGAAATGTTTTGGATCGCCGGACAATTCTGCAAGCGTTTTATTGGCCGCATGATACATGGCATCATACAGAAGTCTTTGATTGGAATACACCAAAGGATACAACTGGCTTGGGATAGAAAAGACCGTATGAAAGTAAGGCGCATCAAGAACATCTTCTCGTCGAAGGTCTATCCATTCATTGACGTCCATTCCCTGACACATGGGGCAATGACGGTTTTTGCAGGAATTATAATGGATGAAGGTAGAGTGACAGGATTCACATTCACTTACATGTGCGCCCATCTCTGCAGTCCTGCAACTTCGAATACAGCGAATGGCATTAAACTGCTCGTCAGAGAAAGAACGATCCGCAATCGTTGGGAGAAACTGTTCCAACACATCCTGTATGGTAACATCATCCATTGCTGCGTCCCCCTAAGTCTTTGCTATTATTTTTAGGCATATCCAGAGGACTCTTTATTCCCATGAGGGATTTGTTGGATACGTGGACATAGATGGCTGTTGAATTCGGGGATTTATGCCCGAGCATTGCCTGAACGTATTCCCGCTTAGTATCGTTCTCGATCAGGTGGGTGGCAAAGGAATGTCTTAGGGTATGGGGATGCGCAATAATACCTGCTTCACGAGAAACTTTCTTCAGCATGATTTCGACACCGCCCTGTTTAAGGGGTCTGTGCGGATTTCTCAGCGACACAAAAAGGATATCTCTGTGTACCGGATAAGAATACCAGTATGCTATCAACAGTTCCAAAGCCCGCTGGGAAAGAACAGTCCAGTGATCGCCGTGATTCTTGGAATTTCTGACATGAACCTGCATGGTGCGCATATTTATATCTTTTGGTGATAATTTACAGATTTCACCAACCCTGAGTCCGGATGAATATGTAAGTGCGATGATGGCTTTATTTCTGATGTTGGTTGCTGTATCGATGAGTTTTTCAATTTCATCCTGGGTACAGACAACCGGAAGAGTCCAATCTTCTTTCATTCTCGGAACTTCGTCATAGATCCAGACTTTCTTCAGGATAATGCGATAGAAAAAAGAAAGAGCGCTATTGATCCCGTTACAGGTAGCAGGAGAACAGGTGGTGTTCCGCTTATAGAGAATGTACTCTCTTGCATCGGAAAGAGAAAGTTTGTCTAAAGGTTTATCACCGATCCACTTCAGAAAACAAGTGACGTGGTAGACATACTGCTTTGTTGAAAGTTCGGTTAGATTGCGGAAAGCGCATTCTTCTTTGATTCGTGCAACAATATCTTCGTACATAAAAACCTCCTTGATAGTAGTGAAATAGTTTTCGTGATTTCATCTGCTATCAGGAGGTGGACGTATTTGATTATTTCTCTTGAAACTGGGAGGCGTAAATGTTATTCTTTTCATGGCAGTGATAGTGTTTGTTGAAGTGTCGCAACTTAAACAATACTCCATAATGGAGTCACTATCTACTGCCTTTTTAAAAAAGTAAAACGCTGCGCCTCAGCCTTGGCAGGCCGTCGCGCAGCGACTTAGTTCAATTTCAAGATAACGCTCTATCGTTCATCCCGACAAACTTGAATTTGTATTTATCCTATAATCGATTTGCT
>JAEEVK010000054.1 GCA_016287095.1 Lachnospiraceae bacterium
CCAAGATATCACGTATTGGCAGCCAGGCAGGTTTTATCATAGAAAGGAGGCCCGCTTAGCAGCGGGAGCGCATTCCGCCCCGACTTAAAGAAGTCGGAGTCCCCTGCGCTAATTTAGGATGGGAAGAATGAGGAAATAGTTCACTGGTTAAGGAAATAAAAAAGGAAGTATATATGGGAGACAGAATAAAACCTGTAATATCGGATCAGGAATTATTCCATGTGCATACCTTCAGGTGTAGGCATGCTGAAGAAGTTCCTGACAGGGCATATGTTGAAAAAGCGCTGGAGCTGGGTGCGAAAGGGATCTGGTTTACGGACCATTGCCCATTCCCGGGTGATCTTTTTAAACGGGAGCACAGAATGCTTTACAAAGAATTGCCCGAATACATAAATACACTTAAAGGCTTGAAAGAGGAATATTCCGGCAGGATAGACATCCATATAGGATTGGAGACAGAATTTTTTCAACGTTATAATGAGATGGGCTATTATGAGGAGCTTCGTGGTAATAAGGACATAGAGATACTTCTTCTTGGCCAGCATATGGCAGAACTGCCTGACGGCAGATACTCTTATGACCTGGATAAAGAATCTTTAATTGAACAGGAATTTAAACTTCTTGGAGCTGAGATGATACTTGGAATACAGAGCGGATATTTTGATGCTGTGGCTCATCCGGACAGGATATTCAGACGCAGGCCGGTCTGGGATGCTGAGATGAATGATATGGCTATATCCATTATAAATTCAGCCCAGGTTGCCAGTATTCCGCTTGAGCAGAATGAATCATCAAAAGCCGTAAAGAATTACTATAGAGAAGAATTCTGGGAACTGGCAAAAGGCAAAACGGATATTATTTGCGGACTTGATGCCCATTTTATTCGTGAGCTGAAGCTGGTTAAAAATTCAATATAAACTCACAATTAATCTGATAGCATGTTAATCCTGATTAGGCTACAGACTCAGGGGAAAAAGGGGAAATAACGGAAATGTCTGTGATTGAAATAATAAGAGAACGTGGTGTGCTGAAGGTTGGCACGACATTAGATTATAAACCCATGTCTTTTGTTGATCCTGAAACAGGCCGTTATGTTGGTTATGATGTTGAGCTTGTTAAAGATCTTGCTGCTGCTCTGGATGTTGATATTGAGTTTGTAAGGACTTCATGGCCAACCTTGATTGAAGATACACTGTCATGTAAATTTGATCTGGCAATCTGTGGTATTACTATAACCGATGAAAGAAAAAAGCAGGCACTGATGTCGGATCCTTATCTTGAAAATGGAAAAACTATTCTCTGCCGTGCTGAGGATGTTGGTAAATATTTAAATGTTTCATCTATCAACCGTCCTGGAGTACGAGTTATGGTGAATCCGGGGGGACTAAATGAGGAATTTGCCCGCCAAAATCTGCCTGATGCCACTTTGCTGATCCATGATGTAAATCAGGATATTCCAGGAATGATAGCATTAGGAACAGCGGATGTTATGATCACGGAGGTAGTGGAAGCAAATTATTATGCCGGACTGGATGAACGGCTTGCTGCACCGCTCATTCATGAACCCTTTACGGATGGCAAATTCGGCATCCTGATGCCAAAAGGATATGATGACCTTTTGAAATATGTGAATGAGTTCCTAGCTGTCTATAAAAATAGTTCTGCTAAATAATTGTTATGGTTACAAGATAATACGGCTCGCAGTCATTGAAAATACAAATATGCTTATGATAAAATATTTCCACATGGTAAAAGAAAACCTGTGGAATTATTTTTTTGGAGGAACTTATGAAAAAAGTTGTAATTTTGTGGTCAAGCCCCAATACTGACGGGCTTACCGCATCAGCCAAGGATCAGATTGCGAAAGGCCTGATCGATGCGGGGACAGACGTTGAGGAGATACATCTTAACAAAATGCACCTGGAGCATTGCAGGGCATGCGGAAACGGATGGGGTACCTGCAACAAAAACGGCTCCTGTTTAATAAAGGATGATTTTGTAGACATCTATCAGAAAATAAAGGAAGCAGACGGAATAGTCTGGGTAAGCGCGGTATACTGGTCGGATATGACGGAATGCTTTAAGGCTTTTTTTGACAGGCTCAGAAGATGTGACGCCACCCATAATCATTTCCTTGCAGAAAAAAGATGTGTTCTCATAGCCTGTGCAGGCGGTACCGGCAGAGGAACGCTTGAATGTCTCCAACAGCTAGAAAGAGGACTTACGCATATGGGCATGAGGGCATATGACCGGATTGGTGTCGTAAGATATAACAAGGATTATGTACTGCCGGCACTCTATGAGGCTGGAAAGATATATTTGGACAGGCTTGAAAACGGATTCGATATGTATTATTGAAAATCTGATAAAATTTTGTTATAATTTTTTAAACAGATTATGCAACAATCAATTTTTTAACGAACAAATTGCAAAGCAATTCGCGAGTTTGCTAATGTGGTTTACTGAAGGGAGAAAGCGGATATGGAGAAGTCTAAGGTATACTTTACGGATTTCAGGACAGGACTGGGGGTCAGTTTAACAGTTAAACTGCAAAGACTGATAAAAATGGCCGGTATAGGAAATATCGACATGGACGGGAAATTCGTGGCGATAAAAATGCATTTCGGAGAGCTTGGCAACCTGGCATACCTAAGGCCCAATTATGCAAAGGCTGTAGCCGATGTTATAAAGGAATGCGGAGGACTTCCGTTCCTTACGGACTGCAACACTTTATATCCCGGAAGCCGTAAGCATGCACTTGAGCACCTTGACTGTGCGAATATTAACGGATTTAACACTATTACTACGGGCTGCCAGATAATCATAGGTGACGGATTAAGAGGAACTGATGATATAGTAGTACCCGTGCCTAACGGAGAATATTGCAAAGAAGCATATATAGGCCGTGCGGTAATGGATGCGGACATATTCATTTCGCTTAATCACTTCAAAGGCCATGAGATGGCAGGTTTCGGCGGTGCGATCAAAAACATAGGTATGGGCTGTGGAAGCCGTGCCGGTAAGATGCATCAGCATAACAGCGGACAGCCGCATGTCAACGAAGACATGTGCCGAGGCTGCAGAAGATGTGCAAAGGAATGCGGTTCGGACGCTATAAGCTATAACGGGAACAAGGCATGGATCGACCCGGCTAAATGCAAGGGCTGTGGACGCTGCATAGGTGCCTGTGCATTTGATGCGATAGCAAACAACAACTGGGATGCCGCACAGCAGCTCGGGAGGAAGATGGCGGAATACACTGCTGCAGTTGTAAGCGGCAGGCCTAATTTCCATATTAGCCTTATAACTGACGTTTCGCCTAACTGTGACTGCCACGGTGAAAATGATGCACCTATACTTCCCGATATAGGAATGCTTGCTTCCTTTGATCCTGTTGCACTGGACCAGGCATGTGTGGATCTTTGCCAGAAGGCTGAGCCTATAAGGAACAGCCAGCTTGGAGACAATATGGCAAGTGAGCATTTCCATGACCATGGTGACGTTTGGCATAACAGCAATCCTAATGTCTCATGGGCGGAAACTCTTGAACATGCTGAAAAAATCGGTGTTGGGACAAGACAATATGAACTTATAACGATGAAATAACAAGAGCAAACCACTTGCTCAGAAACAGGTAAAAACCGGTTGTCAATGACCGGTTTTTTTGTTATAATAATCTCGGTTTACGGTTCATTAGTTTTTCTTGTGTACCGGATCAGTTGCAAAGGGGTATGATGTATACATAGGAGAAGGAGGGTAAAATGTCAGCATATTTAGGGAAAGTACTAGTGGCGTCGACACTTGCCGTTACAACGGCAGTCAGTCTGTCTGCACCTGTTGCTATCGATGCGAAAGCAAAGGTTAAGCTTAATAAGACTTCATATGAAATGAAGGTGGGCGATACCTTTAAGCTGAAGCTTAAAGGCGCTAAGGCAGTGGCATTTGGTTCGTCGGATACAAAGATTGCCAAGGTATCTTCGAAGGGTAAGGTAAAGGCAAAAAAGGCCGGTACTGCAACTATCACTGTCACCGGTGATAACGGGAAGACTTATACCTGCAAGATTACTGTAGTCAAGAAGAATCAGGCCGTTGTTAAGGATGACAATATTGATCTCGGCGGAATGAACATTATCATCCGTGACTGGTGGAGTCCTAATGAAGAACTTCCGACGACCAATGATTATGAATATGAAAGAAAGAAATATCTTGATGATATTCAGGAGAAATACAATTTCACAATTAGGGAAATGTGTGTTTCTGACTGGGGCACAGCAAACACAGATTTCATAAACTACGTTTTATCGGGCGGAGATGATAATAACTATGTATTTGCTCTGCATACCGATGCCAGCGTTGGTTCGGCAGTAGCAAACGGGCTTATGTATGATCTGTCCAAACTTGACTGCCTTGACTTTAGCGCTGAGAAGTTTGCCCGCAATAAGCTGCACGAGCAGTTTACATTAGGAAACAGCGTTTATGCATTTTTTGCAGGCTATTCGGAGCCCGGCACTGGTGTATACTTTAACAAACAGGTGCTTAAGGATGCCGGTATAGATCCAGATTCGATTTATGACTTACAAAAAAATGGTAAGTGGACCTGGGATAAGTTTGAGGAGCTGATGGAAAAATGCCAGAGGGATACTGATGGCGACGGGAAAGATGATATTTACGGACTTACCCTTAATGAAACATACATGACCAATATGGCGGTTCTCTCAAATGGAGGCTCATATGTTTCTAAGGATAAGAACGGCAAATTTGTATATAATCTTGAAAGCAAGGAAACAATGGAAGCGCTAAAATGGTGTGTAGAAATGTACACCAAGTATGACAACCATGATCCTGAGGATGCTGGCTGGGATTATTATGTTGAAGAATGGAAATCAGGTAATGTAGCGTTTATGGTAGATCAGGAGTATATCAATACACCCGGTAACCAGATGCAGCAAACTGATTTCGAAGTAGGCTTTGTTATGTTCCCGAAGGGACCTCAGGCTAAAAACTATGTGGCTCTGTGGAATAATAATCCATATGTTATCCCTGCTTGTTACGATGCTGACAGGGCTTGGAAGATAGCATTTGCATGGAACAAGTACACTGAACCGGTACCCGGCTATGAAGATTATAACAAGTATCTTGAAATGGCGGCTAAAGGTAATTTTGATAAGCGTGCTTTAAGTGAGACAATTCCAATGATGGAAGACACTTCCCGAGGAGTTGTAACATATCAGGATCTTATACCTCAGATCGATCTTGGAGCGGATGTAGTATGGAATATCACTCCCGATGCCGATGTTTATGATATAGTTGAGAGTGCCCGTAAGAATTGGAAAGAAGCTATTAAAGAGGCGAATTCCTATATAAAGTAAAATCATAAAGAATCCCTGTACGTCAGGTGTAGAATGCAGAAAAACCAGTTGTCAAAGACTGGTTTTTTTGGTATACTTTTATTGGTTTGTTAATTAAGGAATTTAGGAACTGCAGATGTTTTTTGAGGTATAGACTATGGCAAAAAGAAGAAAATCTTTAAAAAGGGTTTTGCTTACCCAGATCATAGCTTTTGTGACTGTGATCATTATTGTGATAACCGTACTTAATGCAACAATGCAGACAATGAAGATCAAACGTCTGACAGAACAGGTTCTTTCACGGGAATCAATTTCATATGCTAACGATATATATGGCTGGTGGAACAGCGTAGAGGAGAGAGTAAAGAGAACCGCGGACATGTATAAGAGTATCCATGATCTGACCGATGAAGCCACACTTTCCATGCTTCTTAAGCTTACGGCAGCTGATCCTGATTCGCAGGATATTTATATAGGCGATGGAAACTCTGGGGTATTCCTGGATGGTTCGGGCTGGATCCCCACTGATGATTTCGTGTTCACAGGCAGAGGATGGTATATCGGTGCCCTGGAAAAAAACGGTGACATAAATACATCTGACCCTTATGTTGACGCAGCAACCGGCAAGGTTTGTATTGCCTGCTCTGTAAAGATTGGTGAAAACAGAGTATTGAGCTGTGATGTGGTTTTTGACAAGCTTGTAGAGAAGATTTCGGAGTTTAAATCAAGTTCCGGAGATGCAAAATATTATGTGATCAATAAAGATACTAATGAAGTAATGATCGCTGATGATCAGGATGTTATAGGAAAAAAGCTTGGTGATGTTAAGAACAGTACATTATCTGCTTTAAATTCTGTCTTTAATTCACTTGATATCTCTGATTCCATTGATGTTGATAAGGTTATAACTGCCTCTACCGATGAAGGTAAGATGATGTATGCTGCTACGGGTATACGCGGAACATCATGGGTGATCGTCAGTGCTTTACCTTATTCACATATCAGTACCAGCTTGAGAAACACGATCATATCTACATCCGGGATCGCATTGATGCTTCTGGCAGTACTGACAGTATTATTGTTTATCATAATAACGAGATATTTAAACCCTGTTTCAAAGGTTACGAAAGGCATTACTGACATCAGCAAAGGAAATTTCAATGTAAAAATTCGTCCTCAGGGAAATAACGAGATCACAACTCTTGGGGAAAGCCTTAACGGATACATTGACAGTACCAGAGACATGTTTATGGGGCTGGCTAACATCTCAAAGGATATGAATACCAGTGCCGGAGAGTGTTACAATATTTCCAACAGCCTGCTTTTGTCAAATAAGAAGCAGGGGCAGTCGGTTAAACAGCTTAATTCAACTCTTGCGTCTATGAATGTGAAGATTGACGAGATTGATAATGCGGCAGCTGAGCTGGCTAATACATCCAGACAGCTATCCTTGAATGCCGAAGAGGTTAAGCATCTCTGTGTAGACACCATGGAGGCTTCGAAGAACGGAAAATATGAAATGGTCAGCATGACCGAAAACGTTAAGACACTTAGCGTGACCATGACGGAGCTTGCTGAAATCATAAGCGAAACTGCCAAATCTGTAGAGGAGATAACAGGTATTACCGATACGATAAATGATATTTCCGATCAGACAAATCTTCTTTCACTTAATGCGTCCATAGAGGCCGCAAGAGCAGGTGAGCAGGGCCGTGGCTTTGGCATTGTCGCTTCTGAAGTAGGAAATCTTGCCAAACAGTCTGCTGAAGCTACAGAGCATATAAGGGAACTTATAAAGGAAGTTACTCAGAATATTGCAGACGTTTATGAAAAATCAGATAAATGCATGAAGGATATGAAGGAATGTCTTGAAGGCGTTGAAAGTGCGAACAGTTCCTTTGACAGTATTTATGCTGATCTTGAAAAGGCTACGGATGGTATCATTGAGATTACCGGTGGTATTACTAAGATAAATTCTGTAGCTGACGATAATGCCTCATCGACAAAAGAGCAGGCATCGAGAGTTAATGAGATACTTGAATTAAGTGACAGTATCGTTGCTGAGAGCAATAAGATCATGACTGAGACAAATAATATTACAAATATCTCGATGAACCTTAATAAATGCTCGGATGCAATTAAAGCGGATCTTTCAAAGTATCAGTTGTGAGGTAATCTATGTATAAAACGCTGCGATTTTGTTTTTTGATTGTTTTATCTCTAATATTTTTAAGCCTCTTTGAAAATCCGGTACATGCTAAAAAGAAAAAACCAAAACAAGAAGAAACCGTTCAGAAACAGACCTATTGTCTGGTAACATGTCCAATTTGCAAGGGTGAAACAGACTGTGAGGGGACCTGTCCATATTGCAAGACCGAACATTTTGTCCTTAAATTTTTCAGCATGGATGATGAAAACACTGATATATATATTAAAGAGGCCGGAGAGATCAAACACCTGGATTTAAAATCAATAATAGCGATCATGGAATCGGATCAGGAGGAAGAAGATACTATTCCGGAAGAAACCGAGGAAGAAGATATTATCCCGGAAGAAGTCGAGGAGGTATACGAGATTAAGGAGTCCGATACATTGAAATATGTAAATGAATTTGACTATTACTCTGATTCGGTTACCGGTCTGACTAAGGAAAGCTATACAAGAAAAGAAATCGAAGACCGCTTAAAGGATTATGGAACTTTTGACGGGCCTATGGGTATGCCTGTAAAGGAATACAAAGAGGCAATGAATGCTAAATGGGTCGATGTTACAAAGTATGAAAACCAGCGAAAGGATCCAAGAACTGTAGAACTGGATCTCGATAAAAAGTATACTTATGATGATCTTGTAAGTTTTATGGAAGCTCTTTCCGATAGGGAAGGAGTTTACATGTTTGATATTGGCAGCACTACCTCAGGCAGAAGGATGTACGCTTTGGAAATTGACATTCCTTCGGATTATGAGAAGAAGGTTGTAGTGCTCACAGGAAATATCCATGCGAGGGAGACAGCGGGCAGTGTCTTTATAATAAAGGAGATTGCTGAGCTTTTGCAGTCAGACACGGATGAAGCAAAAAAGCTTTTACAGAAAATAAAGTTTGCAATAGTGCCCTGTGTGAATCCCGATGGCCGTGAAGGAGTAGCTTTTAATACCAGCAAATATAAATACAGTAACGGTCAGCTATGGAAGGCAACTTCAAATGGAACTGATCTGAACAGGAATTTCCCCGGACTTTCATGGTCGCAGGTGAAAGAAGGATACGAAAAAAGTGATTCTATCTCTGATTCGTCAAAGAAGATTTATTATCCGGGAGATTATGCAGGATCTTGCAATGAGACTAAAGCAATGATGAAGTTCCTGTATCATTATATAAAGATTGAAAAGGCGCAGGTACTTATTGATTACCATCAGCAAGGCCGTATAGGGTATGCAGGAAAACCTTATCAAAAAAGCTCTCAACAGAAACGCTGCAAGGAATTGGCAAAGTATTTATTTGGCAGGATGAATCCGAGCTCAAAGAAATACATCTGGTGGGGGGAGAAGGAAGAATACGGACTGAACGGAACCGGCAGTACGCTGACTGATTTCGCAGTATCCATCGCCACCGGTGCTAAGTTCAGTCCCGGTTACGGGTTTTTTGTATATACTGATGGAAAGAAAGAATATCCTCTGATAATGATACCAAGATTGGACGATACAAGTCTTTCTGTTGTACATGAGACAAATAGTAAGTTTGCCACAACGACGATTGAAATCGGTTATGGTAAAGAGTATCTCGGTTATGGGAGTACTTCAAGAGAACTTCTGAAAAAGGAATATGACAGGTATAAATTCGGAAGGCTTCTGTATTATCTGTATGACTATCTTTATTAGAAAAAAAGTATCGTGCAGCAATGCGGTACTCAGAAACCGGGCTGCACGATGACTTAAATGTTCTGAAACATTGAAAATGAGAAAGAGAAATTTTTGTTAAGGGTGTCGTGCGCATACGAATATGCTTATACGAAGGGATCAGCTTGCCTTTAATAAGTCTGACTGCGCAATTGTGAATTCATATACCAGTTTACTGGTTGAGAATTCGTCATCACGAAGCCTCAATTTATAAGCGATTTTCTTCTGCTCGAATTTTTCAACGAGTTCATCTTTTTTGTGCTTCAGTGTAAACAACAAGCTTTGATTTTTTCTGGAATAAAATAAACATATCTTTGTCCTCCTTGAAGTATGTTTTGTTTTCTTTGTTGATCATAATATACTACCGGCAGGAGGATTTTTCAGAATCCACGATTGCGGATATGGCAGGCTTCCATGACATGGCATTCTGGGACAAATATGTGAAAAAATTCATACCCCTGATGTTCGGATAAGAGATAGGGGACGCAATACAAGTCTCACAATTAAATATGAGACAGCTGAGGACAGATTTACTTATGCAGAAAATTACAAAGCAACAGGCCAGACAGTTTGTACTTGCAAAGCAGGGCCTCATAGGGGCACACCGTTTCACAGGGAAGCAGGGTGCATACGAATATGTCAGGCAGGCCGGATGCATCCAGTTTGACCCTGTAGATGTGTGTGGCAAAAATGCAGAACTGACACTGCAGTCAAGAGTTAAAGGATTCAAAAAAACGATGCTCAGAGAGCTTCTTTATGAAGACAGGCTGCTTGTGGATTATGCTGATAAAGAACTATCTATCTGGCCAGTTGAGGACTGGCCATACTTTTCTTCTTATAGGGAAAGGAGCCGTGGACTCGGAGCTACTTTTGAAGGCCTGGAAGAATTAAAGGAAAGAGCCCTTGCTTATATCCATGAGAATGGCCCGGTCTGCAGCGATACCCTTCCTATTGAAGGCGAGATATTCTGGCACTCATCAATGCACTGGAGCGGAAACTGGCATAAAAAGTCCCAGGCAGCCAGATCAGTACTGGAACAGCTGTACACGGATGGGGAGCTGATAATACATCATAAAAACGGAAGCCGGAAGTATTATGATCTTGCAGAAAAGTACCTGCCGGCTTCTGTTCTTAATGCAAAGAACCCATGTAAAGATGATGATGAATTTATGTCATGGCGTGTATTAAGGCGTATAGGGGCTATAGGACTTTTATGGGATAAAAACAGCACCGCATTTCTCGGAATCGACCTCAATGCCGAGAAAAGGAAAAATATCCTTTCTGTGCTTACTGATGAAGGGAAAATTTGCCCTATAGAGGTGGAAGGTTTTAAGCCTCTGTTTTATTATCGCTCTGAAGATGATCAGCTTATGCAGGAGGTAATAGAAGGCGCAGCTGACCTGAAGCCGCGAATGTCGTTTATCGCACCGCTTGATCCGCTCATGTGGGATAAGGCTTTGATATTGGCATTGTGGGATTACAGGTATGCCTGGGAAATCTATACACCTGCTGCAAAAAGAAAGTATGGGTACTACACGCTTCCTATACTGTTTGGAGAGCGTTTTGTGGGCCGCATCGAGGCTGTCCCGGATCGAAAGTCACATATACTCCAGGTGAAAGGACTTTGGTGGGAACCCGATTTCCGTGTCACAAAAAAGGCAGAGGCCGGTTTAGAAAGAACTTTGAGGGAATTTGCAAAGTTTAATGAATGCAAGAGTGTAGAATCGATCTGAGGTTTTGAAAGGTAATATTATTATGAAAAGGCATGTAATGAACTTAACGCCTGCTCCGTTAAGGATGATCCGGGAAGGCAGGAAGACCATAGAACTTCGTTTATACGACGAAAAGAGAAAACAGATAAGTATTGGCGATATTATCACATTTGTTAATACTGAAGACAAGGACGATGAACTGACTGCCCGGGTCACGGATCTGTATGTATTTGATACTTTTGAGGAACTTTATGATAACCTTCCTCTGCTGGAATGCGGGTATACCGAGGATGATATAGCTTCAGCTTCACCTGCAGACATGGAGCTATACTATCCGAAGGATAGGCAGAAGCTATATGGTGTAGTCGGAATAAAGCTCGCCCTCGATGTAAAAGAAATAAAAAAGGGACAAAGCGGCGCTGAGGTATATGATATAAACGGGGAACAGATTTTTAAACATGTAATGCGAGAGAGCATAGGAAACGACAAGTTCGATACTTATACAAAAGAGGCATTGCTTTACCGGTCTTTATGTCCGAAAACATTTCTTCCTGAAATTCAGGATATTGATATATCTGGTGACGAGATCACACTCGTTATGAAGAAATACAGGAACTTAGAAAGGGATAATATAAGCAGCGGACTCATTCAGAAAATCGCAGCGATATTGGCCGATATCCATTCTATGGAAGTACCGGAGTTTTTATCAAGCAGCGGGACTACTCCGGACATAATGTCTGACGAAGAAATCAAAACCTGTTTAGATGGATGGAACAGCGTATTAGGCGAGCATCCGGGAGCATTTGATGATTCGCCGCTTAGGGAAATATCTGAAAAAATCAACGAGATCATTTCCCGGCATGATTTAGAAGATAAAGTCCTGTCGCATGGCGACTTCCACTGGGATAACCTTTTAACAGACGAAACAGGGGAAATAAAAGTGTGCGACTGGCAGGGAGTAAATGTAGATGGGGAATCAGCCGACATCAGCTTCTTTTTCAGCCGCCTGGAAGCAGATGGGTTTTCCATAGACCGCGAGCTCTTTTTAAAGCATTATTCTGAGGAGACCGAAAGAAAAACCGGTGCGGTTGTTGAAGCAAAAGAAATAGAGTGGCATATAAAAGCGTCAAATGTTATAACTACATTCAGATTCTGGCATTATTATCTTCACGGCAATCCTGTTGAAAGGGTACGTGAGATATACGGAAAGATGATAGAAGATTATTCCCAGATAAGCAGGAGTATTTAAAAAGCAAACGGGTAGTATATTTACATAAGCCGGGGAGGCGCGGACAGTGAAGATAAGGGATATTAAAAAAACATGTAAAATTTTATTGATGTTTGCAGTTGTGATCATAGCCATGGCATTTGTTAAGGTGCCGGTAAATGCGGATACAGGCAAAACCGTCCGGGTTTCTTCGGCTAAGCAGTTAAAAGCCGCAATGAAAAACTCTGAAGTTGGGACGATCATCTTCAGGACTGAAATCAATGCAAATGTCACCATAAAAGCCGTGACAGGATCAGAGGAGAAATTCCTGATAATAGATGCTCCGAATGTCTCTTTTACCAACAAGGCGCTGTTTGCTGAAATAAATATTATGGCGGCAAACGGATACACCGAAAATGTGTCGGGAAACAGGATCAGACTGAACAGCGAGTTTGACGGGACTATTACTGTTGGAAAAAAGAAACAGCTGGATACACTCATAGTATCTTCTCTGGATTATTTTTATCCAAAGTACACGCTTAGGAAAGGTGCAAAACTCAAGAATTATATGTTCTGCGACAGTAAATGGGGAGAGCCTATAGAGGGCGGCTGCAATATGACCGAGAAGCAAATTTCTTTAAAATACATGAATCCCTGTGACTGCTATGAATCATATACGATAAAATTCAATAAAAACGGGCGCATGATCAGCAGCGTCTGCAAATCTGACGGGGCTGAGTTTGTCCATGAATATTTCTACAGTTATGACTCAAATGGGAACCTGACCCAGATTACCGGATGGGATAACGAAAACGGTGAATTTACAGCTGCGTATACTTATTCCGGGAACAAACTGGAAAAATATAGTTTTGAAAGCACTTTCGACATCGCTGACGAAAAAGTTTACTCATATAACGATGAAGGCACGCTCGTACGTGAAGAATATAACGGCTATGATTCCATGGACGGACAGCATTTTTATAAGACAGGCATAGTTGAATACGATGGTAAGGGCAGAATGATCTACCTAAGAAAGGATGATCTTGAATATGGACATTTTGTGGAATATTCTTATACATATAATTCTAAGGGATTTGTAACTGAATTCTACCGCAATAGTTCAGGATACGAAGAGCATTATACATACAAATACAATAAATCCGGAGACAAGATAAAAACCGTTCTAAAATCTGAAGGAACAACAAAAACTTATAAATATAAATACAATGAGCTTGGAGAAGTTATAGATTAATACTTCCTTACAGTTTGTGCACGGACCTGTATCTGTAAGGTTGCAAGACGGCGTAACCCGGATCCGTGCAGGGCGATTGTAAAGCGGAGATCATTCTCCGCCGCCGTACTAGAGAGGAGCAGTTATGATAACAGGATTGCATCATATTTCATTAAAATGCGGAACAGAAGACGAATTTAAGAGAGCTAAGTCTTTTTACCTCGATGTGCTGGGGTTTAAGATAGTCCGCGAGTGGCCCGAAGGGGCGATGATAGGATTTGGCAACGGGATGCTGGAAATATTCAATAACGGTGACGGGATAAAGACAAAAGGTGCATTAAGGCACATAGCTTTTGCAACAGATAATGTAGATGAAATAGTCAGTAAAGTAAAAGGAGCCGGTTATAATGTGTTTATTGAACCCAACGACATAGTCATTCGTTCTGATCCGGAGTACCCTGCCAGGATGGCATTCTGTTTTGGGCCTCTTGGGGAAGAAATAGAGTTCTTCCAGGAACGCTGACAGATTGAGGAGATAGAAGTGGAAAAAGAAATAAAAAAGATCTGGGGATTGTTTTTCGATGTATCGCCCGAGAATATCCTTCTTCTGGAGAGCCGGGATGATGAGGATGATTTCAGGGAAGCGATACGTATCGATTTGGTAGACGGAGAACGATATGTTTTGAAATTTGCTGATAACGATTTTTCTTCCCCGGAGAAGGTTGAGATGTGGGCGAGAACCGCAGAAGAATATCGCAATCTCGGATATTATGCCCCAAGGATAATTGCTGATAAGAATGGGCATTTCCCGATGGTCGAATATAAGGGACGTAAATGCGTTGCTTATGTTGAAGAATTTGCACCATATAAATATGCCGGAGAGCACAGAGACGGCGATAATTTGGACCTAGTCCCGAAAGAGTTATATCTGCATGATGTCTGGAGGATGACTGCTAAGATCGCACAGAAGCATTTCGACTTCACGGAATATCCTTCAGGATGGTGCATTTTTGAACTGTTTGATTCTACCTATGAAGTGGATGAAATAATGGAAAATGCACTTGCCTGGAAAGAATATGCATATGGCCTTCCCGAGGAATTCCGGGCTCAGGTAGACCGGATATGGAAGCTGTGGGAAGAAAACAAAAATGCTCTTGAACCCGTATACCGGAAGCTTCCTACATCAGTATTCCAGGCTGACATGTGTTCCAGCAATCTTCTCCTTGATGATGAGAACAAGTTCGTTGGTGTTTTCGATTTCAATCTTGCGGGAAAAGAAGTTGTCCTGAATTATCTTTTCAGGGAAACATACGGAAATGATTTTGAAGACGAGATCGAACTGCTCCGGGAGATGCTGAAAGTCGTCGGAGAATACTATGAGTATTCGGATGTTGAAAAACAGCTGGTTTTGATGCTTTATCGATACTTGAAGCCTTTATGGTATATAAAAGCTGAGAACCTCAGGAAACTGAAAGATGATTGGACGGCAGTAAGGGCTTATCTTAACAAAACAGAAGAATATCTGACCAAGGATATCGATTTTGCTTCTTATATGACCTAGTTCTCTGTGGGCAAGGGAATTTCAGAGAAAAGAATCTGTAGCAAAAAGGGGAATCAAAAGTGCATATTTTTTTAGATCTGTTTTTTACGTTTGCAAAGATAGGTATGTTTACTTTCGGAGGGGGATATGCAATGATCGCCCTCATAGAAAAGACCTGTGTTGAAGATAAGAAATGGATTTCCCATGATGAGATGATGGATGTAACTGTAATAGCCGAGTCCACACCGGGTCCAATAGCGATCAACTGTGCAACTTACGTAGGATACAAACAGGGCAGAATGATAGGTTCGGTTGCAGCGACACTGGGCATGGTACTCCCATCATTTATCCTGATATATGTTGTAGCTCAGTTTCTGGATGGATTTCTTGAGATTACATGGATAGCCAATGCATTCAAGGGTATCAAGATCGCTGTGGGTATACTGATAATAGATGCGGCCCTGAAAATGCTGAAGAAGATGAAGAAAAAACCATTTCAGATATGCATGGTTGTATGCTCGGCTGTTTTAATGCTTTTGATAAGCTTTTTCTCATTAGATATATCATCAATGGTACTGATGCTTGTGGCAGCCCTTATAGGCATTGCCGTAATGATGATTTTTAAAACCGACAGACAAGAAAGGGGTACAAGATGATATACATTGATCTTCTTATAGGATTTCTTGAAGTCGGATTCCTTTCTTTTGGCGGAGGATATGCTGCCATACCTCTTATACGTGATGTGGTTTTGTCATATGGCTGGTTGGATGAGGAAATGCTGACATATATGATTGCCGTGAGCGAGAGTTCTCCCGGACCTATCATGGTAAATATGGCGACATATGTCGGCAGTCATAAAGGAGGTATCCTGGGTGCCGTCATAGCAACTGTAGCGGTAGTTCTTCCGGCATTTATGATAATACTTCTGATCATGGTCTTATTAAGAAAACTTCTTCAGAACAGATACATAAAGGCTGCTCTGGGTGGGATGAAGCCCTGTATTATAGGCATAATCCTGACAACAGGCATAATCATGGTGTTAAGAAACTGTGGAATATTGATAGGGAATAACACTTTCGATATATTGACGGTTGTACTTACATGTGGCATGGGAGTGATTTATTTTGGCTCAAGAAAGGTATTTAAGAAAGGAATATCACCCATAGGGCTGATTGGATTATCCGCAATAGTCGGAGCAGTAGCGTATGGGATCTGAAAAGAAATAATGGGGTTGAAAGAGAGGAAGGTTTAATGGCTGAACAGTTTTTAACTTTGATGGCGGACTTGGATAATGATTCACAGGAGCTCATGTCCGGATGGTATAAAGAGCTGCAGGATGCAGG
Source organism: Lachnospiraceae bacterium (assembly GCA_016287095.1). Classification (GTDB taxonomy): domain Bacteria; phylum Bacillota; class Clostridia; order Lachnospirales; family Lachnospiraceae; genus RUG11977. The sequence goes on from JAEEVK010000054.1 coordinate 16,273, forward strand.
ATTTAAGGGAGTACAGACACCGGGACTTCCGTTTCATATAAGCCTGGCAACATTTCCTCTGGATGTAGAGAATGCGGCAGTTGAAGAAATGCAGAGACTCGGGAGTATATTCTCTCCAATACCGGTACATATCAGCCATATTGGCATGTTTGCCGAAGGAAGAGTACTTTTTGGCGGCCCCGACATGAATCCCTCAGGATTATTGCAGCTTCATGATGCGGTAAAGATAAAAAGAACTGATGAACGACCCTGGACGCCTCATGTGACGATACTTATCGATGAACCGCAGATCGTCAATGATTCACTAAGGACTCTGGTAAAATCGTTTCATCCGTTTATGGCTCGGATCACAAGACTGCATCTATGTGCTTTCTGGCCGACACGCGAAATAGCATCTGTACAGCTACAGGGAAAAAAATAATATGAAAATACCGGAGAAAACAGAAAATCATATGAATTTCAAAATCGGTTTTATACAGATCCTGCCGGGAAAATCTCTTGAAGAGAATCTGGCAATAGGAAAGGAAGCCTGTATCGAGGCAAAGAACAAAGGGGCAGACATAGCACTGTTCCCAGAAATGTGGAGTGACGGGTATTTCTTGCCGCAGGAAGAGGAGGAGCTTAATAAGCTTGCCATAGAGAAAGATAGCTGTTTTATAACCGGGTTTCGCGATCTTGCTGTCGAACTTGAGATGGCGATCGGTATCACTTTCCTTGAAAAAAATGATACTAAGCCTTTGAACTCAATAATAATTTTTGACAGGACCGGTAAGGAGGTTCTGCATTATTCAAAAGTACATACCTGTGCGTTTGATCTTGAAAAAGTCCTGTCCGGAGGTAAAGATTTTTGTACTGCTGAGCTTGATTTTGGACGAGGAAAAGTAAAGATCGGATCAATGATCTGTTTTGACAGGGAATTTCCTGAGAGCGCAAGGATATTGATGCTCAAGGGAGCTGAACTCATACTGGCACCAAATGGTTGTCCGATGGAGATTAACAGGTTATCGGCATTGAGAACCAGGGCATACGAGAACATGGTCGCAGTCGCCACCTGCAACTATCCTGAAGGCCATCCTGACTGTAACGGAAGGTCAACACTGTTCGATGGCGTACCATGGCTCCGTGACGGTGAAGGGCCCAGAGATATGTGCGTATTTGAGGCACCGAGGGCTCCGGGCGTTTATGTTGCAGAACTGGACCTGGATACCTTAAGGACCCACAGAAGCGAGGATATCATGGGGGACAAGTACAGGCACCCGGGAAAATATGGTATTCTGGCAGACGAAAGTGTGCGTGGAGTGATCGGCGGAGAATTTGTACACTGGTAAATCGCTTTCAAGAGACAGGGGTAAACTATGTTAATAGGTTTTATCGTTTGGAGTATAATAGCATTGGTTATAATCGGGATAGGAATCTGGTCCTGGAACTCAAAGAAAGCAGTTGGGTTCTTTGCAGGCGTGAATCCTCCCAAAATAAAGGATGTTAGAAAGTATAATCACAGCGTGGCGGTTCTGTGGTTTGTATATGCGGTATTATTCGAATTGCTCGGACTGCCATTGTTGTTCTATGAGCAGAATTCCGCAGTATTTCTTTTGCCGGGGCTTGGGATTCCTTTCATCTCCATTGGATTAATGATAGCTTATACTCTAATGGTTAATAAGCACCAAAAATAATTATAAAAAAATATATATTGAGGAGAAAAAAATGGAAAAACTTAACAGCAGATTATATGTTTATACAAGAGCGACGGATGAATATTATCCTGCAGGATTAGCGAACAGCATACATTTTTCGTTCGCCTTGGACAGTAATGAAAAGCAGTGCTTGAACAGAAATTATGGCATCCTTTTTGCAAAGGCGATTGTTCTGGATGACAATACCTTATTGCCGCTGGGCGTTAGGAATCCGCAGATATTCGTTATGAATGACGGATACATCGGTATCAGTGCCGAGAGGATACTTGAAAGTGGTGAGGCATATAAACCGGAGGAAAACAAGGTGCTTTTCTGGAAGACGAAGGATCTGATCGATTTCACAGAAGAAGAACTGATAGAAAAAGCGGCATTATCACAGTATAATCCGTCCGAGAGCATCGAAGTCGAGGATACACTGATCCTGGACGCACAGAATTACTATGGTCCTATAACTCTAATTGAAACCGTTTCACCGTATGCTGCAATTGTAAAGTCCATAGACAGCGTTGATCAGTTTGATGCAACCCTGAAATACAGTGACGGGTCTGAACGCAAGAAAAAGATTATATGGGAAAAGGATGGCATAACGCTTTCTGAAAATTTAACAGAAGTAAAGGGACATATACATCAGCAGTCATTTAAATTCCCTCTGTCAAAAGGATATGGAGACCCTGTTATTTTTCACTGGGAAAACAAATGGTACTTCATTTCAACTAACGATAATCTGAACGATATAGGCATTTATGTCAGGGAATCAGATGATATAGACGGATTGTTTAAAGAGGGTTATGAAGAGCATCTTATACTGGGTTTTGATGCAGACCGTGGTTTTGAGCAGACTTTCTGGGCTCCGGAGTTCCATGTGATCGGTGGGGAGTTATATATCCTGTTTGCGGTCAGCGGACATCAGTGGGGGCCGCAGAGCCATATGATGAAGTTAAAGCCGGGAGAGCCTATCATAGACGCTGACAGCTGGGAAGACCCTGTACGCGTCGTTAGGAAAGATGGTACTCCTTTGGCAGTGGGAGCCATAACGCTTGATATGACATATTTCAAGGCCGGTGAAAAGTCCTATGTCAGCTGGTCATACAGAGAGGGCATAGGTACCCATAAGGATACAGGCTCTATGGTATTTATCGCTACTATTGATGAGAATGAGCCATGGAGGCTCACGAGCGATCCCGTGCTTCTTACAAGACCCTTGTACGGATGGGAAAATGTTTCAGGAACTATCAATAACGAAGGTCCCTATGCGTTCATCAGGGAAGGAAAAGTATTCCTTACATATTCTGGCGGAGCAGCTAACGGGTTCACATATGTTCTCGGGTTATTAAGCGCTGATGCTGATAAGGATCTGCTTGATATAAGCAACTGGACAAAGAGCAAGAATCCCGTGCTAGATTTCTATTCCGTAAAGGGAGAGTACGGATGCGGTCATAATTCTTTCTTTGTTAATGAAGACGGAGAGTTAATGATAGCATATCATGGCGAGACAGATATAAACAGCCATCTACGCTGTGATGGTATCCGCCGCGTACATTTCCGCAAGGACAATACACCGTACTTTAAAATGTCGCAGGATGAAGATTTAACCGATACTGATGTGATAATAAGATTGAAAAAGTAAATACGAGGTATAAGGAAAAAATGGATAAGCCAGATATGATCAAGGAAAATGTGGATACTTTATGTGAGACAAAATTCCTGAAACTTTACGATTACCGATATCTTGAAGGAAAGCATTACTACTGTTCGAGCAGGCGTGATACAGAAGATCTGGTCGCAATAAAATCAGACGAAACATTTAAAACTATGCTGCCGGATGCAGTTACAATTGCGGTCGTTTTGCATCTAACGAACGAAAAGCCCAAGCTGCTTCTCTCATATGAATACAGATATCCGGTCGGCAGGTTCCTGCTCAGTCCCATAGCCGGGCTTCTGGACCCTGAGGACAGTGAGTGTGACGATCCCTTAAGAAGCGG
>JAEEVK010000055.1 GCA_016287095.1 Lachnospiraceae bacterium
GCTACAAGTAACCGAGCTTCCTGCTTCAACCACTACTGCGTTGGCTACGATATACATAACGCAACGTCTTACACAGTGTCCACAGGCGTATAAGTTAGGACAGTTCCTGCCCTACGGAATATTTAGCTTTAGGCTATTTTGAAAGACTCGTTCAGTATGCGGAGTCCTTCACGAAGGATATTGATAGCTGCGTTCCGGTCACGGCTGATTGTAAGACCACAGTCACATTTCATTGTACGGATAGCAAGATTTTTCATCTCAGGATGCAACGTTCCACAGCAATGACAGATCTGTGATGACGGGAACCACTTATCTACCCTGATAAGATATTTATTTCTATCGGTCAGTTTGTATTCAAGCATGTTTAGGAACATACCGTATCCGTTATCAAGAGTAGCCTTACCGTTACCAAAACCTTTATTAGACATAGACCTCATATTCAGGGATTCCACACATACAACATCATACTGATTGGCTATCTCAGTAGATATCTTATGCAGGTTATCAAGTCTCTGGTTTGATATATGTCTATAGATCTTATTGACCTTACGCAGCTGCTTGAGGTAGTTTTTTGATTTGGCTTCATGCTTCCTGGAGCCTTGCATACGTGATAACCTGCGCTGTGCTTTGGCAAGCTTATCGTGGTTTTCACGGTAGTATTTGTGATTGCTGCCAACATTACCATTATTATCTGTGTACAAACCGTCAGAAGCATAGTCCAAACCTATAGCGTTAGTCTTATCTGCTATATAGGTATTTACGGGATTTTCAAACTCAAAAAGCACGGATACATAATACTTGCCGTCTGAATCCTGTGATACGGTAGCAGACTTGATAAGCCAGCTGTCATCAGGCTTACGATGGATAACTGCTTTCACACAGCCTATTTTCGGAAGCCTGATACTGTTGTCAATGAGAGCAACAGTCCCATGCTGATTGTTTGTAGTATAAGACTTACGGCTATGCTTGCCCGACTTATATTTAGGAAATCCATTCTTCTTTTTATGGGATTTGCTAAAGCAGTTTTTGAAAGCACCTTGTAAATTCAGTTGTGCGTTTGCAAGAGCGAGGCTGTCAACCTCTTTGAGATATGGATAATCCTCTTTGTATTTGGCAGGTGTCACGCTTGCAAATTTACCGGTAGACTTGTAGCTCTCAATTTTATCAGAAAGCATGAGATTATAGACCTTACGGCAACAGCCAAAGGTCTTGGCAAACATGACAGCCTGTTCAGTTGTAGGATATAATCTGTATTTGATAGCTTTATTCATACTCTTATTATAGTAAACACATGTTCGGATATCAAGAGATAACGCTTTCATCTCGGTAATTGAATTGCCGAGAATTCCCACTTGATATCTTAAAATCATAAAGATTTCAGTTTCTCAAACTGGCTCTTTGCCTCAGCTAAAAGCCCTGAATAATCTGTATCGGTCCTGCTCCTGAGCAGCTCTGTCATCTCACTTACAGGCTTTGACAAAGGTGTGAGCGAAAGATTCGCATACATCCCCTTAAGCGCATGGGCGCTTTCAAATGCTCCGTCCAGGTCTTTTGCGCTTAACTGCTGTTCAAGCTGTCCGAGCCTGTTATCATCCAATGCCTTTCCAACGAGCATCAGATAGAAACTCTCATTGTTCATGCATCTTTTTAAGCCTTCTTCTACATCGGCACCATATTCTCTTAAATTATCAACTGTCAACATATTACACCCCTTTATATCATAAAAATCTCAACTCAATTCCTAAATAACTTGCAGAACTCCTCGGGCGGCAGGGGCTTGGAGAAATAGTACCCCTGGATGATGTCGCAGCCTATGGATTTCAGCAGTTCCATCTGTTCCTTAGTCTCCACGCCTTCAGCTATTACAGGCACCTCAAGAAGCCTTGCGATCTGTATCATGATCTCTACCAGGCGGCTGTCCTTTTTGTTCTCACAGATATTCCTGATAAATTTCATGTCGAGCTTCAGTGCATCTATCGGGAGCGATGTCAGCATGTTCAGCGAAGAATAACCGCTTCCGAAATCATCCATCTCGATCTTAAATCCATTATTCCTCAGTCCCTTTACAGTATCGATGATCTCCTGGGAACTGTCGGTATAAGCAGACTCCGTGATCTCAAGCAGAAGCTTTTCCGGAGTAAATCCGTTGATATTTACCAGATCCGTCAGTATGCATCCGAGCATTGGATTAAAAATATCTACTCTTGAAACATTCACCGATACAGGCAGATATATTCCGTACTCATCATTCCATCTCTTTATCTGTGATGCAGCCTCAGTCCATACAAACCTGTCTAGCTTCTGGATCAGGCCGTTATCCTCAAAAAGCGGAATGAACTCTCCCGGGCTGACCATGCCGAATTCCGGATGGAACCATCTGATGAGCGCCTCAGCACTGGAAAGTACAGGCTTGTCGCCGGTGATATTGTACTTCGGCTGATAGAATACCTTGAACTGCTTTTCCGCAAGGGCTTTTTCCATGTCATTTATCAGACGCTCTTCATGGAGCTCCTTGCTGTGCAGCTCCTCATTATAAAAATCAAAGCATGTGGTGTAGCTGTGTCTCAGCTTGTTGCAGGCAAGCCTTGCACGGTCAAAACGCTGCTCCATGTTCAGCCCGTTGCCGTCATCCTCGAAAACACCCATTCGGATCGATATATTGCTGTCCACCAGGCTGGCATTTATCTTATCAAGGCCGTCGGAAATGATCTTATTCAAATCGTGCCCGTGAGGTATATAAATATAAAAACCGTTACTGTCAAACCTGCAGGCCAGACCGCCGGTCTCCTTCACCAGATCATGGATCCGGTCACCTATCTTCTTGAGCACATCATTACCATACTCGCGGCCATAAAGCTCGTTAATAATGTGGAAACGGTTGATATCGATGACCATGGCATCCATGGGCATATTGTCGTTCTGCATATCAAGCCTTTTACCATACTCAAAGAAGAATTCCTTGTGGAAAAGACCTGTGAGCTCATCTCTTTCCGTCTCATGAATGATGACCGTATTCTCTGCCAGCTCTATGGCATGCTGGACACGTGCCCTTACCACATCAGGCATTTCATAGGGCTTTGTTATGAAGTCTGCAGCTCCGAGCTGGAGGCTCTTCACTTCGGCTTCCTTTTCGGAGGTGAGCACGATGACCGGTATACGGCGCATCTCATTATCGGCCCTTATAGCCTCAAGCACGCTGTAACCGTCAAGTTCCGGCATATGAAGGTCGAGGATTATTAGCGAAAGCGTCGCCTTTTCACTGCTGATCATATCAAGAGCTTCCCGCCCGTTGCCTGCATACCCGATCTCATACAGGTCATTCAGCATCGCTCCGAGCATTTCCCTCTCGATAAACTCATCATCCACGATCAGGACCTTTCTGTGCAGTCCCTTTTTTCTCTCAAGCAATTCCTGCATTATCCGTAATCTCCCTTCAGATGACAATCCCGACAGACCCAAAGGTCATATCAGAATTCTTTTTTCGTAAAACTGTCGACCATTTCCTGCAGCTCGATATATCTCTCCATCTTAGCCTCTATAAGCGCTTCCAGCTCTTCTTTTTCCTTCCCGAGCTTTATCAGGCGCTCAAAATCCGTTGATGCACCGGCTATCTCTTTCTCTATTTCACTGCAGCGGGTCTCAAGACCCTCTATCTCTGATTCTATATTGTCGTATTCTTTCTGTTCATTAAATGAAAGCTTGGTCTTCTCACGAGACGATCTGTTCCTGTTCTTAGAAGACCTGTCGGATTCATCTACGGCGGAGACATTATTCTGGTGTCCTCCCTTAGATGCCTTGCCGGATAAATCCTGCTGGGATTCTTCCCTTTCAGCAGCCACACGGAAAACATAATCGGAATACCCGCCTTCGCTCTGGAGCAGGAATCCGCCCTTCTCAAATGAGAAAATCCTCGTAACCACACGATCAAGGAAATATCTGTCATGGCTTACCGTGATAATGATGCCCGGAAAACTGTCAAGATAATCCTCAAGTATCCGCAGCGTCTGGATGTCAAGGTCGTTTGTAGGCTCGTCCAGAATAATAACATTCGGAGCCTCCATAAGCACACGCAGAAGATACAGCCTACGCTTCTCGCCTCCCGAAAGCTTGGCGATCGGAGCATACTGCATGTCAGGTGTGAACAGGAATCTCTCGCACATCATGGTCGCTGAGACCAGCCCGTCCGGAGTCCTGATGAATTCCGCTACATCCTTTATATAGTCGAGCACCCTCTTTTTCTCATCCAGGGCCTCGTTTTCCTGTCCGAAATATCCGATCTTTATAGTCTGGCCTATCTCCACTGAGCCTGTATCCGGTACTATGCTGCCGATTATGCACTTCAGCAGGGTCGACTTTCCGCATCCGTTCGGTCCTATGATGCCTATCCTGTCCAATTTGCCGAAAGTATAAGAGAAATCCCTGAAAAGCACCTTCCCGTCATATCCCTTGGAGATATTGTCTATCACGATGGTCTTATTCCCCATCCTTGACGGCAGGGAGCTCAGCGCTATCATTCGGTCCTCTTCCGGTCTTTCCCTGTCACGCAGGGCCTCAAACCTCTGGATATGCGCTTTCTGTTTCGTAGAACGTGCCCTGGCTCCTCTGAGCATCCACGCCAGATCTTTCTTATACAGAGCCGCCGCTTTCCGTTCTGCAGCCTGCTCAAACTCGAGCCTCTGCTGCTTCATCTCCAGAAAACCGGAGTAATTTGCCTCATAGCGGTATGTACTGCCCTTATCTATTTCAAGTATCTGGTTGGTCACTTCATCAAGGAAATACCTGTCATGAGTGATCATCAGGAGCGCTCCCTTAAATCTCTTTAAGTAGTCCTCCAGCCATTCTATCATCTCGGAGTCCAGATGGTTCGTCGGCTCATCTAGGATGAGCAGGTCCGACGGAGTCATAACCGCAGCTACTAAGGCGGCCCTCTTTTTCTGCCCTCCCGAAAGGATCTCAGGGCTGCATTCGGGATCCTCTATGCCGAACTTGGCCAGATTCGCCTTGATCTCGCCCATCTTGTCCCAGTGGTCCCCGCCTGCATATATCTTATCGGTTATATTCTCCAGGAGTGTTTTCTGCATGTCAAACTCCGGATTCTGAGGCAGATAAGAGATCCTGAGATTGTTGCTCCTTACCACCTGTCCATCATCGGGCTCAACAGTTCCGGCAACTATTGCCAGCAGGGTCGATTTACCCGTGCCGTTGATGCCGACAACACCAATCTTATCGGTATCGCTTATGCCGACAGAAACCCCTTTCAGGACGGTTTTCGCCATATATGTCTTTGATACGTTTTCAACATTTAGAATATTCATTATTTTATTTCAACTGCTCTTTTCTTTATCTTGCTTTTCCTGCAGAGAATTATACCAAAAATCAGCAATTTAGTCAATTTTCTTTGCCCTTCAAACGCTTAATTACTGCCATACGAAATTATCAGCCGGTGTATCTTTTCCATTTCCTCCGGGATATACAGATTTCTCCTGCAGTCTGTCATGCATTTCTGTCCTTCGCAGGACCTGCAGTGCTTATAATTCTCCTCGAAATCCATCTTCAGTTTATTTATCGCCCAGAATTCCTTTCCAAGGTTATAATAGTTATATTGCCTGAAACTTGTATGTATCTCATGGCCGTACGGACACACGCATCTCTCGCATCTGTCGCATGCAATAGGCTCAAAATTAATTTTGAGACGCTTTATGACATCCTCAAAAGGGAAATGCATCTCTTTATGCTCGCTTGCAAACGCAGCCTCTGCCTGTTCGAAGGTACCTATCCCCAGAAGCGCACAAGAAAAAGGATATTCGAGGATGCCGCCTATCAGCTCGTCCGTAGAAAACGGTCCGATTAGAAGGCCAGCGGCATAAACCTTGTTCAGGATAAAGCCCTTTCCGTTGAACGCTGCTTCATCCCTTATGCGGTCAAGCATTCCTCTCTCAAGTATGTTCCCGCTGCCCTGCAGCACATCCACCCTGCTGTCAAGGGCCCCTCGGTACAGTACGTCATAATAATGGGACGCTATACCGGTATATCCGATCTTTCCTTCCCTTTTTAAGTCATACAGCGCATCCAGCGCTCCGCCTTTTCCGAAAACCTCATCGGCATTGCTTTCGTCCACCTGGTGCACGAAATAGATATCCGGTTTTGTACCAAGGTTATCAATGGACCGGAGCACCTCACGGTAAATATCCCCTCCGCCGTAAAACCTTGCCTTATCAGAGATGACTATTCTACTCCTGTCTACAGTCTCTGTGAACCTTCCAAGCTTATATTCGGCATCGCCGTATTCCTCAGTTATGGCCGTATCGAAAAAGTTGCATCCGTAATCAAAGGCTTTTCTCATAATGGCGACCGCAGTATCCGTATCGGGACTGAAATATTCGGGAAGCACGGGCACATGCCCGCTCAATATAGGTATTGTACCGAACCCAAGCTCCGATACCTTAAGTCCGGTCTTGCCAAGCTCACGATATCTCATTCGGTTCACCTCTAAAAATCTTTACCTGATCACAATATTCAAACGCCTTCTCAGCGATAACGGTCTGGTCCGGTATGTATACTTCCTCTAACCCCGTACAGAAAGCAAAGGCTTCCGCCTCGATCACCTTTACGGACTTCGGGATATATATCTTCTTAAGCGACTTGCATCTGAAAAACGCCCTTTCCGGTATCTTTCCCAGCTTATCCGAAAGCGTAATCCCACTCAGGCAGCTGCAGTGCTCAAAGCACCTGTTTCCAAGTTCTTCTAAGCTGTCCGAAAGGTCAACGGATTCTAATGACTGGCAACCTGAAAATGCCAATGCTCCGATTATTTTTACTGCATGCGCATTTGTAACCATCTTCAGCCACTTGCTATTCTCAAAGGCCGACCTGCCGATCGATTCCGTATCATCTGCAAGTGCAATGCTCTCCAGCAGATGACAGTCCTTATATACGCCTTCGCCTATGGATTTTATGCCCAAAGGGAATCTCAGGTTAGCAATATTTCCGGTACTCTCTATAAGAATACCATCACTGTCCAGTTTAAAGCAGTTGATGCATTCGGAGAAAATCCTCTGGATCAGTTCAGGATAACCAGCTTCAGTCATATCAGAAACCGAGTTCAGGACATATTCGTTACCGTACCAGTCAGTTATCTTTCTTAAGTTAATGCAGTTTCTGAATGAAAGTGCTTCAATCGCTATCCTTTCGGAAGGTATCTCCAATTCCTGTATGTCAGTATTTCCGGCAAAGCACCAGCTTGCGATACGCTTTACGTATGCCGGTATCACTACCTTCCCCTTGCAGAAAGCTCCATCTATCAGCACATCATTGACAATGAGCATGTCAGATTTCTGCCTCTGCCCATCCAGCCACGGAGTCTGGGAAAAAGCATGACTGCCGAATATCTTTACGGATGCAGGGATATGTATCTCCTTCAGCCGTACATGATCCCTGAACACATCCTGCCCGATCTCCTCAATATCCTGAGGTACAGTAACCGCTGTAGCATCCTGCCTGTAACCTGCGAGCGTTCTCCCGTCAGATATCTCAAAACTGGAATAAACTGACGCTATCAGTTCCCTTACAGGTCCGGGACACGGATTCCCCACATGGTTCAGGCTGTCAGAAAACCTAGAGAACTTATACTCTGCTGAATCAAAAGAAACGGTCCTTATCTGTGTACATCCAATAAAAGCACCGCTCTTTAATACCGTATTCATCGATATCGTAACTGATTCTAATGACGAGCAGTCTGCAAACGCATGATAGCCGCATTCGACCTTATCAAGCTTTACGTTCTTTAAGGAATCGCAGCGCTCAAAAGCACGCTCGCCTATCATTCTGATACCCGAAAAATCAAACGAGTTCAGCCCGATGCATTCATCAAAGCACCTCGCCCCCATCCGGGTTATATCTTTTGCCTCAAATTTATACAGGCTGTAGCATCCTGCAAAGCTCTCCGCAGGCAGCACAGTAATACCTGGAAGACTTGCCTCCACTAAGCTCCTGCAGTAGGAAAAGATGCCTTCGCCCATCTCCTTTACATGCAGGTATGCTTTCTTCAATTTTGGGCACCTTGAAAAAGCACCCTGCCCTATAACGCACTCCGGAGCATCAATTATGACCTCTTCCAGGTTAGGGCACGAGGCATACGCATATTTCCCTATCCTCTTTATGCCTGAAAGTTCCAGTACCCTGATACCTTCTTTTCTCGCATTGGCATAAGGACGGATATCCCCGTCGTTATATATATCATTTTCAGACAGAGACTCAGTCCCATTAACAGCAGGTGTTATATTTGAGAAGTTTTTTGCCCTGTAAAATGCATAAGGATCTATGATCGCCTTTTCCGGCCATTGGTCAAACAAGGGTAGGGTAAAACAGCGCCTGAAGGCATACTCGCCTATATATTCCAGAGACTTAGGCAGGCTGCATTTTAAAAGCTTCTTGCACTCGGCAAAAGCTTCCCTCTCAATCCTTTTAAGCCCTTCAGGCATCACAATGTTCTGTAATGTCACGCATCCAGCAAATGCCTGTTCCCTGATCTCGAGCAAGCCGTCCGGACATGTGACAGCCTTGACCCTTTCATTGCCGAAAAAGCAGCGCTCACCGATCATCTCCACTTCCTTAGGGATACGTACTTGTTCCTCATTCCCTGTATAGCGCACAAGGAGCTTGCCACTTATATAAAAATCACCGAGGACCTGTTCCCTGATCCTACCGGCCAGCCCATCGGCAATCTCATCCTCCAGGAGGAAAGAATTACCGGCGATATTAACCATTTTAAGATTACAACAGCCTCGGAAAGCCTTTCCGTCCAAGACAACATCTTCATTCAGTAATGTTACCTCTTCAAGGCTTGTACAGTTCAGGAAAGCATTGGCCCTGATCTCCCTCAGCGATTCCGGGAGCGTAATGTTCACTATTCCTTTTTTATCAAAAAAACATCCCTTCCCTATCGCAGTGATCCCTTCCGGCAGGGAAATGGATTTAAGATTTATATTGAAAGAAAGGAGCACTCCATCCTCTATCTGCAGAGAATGATAAACGCTCCTTGCAATAGACTTGATTATCCCGGGATATGCTGACCCGGAATCCATCGCCTCTATGAGATTGCTTACTTCGAAAGTTTCTCCCGACAGTGTGATCTTCGTAAGGCGGACGCATCCTTCAAAAACTTCATCTGCAAAATTGGAATCATCCAGATTCCTGTTAAGATAAATCTCCTGCAGAGAAAGATTATGCGAAAGTGCCGCTCTTCCGAGTTTCTCCGGGCCTTCCAAAACAACCTTTTTTACACCGTCACAGTACAGAAAAGCATGATTTCCGACACAGGTCACGGTTTTCGGGAATATCATTTCTTCTATATCATGGCATCTGTGAAAGGCATACTCGCCTATTTCCTCCAGACCGTCAGGAAACTTGACCGTTCCCAGCTTCCTGCAGCCCTTAAAGGCAAACGCCCCTATCTTTTTAAGGGACGAAGGAAGCGTCACACTTGTGATCCAGGACATGCCTTTAAACACACCATCCCCAATCGTATGCACGCCCTCAGGTATGACAACTTCCGCATCCGGTGCCAGATATGCTTTCAATATCCCGTTTTCTATCTCAAATTGATTCTGCATCTGCTTTACTCCCGAATATCTCCTCCAGGACAATCCTTAATTCCGAAATACTGCCGCATCTGTATAAATCCAGCTTGTATTTCTTCGATCCGGGAAGCTTTTTCATAAAATACGACGTCAGTTTCTTTATGTATGTCAAGACATACAGTTCATCGTAACAGCCTTCTGCGATCTCAACCTGCTCCATCAAGAGGCTAAGCTTCGTATCACTGCATTTCCTGCCTGTCAACTCCGAAAAGATCAGCGGATTCTCAAATCCGTACCGTGCAAGCATGACTCCGTCTGCTCCGGTCTTCTCCATCATCTCCTCGGCTTTTTCCCTGGAATTGATCCCCCCATTTGCGATCACCGGGATGCTGACAGACTGCTTGGCCAGCTTTATATAATCATACAGCGGCTCGCCGTCATACATCATATCCCTGGTCCGACCGTGGACAGTTATCATGTCGGCACCGGAAACCTCGCACATCCTCGCAAATTCCTCTATCACGATCCTCTGCCTGTTCATCCCGATACGGCATTTGACGGAAACTACCTTGCCGCTCCTCTTGCAGGCTTCGATGATCCTGGAAGCCCTCGGTATATCATCCATCAATGCGCAGCCTTCGCCCGATTTAATGACGTTCGGTACCGGACAGCCCATATTTATATCGATGATGTCAAATTTTTCAAGCCTCTCGCTCTTTGCCGCCCTTTCGAAAACCGTCGGTATGGAACCCAAAAGCTGCACGCATTTCAGCTTCTCCCGCTCATCCGTATACAGCAGCCTGGATGTAGCACGGTCATCATATTTAAGTCCGTCCGAGCTTACCATTTCCGTATAAGCGCTCCCGGCACCCAATCTTTCAGCCATAAGGCGGAACGGGAAACATGTATATCCCGCAAGAGGTGCCATCAGCACGTTGGACTTCAGCCGGATGCCCCCGATCATGAGGGAATCGCCCAGCTTTATACTATTTGTTTTTTTATCCATCCTAAATAAATCCCGAGCCTCTTTTATTTGGCCAGTTTCTTCATCATAGCGATTATCAGGCTGAGGTCATCTTCCTTTATCTTTGATGCAAGCTCGACGATCTCGCTTATCTTTTTATTGGACTGTATCGGGCTGGGTTCCTCTTCCTTAAAGTTATCCTTAAGTGATTCCCTCATGACATCAAATGCCCTGCTGATGGACTGCTTGATCTCATCTTCATACTCAGAAGCCCATCTTGCGGCGTCATCAGGAGTTATGTCCTTCTTCTTGCCTGAAAGCCTTGCCTTGCTGCCTGAGGTCTTTATCGCAGACATAAGCGGATCCTGTGCTGCAGAAGACTGCTTTTTGGTCCCGGCGGCCTTTACTGCCTTCTCTGCTTTTACTTCACTAACGGGTTCCGCAGGGAGCTCAGGCTTTTTCTCCTCTGAGATATCGCCCTTTATATCAAAAACGAGCTGACTGCCTTCAGGCTCCTTCTTCTCAGCCTTTTCTTTCTTTGCTCTGGGTTCCTTCTTGGGCTTTGCAGCCTTCTTTTCCTTCTTTGGAGTAGGCCCCGCTATAGCCACTGCTATATGGCTCTCATCAAAGAAATCATCCCCGAGATCAAAAGCCGCCTTGATCTTGCCCTTCAGCCTCGCATAATTCCTGCTGTCCTTGTTCAGTCCGGAAAGGTAATTGAGTATCACAAGCTCCGAAACACCCACCTTTTCAGCCAGAGCCTTTTCATCTATGCTGTTCATAGCCATCAGCTCCCCAACAACCTCATGCACTTTCCTGTCTTTTCCCATGTCCTTATATCCTCCGTTTATTTATCTGTCTAATGCCTATCATCGAGTTCTTTTTTTGTTTTATTGCCTTCGCTCAAAGTATCCTCGGTAGTCTCTTCGTCTGATCCGACTAACCCGCTTAAGATTGAAGGAACCATATTGATGAGTATATTAACTATCATCGCAGTCTGCTTTGCCTTGATGATCTCAAGGGCACTGTTTATATAAGTATTCCTGATAGTGGGAGAATCCTTGCCATAGCCTTCACCCACAAGTATCGCTGAAAACATCAGACGGTTTTCCTTCTCCAGCGTTTTATCTTCAAATCCGCTAATGCCACTCAGGTATTCCGAGGTTTCAAATATCTCGTCCGCAAGCACCTCAGGCTCAGCCTCTATATCAGCCAGTGCAGCCAGGGACAGTACCTGTGAGCTCGATCCAAACTCAGCTTTTTTCTCCTTAAGTTTCTTATATATCCCTGTTATCCTGTCACATGCTGCCTTTTTATCACCGTCTGACATGGCAAGGATTTCGCACAGGCCCTGTAAGGAATTAGAATCGATTCCTATCTTGCATGTCTTCTTAAAATATTCAAGGCACTCTTCCATATCGTTGATGATCAATTTAACCGGTCTGTCCGAAAGTGCCAGGAGCATAGCGTAAGAAATATCTTCTGTAGACGTCAGCATAGGATGCTGGTCATTCATGAGCTTCATCAGCTCGCTATACCTTTCTATCAGCTCGTCAGCACTGTCTGTTTTACCCTGTTCACAGACCATCATGGCTGCAAGTATTGTATATGCATTATCACCTGTCTTGGTCTTGACCAGTTTCTTATATACATCCTTTACATCGTTTATGTACTTCTCCGGATCGCCTGACATCTCCATCTTGGTGAGCAGTGCCAGCTCGACCGATGCCCTAAACTTTGAAAACACGCCCGAATTCTTTCTGAGGATTTTCCTGCATTCCTTGAGCCTTTCAACATCAGCCTCCCTGCCTTCGCCCGTATAGATGAGAGCTGCCGATACGCTCATCAGCTTATCCTCAAACTTGAATTTATCATGTATAGCTTCGCGGTTCTTTATCAAAAGATCGCATTTTTCCTTAACCCAGTCTTTCATAATAAATACTCCCTAATTATTTATATCCGTATTTTTCTTTTTTATGCTGCTTCCTTAACCGACTCTGCGGTCCCGGGCAGTTCTGTTTTCTGAACTCCGTCTCCGTAGATCGTCTTCCAGTCATTAGCCATCGATATAGCAGTCCATCCTTCTTTCTCCACCTTGTCATAGAACTCGGCTGCTTTCTCATCACTGCCGTATTCGCGTACAGTGTCGTCACATACGATGAAGAATCCCATGCCGGTATAATTTGGATTGCCCTCAGCATAGTTGAGCATCGAATAATCTCCCGAGCTGTTGCCGAATGCAAGTACAGGACGTTTTCCTATCTCGCGTGCGATAGCTGCAGGCTTGCCGGACTTTCCGCATTCCACCTCGTCAAGAGGAGCTCCGAGCAACATTTCCTCGTCCTTGCTCATGTTATAATCGTCAGCTGCTTTCCCGTTGTTTCCTGAAGCCACATAAGGCACATCGGTAGCTATAACATGATCATAAGGTATACCAAATCTTTCCACAAGCGCACGGACAACCTCACGCTCGCAGGCTGAAACCATCCAAACATCAAAACCGTTAGCTCTCAGGTAATCGATGACCTCGATCATAGGCTTGTAGAAGGACTGTCCGTAAGTCATGCCGGAAAATCCGACTGCATCCGTGTTGTCCGCAAAATCCACAACATACTTTCTGAACTCCTCAGCAGTCATGCCGGCAAAAGCTGACGCTACCAGATCATCCTTGGTAATTCCCTCGGGATGGAAAGTAGTGCCTTCGGTATAGGCATGGTCACGTACCTGCTGCATAGCATCACGCTCCTCATCGGTCGCATCATATGTGGGATCATCCAGTACGCGGTACATTGTCAGACAGTAATCAACATACACGGGCGCTTTCTCGCAGAGTATGGTCCCGTCCATATCGAAGACTGCAATACGGTCTGAGTACATTATATAATTCTCACTTGTAACATCCGTTGCATCATTTACAAATGCAATAAGTTCTTTCAGGGACTCGCTGTCAGGATCCCATGAAGGGAATATAGCAGCATAATCAATCTCCTCTGTGGATGTAACAGCCTTATCCAGATCATCGGGCAGCTTTAAAGCCATCTCACCATAATTGATATTTGAAATTATTTCTGAGCCACCGCTTACCACAAACTCGCTTTCAGAATCCCTGTAATGCTCTTTTCTTCCTTTGGCCAGAGTATATTTTATCTTCACAAGCCTGCCTGTTTTTTTGCTGATGATCATGGTAATCTTGCTATATTCCGCATCTTTCCAGTTGGGCTTAGCTGTTATGGTATAATACTTCTTGGAGGTTTTTGATATCTTGACTTTTTTCAGATGTGACAGATTATACTCAATCCGGATTTTCTCTGTAGCCCTGTCTTCCTCATAGTTATAATTATCATATGAGATAAATTCCGTAGTCCCGCCATATCTGTAATAAGATTTATCTCCTGTAAGATAAACAATGCTTTCGCTCATGCCGAACTTGGTTTCATCGAATAGCATTTCATATTGTATTTTATCGCTTGAAACACCAATGCTCTCATAACTGTAATACTGCTCATTACCGTCGCCTTCGATATAATTCATCTCACTGGCAACTGAATATGAAATGGTCTCTGCGCTCTTCAGTTCTTCAACCGCTTTGGCAACAATTTCCTTTGCAGTTTCAGCCGCATTAACATTTTCAGACTTTAGTATCAGCCCTAAAACGACAGCCAGCACTAAACACAATAATACGCTCTTGGTCACCTTTCTCATAGACGATCTCCTTTTTTTTCAATTTGCTATTATTATAATATTTTATACCTGTTTATTCAACCGGAAATTTAACAATGGACAGTCAAGCAGGTATTATATTTTCAGTATTTCCTCAATACTGTCAAAGATAAAATCAGCCCCTGCTTCTTCAAGACTTTTTCTGTCAGCATTACCATAAGTCACGCCGCAGGTATATGCCCCGGCTTTTTTACCCATCAGTATGTCAAACGGCATATCCCCGATAACTAAGGTGTTTTCTGCAGCAATACCCAGATCCTCCAGTGTTCTCAGCACCGGGTCCGGATTAGGCTTTAATAGCGGAGTATCATCGCCTCCGAGTACATATGGGAAATAATCCTTTAGCCCCATTGTATCAAGAAACCCGCTCAGGGACTGTGAGTTACGCGATGAAGCAATCGTGCATATAACTCCTTTTTCTTTCAAGGCCTCAAGTGTGCTCATGACATTAGGGAAAAGTTCAGGCGGTTCTGTCAGTTTCCTTTCCTCAAACAGCGCCCTGTAAACAGTGACACACTTTTCTATAGTCTCTTCCGGCGCATCCGGATATGTCTGTCTGAACCCTATAGCAGCTGAAAGACCGATGGTCGATGCACATATTTTTTCGTCCATCACCTCAAGCCCCAGCCTCCTCATCGTCTCCTGCTTGCAGGCCACGATCAGTTTATTGGTATCCGCAAGCGTACCATCAAAATCAAATATTATAAGTTTAATATTCATCATCTTCATCCATAATTTCCAAAAATTATTTTAAATCTCTTTCAAAAATGTCACCTGATTGTAAGATTGTCCCAATAAAATGTAACGCAAATAGATGTTAAAAGTTTATTTTATGTTGTATGATCATCACATAAAATAAAACATACGAAAGGAATTCTTAAAACATGAACATCTGGACAGAAAGCTTAATAAACGGATTTGAACTGTACCTCAAGGTACTTCCCATTATGATCATCATTACAGCTTTCATAATATTTGTGATAAAGAGCAAAATTAAAATATTACATTTCATTGGGATACAGGCACTTGTACTTTACCTTATATGTCTGATAGAGGTAGTTCTTTTCCCTCTTCCCTCTACAGAAAAAATCGCAACTTTGCACGGTTACGAAGGACAGTTTATCCCGTTTAATTTTCTCTTAGATATAGCTGAAGACAGGACTGTCGAAAGTGTCCTTCAGGTGTTGCTGAATATATTAATGACAGTACCCTTTGGTTTCTTCTTCAAGTTCTTCATTAACATCAAGAGAAAAAACATCATTATAATGACATTCATTCTCTCACTTATGATAGAGCTTGCACAGCTTACCGGTCTGTTCTTTACATATCCCGGTTCATACAGGCTCTTTGATGTAGACGACATAATGATGAATACACTTGGCGGATTCTTGGGTACCGTGTTGGCAAACAACATTAACGGCATAGTCCCCGATATCTTCAGAAATAAGTACATCGCCCTGGATACAGTAATATAAGAAAAGGCCTTTTATCTCTTATCGTATCCCTTACGTTCCTCGGCTTTTCCTATAAGCTCCCGAGCCTCAGCAAAAGCTGCCGGAAGATATTGCTCCGTCCACTGCTTGCCTTCCTTCTCAGCCTTTTTAATTTTTTCCCAGGAAGCTTTCCTCTCATCTTCTGATTTGAAGACCACCCCGCTGAACACATGGGGGTGTCTTCGGATCATCTTTTCGGAAACGCATCTTGCTACATCATCAAAAGAGAAAAGGCCTTCTTCCTCAGCTATCACTGCATGGAACATAACCTGCAGTAAAAGATCTCCAAGCTCTTCCTTCAGATTATCAGCATTGCCTGTCTGGTCCAGTATATTGATGCCACATACAACTTCAGCTGCCTCTTCAATGCACTCAGGTTTGAGGCTCATATGCGTCTGCACCCGGTCCCAGGGGCAGCCTGATTCGCTTCGTAACTTAACAACTATATCTTTAAGTTTCTGTATCTCTTCCATAATTTTCCTCTATTCAATATCATTGCAATTTCAGTTTTGTTTTCACATACTTAAAGTAATTTGATAATGTAATCTTGCTTACATCATACTGCATCATTAGATCATTTCTTGTTTTTTTATTTTTCCCCTTAATACACCTTACGATCTCAGCTTCCAGTGCAGGAGTCAGCTTTTCATACCCACGTTTTTCCCTTCCCGGTTTTTTGCCTGAGGTCTCCATTCCTTCTAGAACCTTCTGCTGAAAAAAGACACGCTCATTTAATGCACGGTCAATCGCCGCAAAAATTAAAAGCGACATCATGTTTTCAGGCTCTGAGCCATGAAATACTCCAAGACTCTTTGCTATCCCAATAAGATTTATCAGGTATTCCGTATCAGCGGTAGGGTTTTCCAGGAATACTATCTTGACACCTTTATCATAAAGCTGCATAAACATATTCTGCCCATTAAATGTATCAGTAGTAAACCGGCTTATGTCCTTAATAAATAAGCAGTCCCCTTTACAGAGATGACCATTCAGTTCCTGCCACCCTTTTCGGTCGAAACTGGTTCCCGGACAATTATCCTTAAAAACATTCTTTGTCCGTTCGTCACCTTCGGTATTGAAAGCATATTCATTTTCCTCAGCAAATGACCGAAGCTTCTTCTCCTGCCTAAAATATTTTTTCTCATCCCAGTCATCATCCGAGTTGATCCGCATGTAAAAATAGACTGACATTTTTCCCTCCTTATAGCATACGTAAAGGGTGCTTTACCTTTACCCAATAATACCATATACTGAGAAAAAAGTCAAGAAAAGCCACCGCACACTCACGACTAAAGTCTCGAGTATGCAATGGCTATTTGTCAAGATGCTTATAATTGAACCTAAGATATACGTATATTAGTTATAGCGACCTGGTCACCGGTTATGGCAGCATATACAGTTTTATCTATATCTGTCAATATCGCCGTGTTTTGTAACAGGATACCTTCATTCTCCGTGATGACGGTTATCTCATTTCCTTCAACCTTAAATTTTACTGTCGCATCAAAGCCTTCCTGATTATATTGCTTCCATGCGTCCCATCCCTCAAAAGTTTCGGTTTTTGTTACATTGAGTTTCGCTGAACAGTTCGGATCACATTCCCAGAACTCGCCATCAAAACGCATAAATGCAAGATCACGATATGATGTTCCATTAACAACGCCATCATCCGAACAGAATATATCAATAAACGGACAATGCCATACTAATCTGGCTGTTGGCAGACACTTTGCATGGAAACTTATCTGTAACCCGTCTTTTATCGGTATCCCTTTTGAATGTGCAGTGCGATAACCATCAACCTGGACATTCGGACTATCTCCCGCAGGAACATTAATGTAACTTATCTCCTCGGCTATTCTCGGAATAAAGCCTTCAGGAGATTCCTTTTCTGCCTTATCTATACTGATATTCCTATAGCAACAGTGCTCGCCCGTAAGACCAATAAATATATACCTCGTGCTATCAGGCAGTGCTGCGATTATCTCGGCTGTTCTTGTTTTCCCATAAATATTTATAAGAACATGATCTTTAATTCTTACTGCTTCAATCTTATAGTCTCCGTTATTTTTTATTTCCGTCGACTTGCACTTCTTTATCCTGGTCTCAATCTTCCTTACACCGCCTGCCTTGGTCTGCATATCATGCATAATTTCGCCATATTCAAAATAATTGAGATCCCGAACTTCTTTTTCATCCGTATGAAATCTGCCGTCAAGCGAATCAAACAGTATCATTGAAGGGGCAGGGAAAATACCTGTGGCTTCTTCAGTAGATGTCACTGACAAAGATATGGTAGTCATAAATGGAGTTATTAAGATACCTTCTGAAACCACGCTTCTGTATTCATCAATATTAAGTTCAGTATTTCCCGAAAGCACACCTTTCTCTTCACGTTCGCTCATCGTATATTCCAGATCCTCATCGATAAGATGAAGCATAAGACGAGCATATTCCGGATCAAACTGAGTTCCTGTACCTTTTACTATCTCTTCACGTACCTTCTGTTGAGGAATAGGATCACGGTAACTTCTTATGGAAGACATTGCATCATAAGCGTCAGCAACCGAAATTATCCTTGCCATTTCAGGAATTTCGGTACCTTTAAGTCCACTGGGATATCCCTTGCCATCATAACGCTCATGGTGCCCCAGAGCACCAACTCTAAGATAAGGGAATGCGGTTATATTTCCAAGTATCTGTGCTCCAAGCACAGGATGCTGTTTTATTGTATCGTATTCTTCCGGTGTAAGTTTACCTTCTTTGGTTATAATACTTTCTGGAATACCGATCTTACCTATATCATGAAGCAGTCCCGCATAATATATCTCATCACATTCCTCTTTGCTTTTACCGTTCATCTCTGCAAGTCTTCTTGAATACTCTGCTACCCTTGAAGAATGGCCGTGTGTATATTTATCCTTAGCATCAATGGAATCAGCGAATGCTCCGATAACTTCCTTGGTAAGTGTATTAAGTTTAAACCCGGCAGCCTCTACCTCCTTAACATAGTCATCCAATTTTTCTTTTAATGCCTGGCGATATGTTATAGATAAATAAAGATAATATTCTAACATACATAGAGCTGTAATAGCATCTGTATAGCTTGGTTTTACAGCATTGTATTCAAAAAGTGCAACCAGAGCAGCCTGAACAAACATCAGTACCAGCACCACGCTTTTCCGTTTGTTATTTTGGCTAAAAGAAACAATCGATATACACAACAGTATAATCATATATATCAGCTGAGATATAAAGATAGTCGGGCGGAGCGGACCTGCATACCAGCCATTGTCGTCCCCAATAAAGAACGCTAACTTACTGCCAAAAATAGCAGGTAAAAATATGATTGCATTGATCAACGCAGGAATTACACATAATAACTTATATTTTTTATCATTAAGAACAATCAATATTTCATTAAGTATCAGACATGGACGCAGAATATAATTAAACGCACTTGTAATCGTATGAAGCTTCACGATCACTTTCGCATCTTCGGGACTGAGCCCACTTGTATCCCAATTATCGTTTAACGTTGAAATAACTGTTAAGATGACCAAAATAATTATGTTCGTTATAAACAAGCTTGTAGCCGGGATTTTCACGTCCCTGTTCACATATATCACAGCCAGGAGAGCGAGCAAAATCATTATCGGCATAAAATTCGTAATAAAATACGAAGCTATCATTTTTAATTCGACTCCTTTACTATCGTAAATCGGTTATCCTATTACTCATTATCTTTTACAAAATACTCACTAATCGTATAATATGCTGTTGTGAATTTGGCCCTTATAACATCAGGACATATTTCAAGGCATTCTAAAGCATCTTCTCTTAAATACAGTTCCCTCAGTCCGTTAAAACTTCTTTTTATTGCACCATAAGCCATTTCACGGCTGTCATATGCCAGAACATCACCCCAGAGCGGATATGCCATGACTGTCTGTACCAGCTGCTCAGTAGGCATATTCTTTAATACTTCTTCAGGTATCTGACAGGCATTGATCATTGTCGCATGGTTACCATATGGCCAGTTGCTCATTAGAGGAAGAGCCGGATAATAATATCCCTCATAACCATATGGGTAATATGCTTCCGCAATATTCCTGTCTTCCTCAG
>JAEEVK010000056.1 GCA_016287095.1 Lachnospiraceae bacterium
GGCTGTTATTTCAAAATGGGTTCTGAGCGGGTTTGCCGATGATCAGGATTATATAGTCAAGCTGCTTTCAGAGTTTGATACGAAGTTTGCCACCTGATCTCTGGTTTGTGTGGTAAGAGAATATTTTTAGTTGACATCCGGAGAGAAAATGGATATACTTCAAAATACTGTATATGATGGTTAGGTTTTACAAAGAAAATGTCGATATATATAGTGGAGACGTTTTTAGCAATCCATATGACAGGTTGGAGTAAATGGTAACATAAGGCTCACAGGTTTAGTTTTTGTGAAAGGAGGGGGAGCATGAAAATAGAGAAGATCAATGATAACCAGATCAGATGTACTCTTACCAAAGAGGATCTTTACGCAAGGCAGCTGAAGATAAGTGAACTGGCTTATGGAAGTGAGAAGGTCAAAGAACTTTTCGTTGAAATCTGCAAAAAGGCTTTCGTTGAGTGTAATTTTGATGTTGAAGGTACCCCGCTTATGATAGAGGCTATCCCTGTATCGGCCGAAGGACTGGTACTTCTGGTAACTAAGGTTGAGGACCCTGAAGAGCTGGATACCCGCTTTTCACACTTTACTTCCATACCGGATGAGAGTGATCCTGTCATCTCTCCTGAGGAACGTGTATATGCCGATGAGATCATAGGATGTATGGAGCACTTGAATAAGCTGCTTACAGATCCTATGGCTTCTAAGATATTTAATCATGGTGATGGACAGAATCGGGTTGAGATATCCATGGAGTCCATGAGCAAGGTTTTCCGCTTTGAGTCCCTGGATGAGGTTATCAACCTGGCTAAGGTTATCAATAAGATATACAATGGTGATAATACATTATTTAAGGATACCTCTACCGGGATTTATTACCTGATGGTATCGATGTCTTCACATACTCCCGAGCAGTTTAACAAAATCTGCAATATAATATCAGAGTATGTGACTATGGAACGTGCAGACATAGATGTTGAGTATCTGAAGGAGCATGGAGAGGTTATCGTGAAAGACAAAGCCGTTCAGGTTTTGAAAAAGTTATAAAAAATTAAGCCCTGAGTATCAGGGCTTTTTTATTGTGGTCGGTGATACACCGAAACGTTTTTTGAATAATTTACTGAAATGGTATGCATCGTCGTAGCCTACTTTGTCGGCGATTTCCCTGACATTTAAGTCGGGGGAGGTCTCTAAGAGTTCCTTTGCTTTGTCGAGCCTGATGTTTATCAGGTATCTGATAGGAGTGTCCCCTGTTACCATCTTGAATATCTTTGAGATATAGAAGGGACTTACATACATGTTTTCTGAAATGAGCTCCAATGATATTTTTTCTGAATAGTGCTCTTCAAAATAGAGGATGATCTCTTCAACAATCCTGTTTTTATTTATCGATTCGAATGCTACATGTCCGCCGGGCTCACCCGGTAACTGTTCATCACGAAGAACAGAGAGCATGTACTGCATGAGATAACTTTGCATCATATAGTAGCGGCCGATCTTATATACATCATTTTCGGCACTCATGGATGTGCAAAGACGCATCAGTTTCTGCTTCAACTCCGGCCCTGTCTTATATACCGGCAGCTGCTTTAACATGAAGTGATTCGGTTCCATGCCGGTCAGACAGAAATCAGAGACTCCGATGAAAAACTCGTATGTGGGAGTATTTTTGTTTGATACAAATGCCTGGTGATAACAGCCCGGATTGAATACGAGTAAGTCTCCTTCCTCTACATCATATAAGGTGCCGTCTATCTTATATCTGCCCTTTCCTGACATGATAAAGGCCAGTTCTACATGCTCATGGCAATGGTATCTTTCCTCATCCTTGGTCCTGACACCCTTCCAGGTGTAAAGAAATGTAGGATTGAAATCATAGGCTATTACGCTGTCTGTTTTCTGCATTTGTTACGCCTTTCTACTAACAATAGTATCTATATGTAGTATATTCTACCATATATTACTTAAAATTACAAAACATTTTTATGAGAAAAGCATATTGACTTTTTAGGCAAAAAGGACTAATATTGTTTTCAGTATAAAAAACTTTGATGGAGACAGTAGTACGTTCCGGAAAGACACAGTGAGCCTGCGACAGTGGAAAGCGGGTACGAGTACCTACGTATGAATATCACTCCGGAGTTGTACTGTTGATGCCTGCAGATTTTAATTTGCGAGAGTAGACAGTATCGGGTTCCCCCGTTATAGGGATCGGCATAAAACGGATGCTATAGACTGATGTGGAGTGCTTACAAAATAGGTGGTTAATAATACAGCGGCTGTATTCCTGTTTTGGATTACAGCCGCTTATCTGTTTATAAAGGAGAAAGATTGAAAGTATGCTTTCAATCTTTCATCTGTGACGCGGCAGGCACGTCACAGATGGGCACCATGCCTGCGGCAAGGTACATTACATGTTTAAAAAAGTAACCACCGATATGAACTTCGTTGAGCGTGAAAAAGCCACAGAGAAGTTCTGGAAAGATGAAGATATCTTCAAAAAGAGCATGAAGCTCCGTGAAGGCTGCCCGACCTATACATTCTATGACGGACCGCCTACAGCAAACGGTAAGCCCCATATAGGACATGTGCTTACACGTGTTATAAAGGATATGATCCCCAGATACCAGACCATGAAGGGAAAGATGGTTCCCCGTAAGGCCGGTTGGGATACTCACGGACTTCCTGTAGAGCTTGAGGTAGAAAAGCTTTTAGGTCTTAACGGCAAGGACCAGATCGAACAGTACGGTATGGAGCCCTTCATCAAGAAGTGTAAGGAATCCGTATGGAAATATAAGGGCATGTGGGAGGATTTCTCAGGCACAGTAGGATTCTGGGCTGATATGGAGAACCCTTATGTTACCTATGATGATAATTTTATAGAGTCAGAGTGGTGGGCACTCAAAGAAATCTGGAATAAAAATCTGCTATACAAGGGCTTTAAGATCGTTCCTTACTGCCCTCGCTGCGGTACCCCTCTTTCATCAGCAGAGGTTTCCCAGGGGTATAAGACCGTAAAGGAGCGTTCAGCTGTTGTAAGGTTTAAGTGTGTGGGCGAAGATGCATATTTCCTTGCATGGACCACAACACCCTGGACACTGCCTTCCAATGTTGCTCTTTGTGTAAACCCTGATGATACCTATGTAAAGGTAAAGTGTGTAGACGGCTATACATATTATATGGCGGAAGCACTGCTTGATACAGTATTGTCAAAGGCTAAGCCTAAGGACGGCGCAGAGCTTGCCGAGGATGCAAAGGCTTATGAGGTTCTTGAAACATATAAGGGTAAGGACTTAGAGCGTAAGGAATATGAACCTCTCTTTGACTGTGCTAAGAAGGTGGCTGATAAGCAGAATAAGAAGGGCTTCTTTGTTACATGTGACGATTATGTTACTATGTCAGACGGTACCGGTATCGTACATATCGCACCTGCCTTCGGTGAGGACGATGCAAATGTAGGAAGAAATTATGACCTTCCTTTCGTTCAGCTTGTAAACGGTAAGGGTGAGATGACAGAGGATGCTCCTGCTGCCGGACTTTTCGTAAAGAAGGCCGATCCCGAGATATTAAAGCTCCTGGATGCAGAAGGAAAGCTTTTCGATGCTCCTAAGTTTGAACATGAATATCCTCATTGCTGGAGATGTGATACTCCTCTTATCTATTATGCAAGAGAGTCATGGTACATCAAGGAAACAGCTGTAAGGGATGACCTTATAAAGAATAATAATACAGTTAACTGGATACCTGAGTCCATCGGTAAGGGACGTTTCGGTAACTGGCTGGAGAATATACAGGATTGGGCTATTTCACGTAACAGATACTGGGGTACACCTCTCAATATCTGGGAGTGTGAATGCGGTCATTTAGAGTGTATCGGATCCCGTGCAGAGCTTGCTGAGAGGAGCGGTAACCCCGATAATGCAAAGGTAGAGCTTCACAGACCTTATATAGATGAAGTAACCTTCAAGTGTCCTGACTGTGGAAAAATCATGCACAGAGTACCTGAAGTTATCGACTGCTGGTTTGACTCCGGTGCGATGCCCTTTGCACAGCATCATTATCCTTTTGAGAATAAAGAACTTTTTGAACAGCAGTTCCCGGCTGATTTCATATCAGAGGCAGTAGATCAGACCAGAGGCTGGTTCCATTCTCTGATGGCTGAGAGTACACTACTGTTCAATAAGAGTCCCTATAAGAATGTTGTAGTTTTGGGCCTTGTACAGGATGAAAACGGACAGAAGATGAGTAAGTCCAAGGGTAATGCCGTAGATCCCTTTGATGCACTGGATAAATTCGGTGCTGATGCTATACGTTGGTATTTCTATATCAATTCGGCACCCTGGCTGCCTAACCGTTTCCATGATAAGGCTGTTACAGAGGGACAGAGAAAGTTCATGGGTACCCTTTGGAATACCTATGCATTCTTTGTACTCTATGCAAATATAGATAATTTTGATCCTACCAAGTATTCACTGGATTATGATAAGCTTCCCGTAATGGATAAATGGCTTCTTTCAAAGCTTAATTCCACGGTAAAGGAGACCGATGACAATCTGGCTAACTACCGTATACCCGAGGCTGCAAAGAGCTTGCTGAACTTTGTGGATGAGATGAGTAACTGGTATGTCCGCCGTTGCCGTGAGCGTTTCTGGGCAAAGGGTATGGAGCAGGATAAGATAAATGCTTATATGACTCTTTACACCGCGCTTGTTACCATCAGTAAGGCAGCAGCTCCCATGATACCTTTCATGACTGAGGATATATACAGAAACCTTGTATGCAGTGTAGATGCATCTGCTCCCGAAAGTATACATTTATGTGATTATCCCGTTTGTGATGAGTCAAAGGTTGATAAGGAACTCGAGAAGAACATGGAACTTGTACTCGAGGCAGTTGTTATCGGACGTGCCTGCAGAAATGAGGCAAATACAAAGCAGCGTCAGCCTCTTTCAAAGATGTATGTAAAGTCCGGCAATGTTCTTGATGATTTCTATCAGGATATCATAAAGGATGAACTGAATGTAAAGGCTATTGAGTTTACCGATGATGTTTCTAATTTCACAAATTATACCTTTAAGCCTCAGCTGAAGACCTTAGGACGCAGATTCGGCAGCAGACTGAATGCATTAAAGGAAGTGCTTGCCGGTTTAGACGGCTCAAAGGCTTTCGCAGAGTTAAATGAAAAGGGCAGCATCACCGTAGACGTGGCAGGCGAGTCCGAAGTACTTGAAAAGGATGATCTGCTCGTCGAGGCAGCTAAGCGTGAAGGCTTTGTTTCCGGTGAGGATAACGGCATCACAGTCGTACTTGATACAAATCTTACACCTGAACTGATCGAAGAAGGCTTTGTAAGAGAGCTTATAAGCAAGGTTCAGACAATGCGTAAGGATGCAGGTTTTGAGGTAATGGACCGCATCACAGTATATGTATCCGGCAATGACAGGATAAAGGAAGTTGCAGAGAAGAATGCCGATGCTATAAAGAAGGTTGTATTAGCCGATGAAATCGTGTATAATACAACAGAAGGTTCCGTAAAGGATTGGAACCTGAACGGTGAGGACGTAACACTCGGTGTTAAGAAGAATTAAGATAAAGGAGACGCACTATGAAGCTTAACAAAAAGGAATTCAAGGCGAGCGTAGAGAACTATCTGATGACACTCTACCGCAAGGCACCCGAAGAGGCTACAAAGCAGCAGGTTTTCCAGGCTGTATCTTATGCCATCAAGGAATATGTGGTTGATGACTGGTTTGAGACACATAAGGAGTTTGAGAGAAAGGACGGAAAAGTAGTTTACTATATGTCCATGGAGTTCCTTATGGGACGTGCTCTCGGCAATATCCTTATAAACCTTAAGGCAAATAAGGAAGTGGCAGCAGTACTTGATGAACTTGGTTTTGATTTAAATGCTATAGAGGATGAGGAGCCGGATCCCGCACTTGGTAACGGTGGTCTGGGCAGACTTGCCGCATGTTTCCTTGATTCACTTGCAACACTCGGATATCCGGCTTGCGGATGCGGTATCCGTTATAAGTATGGTATGTTCAAGCAGAAGATAGAAAACGGTTTCCAGGTAGAGGTACCCGATAACTGGCTGAAGGAAGGATATCCTTTTGAGATGTGCGATCAGGATAATTCGCAGATCGTAAAATTCGGCGGATATGTCCGTATGATCAGAAAGGATGACGGCAGAGAGTACTTTATCCAGGAGGGATACAGCTCAGTAGAGGCAGTACCTTATGACATCCCGATTGTCGGATATAATAACCATTTTGTAAATACTCTTCGTATCTGGGATGCGAGAGCAATCGATACTTTCCAGCTTGACTCTTTTGACAAGGGTGATTACCACAAGGCAGTTGAGCAGCAGAATCTTGCCAATACTATCGTTGAGGTACTTTATCCCAATGATAATCACTATGCAGGCAAGGAGCTGAGACTTAAGCAGCAGTATTTCTTTGTATCTGCATCTGTACAGCTTGCAGTTAAGAAATACTTAGAGCATCATGATGATATAAAGAAATTACCTGAGAAGGTATGCTTCCAGCTGAATGATACCCATCCTTCGGTAACTGTTGCAGAGCTAATGAGAATCCTTATGGATGAGCATTATCTTACATGGGATGAGGCTTGGGATATCACTACTAAGGCTTGTGCATATACCAACCATACCATCATGAGCGAAGCGTTAGAGAAATGGCCGTTAGAGCTTTTCTCAAGACTTCTTCCCAGAATTTACCAGATTGTTGAAGAGATCAACCGTCGTTTCATCAGGGAGATCCAGGTAACATATCCCGGTGATTACAAGAAGATTGAGAAGATGGCTATCGTTTACGACGGACAGGTTCGTATGGCAAACCTCGCTATCGTAGGCGGTTTCTCAGTAAACGGTGTTGCACGTCTTCATACCGAAATATTAAAGAACCAGTCATTAAAGGAATTTGCGGATTACTTCCCCGGCAAGTTCAACAACAAGACAAACGGTATCACACAGCGTCGTTTCCTGCTTCACGGAAATCCCATGCTGGCTGACTGGGTAACAGAGAAGATTGGTGACGACTGGATCACAGACCTTTCTAAGATGGACAAGCTGAGCCTGTATGCAGATGATGAAAAGGCACAGCATGAGTTCATGAATATCAAGTATAAGAACAAGGTTCGTCTTGCTCAGTACATTTTAGAGCATAACGGTATCGAAGTAGATCCCAGATCTATCTTTGATGTACAGGTTAAGCGTCTGCATGAGTATAAGCGTCAGCTGCTTAACATCATGCATGTTATGTATCTGTACAATGACCTTAAGGCTAACCCCGATAAGGATTTCTATCCAAGAACTTTCATATTTGGTGCAAAGGCATCGGCAGGTTATCGCAGGGCAAAGGCTATTATCAAGTTGATCAACAGCGTAGCGGATGTGGTAAACAACGATCCTACCATCCGCGGAAGGATAAAGGTTGTATTTATCGAAAACTACCGTGTATCTAACGCTGAGATGATATTCGCAGCATCAGATGTTTCAGAGCAGATTTCTACAGCATCAAAAGAGGCATCAGGTACAGGTAACATGAAGTTCATGCTGAACGGTGCCATCACCTTAGGTACTATGGACGGTGCTAACGTTGAGATCGTACAGGAAGTAGGCGAGGAGAATGCAGTAATCTTCGGACTTTCAGCTGATGAGGTTATCAACTACGAAAACAACGGCGGATATAATCCTAAGGAAATCTATAATACTGACACAGAGCTTCGTATGGTTATGACTCAGATGATCAATGGCTACTACTCACCTCAGAATACCGAGCTCTTCAGAGAAATCTACAATTCGCTCTTAGAGCAGAACGGCGGAGAGAGAGCAGACCAGTACTTCATCTTAAAGGATTTCCGTTCATATGCCGATGCTCAGAAGAGGATTGAGGAGATGTACAGGGATGAGAAGCACTGGGCTAAATCTGCAATGCTGAATGTAGCTAAGTGCGGTAAGTTCTCATCTGACAGAACCATCGAGGAATATGTAAAGGATATCTGGCATCTTGAGAAGCTTACCATTAAACCGGGTAAATGATAGAGAGATATAAAAATTTAGATGCGGAGCATCATTTTGTAACCTCAGAAATGCTGAAGGCGTTTTCGAGATTACATTGAATTCCGGATATGATCAGATAAAAAATTGCATCAAAAAAGTTCCCTGAGGTTAACGCCTCAAGGAACTTTTTTATCATCCGACAGAGTTTGAGTATGCACTTAAAAATCCAAATCCGTCATCTGTAAGAGAATATTGTTCTTCTCCGTTAAAGTACTCAGGATAAATATCTTCCAAAGTTACATTCTGGTCACCCGAATAGTATCTGTCAAGCATTTTCAGTTTGTATTCCCATATGGTTTCTTCAGGCCAGTTGGAAGTATCAAAGCTTTTACGCAGATAATCAAAGTAGGTATGAAGCTTTGCTCTCATGTGTTCGCTCTGAAAATATTCATTTCCGTTATAACGCATGAGATATTCAAAAAGCCTTGCTCTGTCTTCTGTGGCTTTAGACAGTGAATACGTATCCAGGAAATAATAATTATCAACATTTGTTGTATAATAGCATACATATCTTGAGAAAGGACTTGTCTTGTTGTAGTCATCCATATAATAGAAGTCTTCTGGATTGTTTGCGTTCCATACCTCATTAAAGTCATATTCGCCGGTGGAAGTCCCGTAATACTCTATTTTTTTATCGAGCCAGTGAGAGATCTCATGAATGATATTGGCCCTCATATCTCCCCAGTACGAAATATCGAGTGCCAGGAAACGCTCATATCCGTCAAAGCCTGCTAAGGCTACTGCGTTGTCTATACCATATGAAGCTTTCTTTGTAAAACCGTTACACAGATATATGCCAATGGTTCTGAGACCGTCGTATTTCATCTGCTCAAACACATCCTCGGGATATATTGAAAAAATCTCGTCGAGTGTATGGAGGGTTTCGTACTGCTGTAAAAAATCCCCCGAGTAGGTAAGCGTATAATCGTGTTCTGTGGCAAATATTTCCGTACCGAGATATATAAAGATGTGATATTTGTCTTCAAGTTCTTTCCTGTATGTATCCAGATACTTAGGTATATAATCATATCTGACAAATGATTTGCTTTCATCCTTGAAGTCGTCGTTTTCATAGTCCCATGCGTAACAGAACGGTTCTTTTAAAATACAGCCGGAGACAAGTATATATCCTTTTTCTTCGTCAAACGAAAGGACAGGGTACTGTGATGCCGGAGTTTCCAATGGAATTATGCAGTTTGAAACAGGCTCGCCCGTATCTATACTGTAGCAGGTGAGGAGCTGCATCTGCATACTGTTCCTGTAATAGTCATCGGTTGTGATAAATAAACGCCGTTCCCAGTCGATGAAAGGAGAAGCGAGCTCTGCTGAGGAATTGATCTTGATGTCGGTTTTAGGTTTTTCCTCCGGCAGATCTTCTCCGCTGTTTAACAGGAAGATGAAATCCTCAATATTTTCATCTGTATCATACAGTCTTGCAGCAGGAATATTCTGAGCCGATACCAATACCTCAGTCATATCGGGAGAAATACTGTAGAAATAATTATGTGAGTAATCCTCGGGATAGGAGAGTTCATTGGTTTCCAGATCAAACAAATGCAACTGGTAGTATCCAACCTTACGGGTATACATATATAATTTCAGATATCTGCCGTCCGAACTGACACCTGTAGGATACGCCTCAGCGAATTTGAGGTCTGTTTTAAGTTCTTTCTCGACACCGGTTTTGGTTGAACATTCGTATAATGTCCTGCCTTTTATGTAATATATTTTACTGTAATCATTGCTTGCAGTATATTCCGGATGTGTTGAATCGATGGGGATGGTAAATGAATATAATTTTTTCAGATCCTCATCATAGAAAGTAAACTCTCGCGAATCATTGATCACGACAATGTATTTATCGTCTATTATCTTATATTCGTAAGCATAAGCATCGATATCTTCGAAGGTTATATCCTTGCTTTCTCCTGTAGAGATACAGTAGGAAATAATTTTCGGAGGAGTTTCTATTCCTTCATTTTCGAAATACAGCAGTTTGTCATGCAATGTATGTACATTGAGGAAATATCCCTCATAATCTCCGTGGGGAACATCGTATAATCCGGGCTCCTCGGTCTCGGTTATGATATCTTCGAAAACAGGTATCGGGGTTGGCGTGGGAGTCGGTGAAGGTGATGGTGACGGAGACGGAGTGGGCGTAGCTGTCGGAGTCGGTGATACACTGGGTATCCTGGTGGCAGAGGGCGCATCAGTGACCGGATATCCGTCGGGACCGACTATGTTTTTGTCGTCCTCTTTCCCGGCCGAACAGGCAGCCAGTAAAACTAAGCATATGACCACTATGAGAAACAATAAATGTTGTTTTTTCATTTTTAACCTCTATATATGGACGCCTCAACCTTGTCGGCGGCTTCTTTGCCCAAAAGTGCTTCAACAACAGCCAGGCCGAATGAAACAGCAGAACCCATGGATTTGCCGGTTACGATGTTACCGTCGATAACAGCACCCGTATTTTCAACAGTTGCTCCTGTGAGCTTATCTTCAAACCCGGGGAAACAGGTGGCTTTCTTGCCTTTTAAGAGACCGTTTTCTCCTAATACTGAGGGAGCTGCGCAGATGGCGGCTACAATCTTACCTGAATTATTGTATGCGTTGATGAGTTTGATAACATCGGCACTTGATCCAAGGTTCTTTGTACCGGGCATACCTCCGGGCAGGATAACACAGTCACCGTCTAAAAGTGCATCGGCAGCTGTATCAAGGCCTATGGTAAGATTGGGCTTTATTTTGATATTATGAGAGCCGCGGACAGCTTTACATCCCTCGTTGGAAGTGGGGATCTTTACGAGCTGTACGTTTACACCGGCTCTGATCAGTATATCCGCTGTGGTCAATGCTTCGACCTCTTCGAATCCGTCTGCAAGTAGTAAAAATGCGGTCATATTGGAATCCTTTCTGTTAATGTATAACTGTTTGAAATTGTCTGTTAAATTTTTTCTCCCATTCTGATCCTTTGAAATATATAGATTTTATCATATCTTATAAATTTAGTCAAAAATAATTTAGATCTAGATAAAGAACTAACTTTTAGTTAGTTCCCACCTGTAAAACTTTCTGATAAAATGATCTTGGTTGAAGTAAATTGTCTGGGAATTGACGAGGTAGAAAATGAAAAAAGTGCTTGAATTGATCGGTGGCAAAGTCGCTTATGGTGGTATTGAAGCCTTTGTACAATCGGTAATCCAGAATCTGGATAAAAGCCGTTATGATATAGATTTTATGACGATATTTGACTGTAACAACCTCGATTTTGAGGAGAGCCTTAAAAAAAGGGGAATCAGCTTTTATGCTATGAATCTGCCTGCAAATGGAAAAATATTCAGAAATGATATCTATAAATCAGTGCGTAAATTTCTGATGGAAAAAGATTATGATGTGATCCATATTCATTCAGGCGGTGTTGTAAATCTTGCTACACTTGCGGCCGCGGCAGATTATAGTGACAAGGTGAAGGTTATAGCACATTCTCATGTGTCGGGAGAAAATTTTTCACTCCCATACAGAATCATTCGCAGGCTCGGAGCATTTTCTATGGCAAAGCATGTGGATTGTTACTGTGCTTGTTCTAAGGAGGCTGCGGATTGGAAGTTTATCCCTCAAAAGGGAAAGCCGATATTGATCATACGAAACGGAATTGACACGGAAAAGTTTCATTTTGATTGGCGGATGAGGGAAAAAATGCGCTGTAAGTATGGATTGGATGAGGATTCTTTTGTGGTTGGAAATGTAGGCCGGATGGTTGCTTCGAAAAACCAGCAATTTGTTTGTTCTGTGTTTTTAAATCTGCTCAGAGATATGCCGAATGCCCGACTGTTATTTGTAGGGGATGGCGAAGAAAGGAAAGAAATCGAGAGGTTTGTACATGACGCAGGGGTGGATGACAAGGTAATATTTGCAGGAGGAGTTGGAAATGTAAGTGATTATCTTCAGGCAATGGACGTATTCATTTTCCCGTCCCTGTTTGAGGGCTTTGGTATTGCGGCACTTGAGGCACAGGCAGTGGGGCTACCCGTTATAGGAGCCGACACATTACCTTCTGAAGTCAAAGCTACCGAAAACATGTGCTTTTTACCGCTGGAAGCCGGAGAAAAGACATGGGCGCAGCAGATAAAAAAATTTTCTGCTTTGACCCGAAAGGATGAAACAGAGAGTATTGTGAGAAACGGTTATGATATCAAGTATACGGCAGAGCAGCTGTGCCGTATTTACGGATGAAAGGAGTGGCATATGTTTTTTACTGTTATAGTACCGGTTTATAATGTTGAAGATCATATTTATAAATGCATAGACAGTATCCTAGCGCAGGATTTTACAGACTATGAGGTTCTTTTGGTAGATGATGGCTCCACAGATGGGAGTGGAGATATTTGCGATGAATATGCAGCAAAGTACAAAGCTGTTAGGGTAATTCATAAGAAAAACGGTGGACTGGTCAGTGCCAGAAACACAGGTATAAAGCAGGCTCATGGGGATTATGTCCTGTATGTTGACGGTGACGATTGGGTGACACATAATTGGCTTGAGGTCATAAAAAGCTGTATAGACGAAGCTACGGTGAAACCGGATATGGTTATATTCGGATCTATCATGAAATATGATAACAAGGATAAGGCGAATCTGATAAATACCCGTGAAGGGTTTTATGACAGAAAGCAGATAGAATCGGAGATCTTTCCACGTCTTATCAGTGATAGGGAACAGGATTTCGGAGAAGCTGTCTTTTTGCCCGCTTCCTGGAATAAAGCATACAAAAGAGAACTGCTTAAAGAGCATCATTGTTTTGATGAGAAAGTCCTGATCGGAGAAGATACGGCATATGTCTTTGAAGATATCTTTTATGCACAGAGTATGGTCGTATGCAAGGAAGTGTTGTATTATTACAACAAAATGACCACCAACTCGATTCTTACAAAAAAGGATCCCGACAGGATAAAGAAAAGATTACATCTTTTTGAATACATCAAATCGCATCTTACGGGCTTAAATCCGGTGCTTGATTGTCAAATGAACGATTTTTATGCCAGCAGATTAGTTTATGATCTGTTATATTTTAATAAACAGGAAAAAAGTCCGTTTAAAAAAGGGAAGTTTTACAAAAAGCAGTTAAAAGAAACAAGGATATTGAAATATGTGCATCTTGAGAACATCCCTTTTAAGGCCAAAATAGTGATAGCCATGTTAAAGCTTGGTCTTTGCAGAACATTGTTTTGTGGCTTGAAAGTAATAGGACGTCAGTAAATAAGTAAACAGTAGGGTGATGTTTAAAAGATTGTTGCCAAAATGACTTGATTTTTGTAAATGGAAATAATATACTAATTACAAATTTACAAAATTAAAGGAACGTCAAATATGAAGCGGGAAATAGATTTTGTTGTATTATGGGTGGATGGTAATGATCCTGAATGGAGGGCTGAAAAGGCTAAATACAGTCCAAGTATAGAAATAGCGGATGCAGAAGAGCGATATCGTGAATGGGGATTGCTTCCTTTTTGGTTCAGGGGGGTCGAAAAGTTTGCCCCGTGGGTTAGAAAGGTTCATTTCGTTACCTGGGGTCACCTTCCCAAGTGGCTTAATATTAAAGCGCCTAAATTACATATAGTTCGGCATGAGGATTATATCCCTGATAAATATCTTCCGGTTTTCAACAGCAGTGCTATAGAAGTCGGTATACACAGGATTCCTGACCTGGCTGACAAGTTCGTATTTTTTAATGACGATATGTACCTGATAAAACCCTTTCTTCCAACTGACTTTTTTGTAGGCGATAAGGTAGTAGATATGTTAGCACTTCAGCCAGTTGTTGCTAATCCCAAGAATCCTATTATGAGTCATATTTATATCAATAACTCATTGGTATTATGCAAATATTTTGATAAGCGGGGCAATATGAAAAAACAGCCGGGTGCATATTTTAAACTGGGTTATCCGCTTATGTACTGGGGATATAATGTTTTGGAGAAAGTATTCCCGCTATTTACGGGCTTTTATACTATACATGCGGCTTCACCATATTTTAAACATACCTTTGAGGAGGTGTGGGAAAAGGAAGGGGATCTGTTAAACGAGGTGCAGTCGCATCGTTTCAGGGATAATGGAGATGTTTCTCAATATCTGTTTAGGGAATGGCAGAAATTATCAGGAGATTTTGTCCCGAAAAACATTCAAAAATATACAAAGTATTTTGAAATAAAGAATGATAATACAAAGCTTATTCAAACTATAGAAAAACAAAAATGCAAAATGCTTTGTATCAATGACAGTGCGGTCAAAGGAAATATTGACCAGATAAAAAAGCAATTAATTCAAGCTTTTACGAGTATTTTGCCACAGAAAAGTTCATTTGAAATATAAAATGCTGATCCTGAGATTATTCAGTGCCCGGTTTATTTTTCGGGCGATGGATAATCTCTTTTGTTAACTTGAAAATGTTTTTAAATTCGTTACTTCTGAAATATACAAGCAAATAAACAGACAATGTAACTAATGTACAGGTCAGCAGCTTAATAATGAGTCCGAGGATATTGTCAAGGGTGATAAGACAGCATAAGTAATAAGATATTGCACCGGCTATAATGGTGAATATCAGATAGTGGAGCATAGTCAGTAAATATTTTTTATGACTGTATTCAGTAAAATATTCTTTAAACAGGTAGTAGGATCCCCAAATTGTACGGATGAAGCCCATAGTTATTATGGTTGAGACAATAACTCCTATCACTCCTATGATCTGTACAAATACTATGTTTAAGCAGAGGTTCAGAATGCCCTCCAAAAACGGACGTACTTTATCGTGCTCCCATATCCCCGCTGCTTCACGGTATGCCATAAAAACCTCACCCGATATCTTGGCATACATGAATACGGCGAAAACCATGGCTGTTGCCGAATCAAACATAAGCTCTTCGCCTACCCATAATTTTATAAATGGCTGATTAAGACAAAGGATACATATTGCGGCCCATCCCATGATCATACTGAATATAAACTGAAACATTTTGAAATCTTTGTAGTTCTTTTCTTTACTTTCGCAAACTATTGAATTGCCTATGCTTGATGTGGCACTGACAGTTATGATACGCATAAACATAACCACGGCATTTGCAAGAACAAAATAGTTGTTGTACTGACCAAGTATGGCAAGTCCCAAAAATCCGGAAATGACTACATTATCGAATGAGTTGCTTAATACATAGCATAATTTGTTGACCGATATTCCGTAAACCCTTGAGAAAATAGATTTTTTTTCTGCTTTGGAGATAACTCCCTCGCAGCGGAAATCAGGATAGAGTTTTTTTGATACGACGAAAACCAAAAAGCTGTTAATTACAGCGTAGATGGGGAGCAGTATCGTAAAAAGGTAATAATCTTTTGTTGCTAACAGGATAATTATCTTAGAAATGTTTAGGGCTATCTCTATAAAAATATTTATCTTGTCAACAATATCATTCCTTTGATGGGCTATCAGTAGGGAAGACCTATATGTGAACAGAAAATAAGTTATCGATGTGTTTACGAGATTGATAATAAAAAGAATATAAAGATTCAATCCGTCAGGGACATCTCCGTTTATGATATGGGGAAGTATCGGAATGCAAACAAGGCCTATTCCGATAATGACACATCCGATTATCAGATAGACCTTTCTGTATAGTGCGAGCAGTGCAGAAACTTTTGCGGTATCCCCTTTGGCTATAGGTTCATACATGCTAAAGACCATAGCTGTTCCAAATCCTAATTCTGTCAGGCTCAATACCTGGAGAATAGATGAAAAGAGCATGTTTAAACCAAGATATTCAACACCGAGTGTCTGAATAATGATAGTATTTATAAAAAAAGGAAATGCCAGATTTATTATTCTAAAGATTGTACTTGCCAGCATGTTTCTGGCAGTATTCTTAATCCTGTTACTTTCCATTTGTTTGTTGCTTTCTCTGATTATACTTTCTCTTTCATTCCTTTTTTCAGTTTCCTGAAATCACCCAGTGCTTTCCACCCAATCTTTATTATTTTAGGAATGTTTATTGAGTTTTTCCCGGCACGGCGGGGTTTGAAGCTTATCTCTCTAAAGACCATGCTTTCTTTATAATATGAGAAATAAGTAGTAATCATAATGTTTGGCAGGTTGTAATCGGGATCAAGTCGGTAAAGATACTTCTTAACGACATTTGCGCGCATAAGTCTGAACGGAGCATTAGCATCCGGTACGTTTACTTTGAAGTAAATTTTTAATAAGAAACAAACTACTTTTTCTACGAATGCGCGAAATTTACCGTCTCCTCTTACAGGACGATGTCCAAAGATTCCGTCGAAATCCTTTCGCTCCTCCCAAAATGCGTTAAACTCTTTAGGATTGGTCTGGCCGTCTGAGTCGGTTTGAAATATGTAATCAGCACCGTTCTTTATGGCATAATCATATAGCGCGATAACCTTAGGTCCATGCTGTCGATCTGTATGTTCCAATATTTCAAGCTGAGGATGTGTGCTCCTGTATTTGACCAGTATATTGTGAGTGGCGTCTTTACTGCCGCTGTCAGCAACAACCAGCCTGGAATCGGGATTTTTATCTTCAAGTATGCTATACCATGAGTCTACTACGCTAAGTATGTTGGCTTCTTCGTTGTAAGCAGGCATCACAATATATAATGTATCCATAGATCTCTCCCCTTTAATAATCCATTAATATCTTATTATATAGTATAATACAATTGTGAGAAATTTTCAACATTATATAGAATTTTCTGTAAAAAAATGTTATACTGTAATTTAAGCATATAATAACAGTATATATAAGGAGTAACCTTTTATCTCATGAAACGAAACGATAAGTTTGTGCTTGAAAAAATAGATAATTCAATATATCTGCTTCCGGTAGGTCAAATGATAGCTGAGTATAACAAAGGGATTAAGATAAACGAAACCTGTGAATTTATATGGCAGCAGTTGGAACAGGAGATATCATTTGATGACCTGGTGGGAAAATGCGCTGAATATTTTGATGCAGAAGAGGAAGATATCGAAAATCTGAGAAAAGATATAGAAACACTTATCAGATCTCTAAAAGACAGGGGTATGCTTGAAGGCAGCCAAAGTATCTTTAAATGTAGCTGCAGTCTTTGCAGAAACGGAGATCCGGTTTTGTCACCAAAATATACCGGTTTCAAGGAAGACACAGATGATATAAGCGAAACTGTGACGAAATGTCAGCCTGAAAAGGTTGGGAGTTATGTGATCGGGGGACTTTCTGTATTGTTTTATGGTGATGACAGGTATTTCTATGAGTCATTTGAGGAGTTCAAAGATAAAAATGACTATACAGATGACGGCTTTAACTCGTCATCTGTCATGAAAATCCAGGTAACAAATATTGAAGAGTTGTTTGAAAATGCCGAAAATGAAGGCGAATTTTTTGATCTTGAAGGAGAAGATGCAGACACAGAGACTTCGGATATTGATCAAGAGCTGAGAAAAGAAAAAAATGCTACGGTCCTTATTCATCATAACGAACTGACTGTTCTGGAATATCCGGAAGAATATGTACTTTTCTTTCACAGTTTAAGCGGTATCGAAGAATTACACTTGTTAAAGGATGGATCATGTGCCCGTTTCTACTGTGAACAGCCATCGGATGAAGTCAGATTAAATTTGTTTTATGCTATACGGATAGCTTTTCTTATTTTTGCTTTGAACAAGAATAGAGTGATGCTACATTCCTGCTCAATTTTGTTCAATGAGAAGGTCTGGGCGTTTTCTGCACCTTCGGGGACAGGAAAAAGTACTCATTGCGGGATATGGAAAAAATTATTTGATACTCCTGTGGTTAACGGAGATTTAAACCTGATCGGCCTGGAAAACGGTATCCCGTATGTTTATGGAACTCCATGGTGCGGAACTTCGGGAATCTTTGAAAACAGGAAAAGAACGTTGGGCGGTATTATTTTGCTGAAACAGTCTTCAAATAACAGAATTGAGGCACTTAGCGAAGAAAATAAGATTCTTTATGTGCAGCAGAGACTTACAACATCGGTTTGGGACAAGATAATGCTGGAGAAAACATTTGAAATTGTTTCTGAAATAGTGAAAGTTATATATGTTAAGAGGCTACATTGCAATATGAATGATGAAGCTGGCTATCTGATCCATGATGATATTGTGTTATCACTCTGAACTATATCAGGAGTACATTAACGGCCTAGATAGACAAAAATCTTAATATTAAAGTATGGTAGTAATAAAACTGAAATTAAGGAATGGGAGGATACATGCAGGAGAAAAAAGATATAGAAGCGTTATTAAATGCAGGCACTCCTGTAGGTTTTTATCCTCAGGGAAACAGCATGCATCCTACTATAGTGCCGGGCCGAGACAGTGTGATAGTTGAACCTCTTAATGATCGTAAGCCAAAAAGAGGAGATGTCCTGCTTTTCAGACGTCCCGATAATGCACCCGTTTATCCGGGCAAACTGATCCTTCATCGTGTGTGCCGAGTCAAGAAAGATGGCATTTATATGGTTGGTGACAACGAAAAGCAGCTTGAAGGTCCGTTACCTTTAGAATGTTTTTTGGGTATTATGACAGAGCTGCATAGAAAAGGGAAGACTATAAAAGTTACCGGTCTCTTTTACCGGATGCTTACAGGATGCTGGCTTTTTATAAGACCAATAAGGTTTGTAGTTGCTGCTCCGTTAAAGATATTTAAGAGAAAGTAGGATGGTGCTTTATGGCTAAACTGTTGTTTATAGATGATGATAGTGAAGTTCTTGGCATTAATATGAAATATATGAAAAATGTCGGTTTTGAGGTGCTTGGAAGTGACAAAGCCGACTTAGGGATTAAAATTGCCAAAAGTAAGAAACCCGATTGTATCATTTTAGATATCATGATGCCTGAAATGGATGGGTATGATGTTGCGTTGAAAATCCGTGAGTTTTCTGACGCACCCATAATTTTCCTTACGGGTAGGAGTTCTGAAGAGGATAAGTTAAAAGGACTGATGCTCGGAGGCGATGATTATATCGTTAAGCCGTATAGCTTAAAGGAGCTTAAAGTCAGGATAGACGTAGTGCTGAGGCGTATATCCAAGGTGTCTGCAAACGATAAGGGAAGTACAAATATCGTGGAATACGGAAAGGTCAGAATAAATCGTGTAGAACACAAGGTTTACTTCGATGAAGATGAGGTAATACTGACTAACAGGGAATATGAGGCATTGATTTTTCTGATAGAGAATCCCGACAGGACAGTCACATTTGAAGAAATCGGGAAAAAGATTTTCGGCCAGTATCTCGATACCGATCGCCAGACAATAATGGTGATAATGAGCCGTCTGCGCAAAAAGATGAAGGTAAGCGAGCAGTTCTCAAATATGATTGAGACTGTATGGG
Organism: Lachnospiraceae bacterium; assembly: GCA_016287095.1. Taxonomy (GTDB): domain Bacteria; phylum Bacillota; class Clostridia; order Lachnospirales; family Lachnospiraceae; genus RUG11977. Next base: position 19,480 of record JAEEVK010000056.1, read on the forward strand.
GAAAGGGCTATAAATTTATATCAGACTTAAATGAAAAAGTAAACGCTAGGAAGAAACAACACTGAATATTAAAAACATTAAATTGGGGCAAATTTCTGCGTTTCAGGGCTATATTTATATCTGGCAGGGGCAAATGAGAGCTGAAGTTGGACGTTTTAACGCAAGGCAAACAGACGACATAACAGTC
>JAEEVK010000176.1 GCA_016287095.1 Lachnospiraceae bacterium
ACTCAGCGGGTTCCTTCGAGCATGCTGCGATGCAGGATACGCCGATAGCAGCCGTCAGGATAAGTGACAATACTTTCTTCATTATTTGTACCTTCTTTCTACCCTTATTAGTTAATTGAATTCTATCACAAGAAGTAGAAACAAGTGTCCCAGGCAGGTATCGAATAAGAAGAGTCCTTCTTCGTTGGTTATAAACATACATAGTATGGATGATGCGAGGACTCTTTAATAAGATCATAAGAGGTTTGGTCTCATAACGAGACCTGACCTCTTTTTATTACATAATGGACATACACTTAATAATGTGATTAGGTCATAGCGTTTTCAGTACGACAGCTGATATCTACTCGCATCTTGATTACTCAGCTAAGGTTGCATCCTCTATAGCGCTTGAGAATGGTCTCCCTCTCCCCAATCGCGACTTCAAAACAAGTTGGGAGGTTCGAATTCGGATCAATGTGTCCCCAAAAACAGCCAATGTGTCCCCAAAATTTCGGAGTTAACAGGCTGATAGACAGAAAAGTCGGGAAAACAGAAAGCCCGCAAACGCAGTGTTTACGGGCTTTTCCTGGCGGAGACGGTGGGATTCGAACCCACGTGGGCTTGCACCCAAACGGTTTTCAAGATTTCGGCCGCATAAATAAGAAACGTATAAAGAACGTATCAATTTCATAGCAACTCATTTCACCTCCAAACTAATAGACAAAAGGCTTGAACGGACAAATCAGACACGATTTGACACGAACCACATACGGTTCGAATCGAAGCGTAAAAAAGACGAAAAATGCGAGTTTTCTTGCATAAATGCAAGAAAAGATGCAAGAAACACACGATTTCACGGCAGCTTTTTGCCGAATGATCGAAGTCACTCAGGGATAAATAATCTGTAAAGGACTTAATCATTATGAAATTGGATTTAAACGAACTGAAAAACTACCCGGAATTGCTCAGCAAGGAACAGGTGCGCATCGTCGGACACATGAGCAAGCGCACGGCACTGTATCTGATACAGAGCAAGCTTCTCCCTGCCTATTGCAGCGGCAAAGCAACGCGCTGCTACTTCATAAAGAAACAGGACTTAATTAATTTCTTTGAAGACTGGGAGCTTAATCCCCACAAATACGTAGCGCCCGAAGGCTGGTACAAAAGCACAAAGAAAGCCAAGCCATTGGTCCTGAGGGTCAATCCCGACGAGGAGATCAATGAGGATGCTCTGCGTGAATTCTATACGAGCAAGCTCCGCCGTATGCCGCAGCTTCTCAGTGTAGCTGATGTCGCAGGATTTACCGGCTATGCGCCTTCTACCGTCACGCAATGGATCCGCGCCGAGAAGCTCGAGGCATTTGATATGCTGGACAGATATCTGATCCCCAAACCCTGCCTGATAGACTGGATATCATCGAGCAAATACAACCACATCGAACGCAAGTCAAAGAAGCATCTCAAGGCTCTATGGACAATTGCTAAGATGTGACATCTGTCTTCTATTATCATAAACGTGATCTACCCTATTTAGTCGAGTCGGAATCAGCCGTGTACTGATATAATATTGGTACACGGCTAAGGAAGACCCTTAGTCAAGATAATAATCAGTATAAGCGAACGGAGGTGAACCGTGAAAAAACGATTAAAGGATATTTTCGATGCTGATAAGTCAACTGAGGATTATGCGTCCGCTGTCTTTTCCGAGTTTGGATTATCAGTAGATAAACATTATGATCTTTTGGTTGTTGCTCCCGGTTGGAAACCTACAAAGATAATGGCCGGGTTTGATGTAGAAGTTGTGACCACCGCGATTCATTCATACATATCGGGGTATGAGGTAAAAGGGAATGGTTTCCTTATTGCATGGATACAGACAAGTCCGGGTGCAAGCTCTTTGATCGATGAATTATCATTGTGCGCTTTCCTGGACTTTGAAAAACTGATCTTTTTGGGTGCTGTGGGATCTCTTACAAAAGAAATCGGCCTTGGCTCGATCTGTACTCCTTTATATAGTGTTTCTGGTAATCTTGCTAATGGTTATCTGATGGAGGATATAAAGGAGTATAAGCCTTTCGGTAAGATATATCCTAATGACCCGGCATTTGTTGAGAATGTCATTAGCATTATCAAAGAATCAGGTTATGCGATCTTACAGGTTCCGGTATTTTGTACTGACAGTGTCTTGTGTGAATATGATCATATGGATTTCATTAAAAGCTTTGATGTCAGTCTTATAGAAATGGAGACTTCGTCATTTTACCTTATGGCAGATCTTATGGAGAAACCTGCAGTTGCACTACTTGTTGTTTCAGATAATTCTGCAACAGGAGAGTCTCTTGTGCTCCGTACACCGGAACAAAAAGCGGTATATAACAACTCTAGACTTGAAATAATACCGAAAATACTGTTGAAGATAGTCTGTCAGTAATCTAAACAGGATAGTGAAATAATCAAATCGGGATTTATGGAGATAAAAAATGATTGGTGATATTGTTTGCGTTACAGTTGACAGACCGCTTGGAAGTTATCATCCGGTGTACAAAGAAATGTATTATCCTATTAACTACGGATATATTGAAGGAATAATTGCCCCTGACGGCGAGGAACAGGATGCGTATGTTTTGGGCGTTGATCAGCCAGTGGAACGGTTTATAGGCAAAATTATTGCGATTATTCACCGATATGACGATGTAGAAGAAAAGTGGGTAGTTTGTCCTGAAGATGCTTCGTATACCAAAGAAGAAATCATGGGACTGATTCGGTTTCAAGAACAGTATTATCAATCGGAAATTATCATGTAAATCCAGGTTTGTCGGGATGATGTAATAGTAAACTATATTAACAGGATAATGCAACAATAGGGTTGATCCTCTTGGTGTAGAAGATTAACAGTAGCTGGTTGGAGCGAGACAATGATTAAGGCTTTATTTGTAGATTTTTATGGCACTGTTGTTCATGAAGATGGCGCAGTTATTAAGGTGATTACTCAGATGATTAAAGATACCGGTGACGGATCTGATACATCCGAGATAGGTTCTTTCTGGTGGAATGATTTTCAGACGATGTTTCTTAACTCATATGGTGACGAGTTTGAGACACAAAGAGATCTCGAGCGGAAATCATTGGAACACACGATTGCAAAATTCAATTCTTCGGCAGATGCTTCACAGTTAAGTGAAATGATGTTTGAACATTGGATGAAACCTCCGATTTTTGAAGAAGCCAAAGAATTCTTCAGTAAAAGTCCCGTTCCGGTTTATATTGTTTCAAACATTGATACATCGGACATAATATGCGCCATTGAATACCACGGTCTTAGCCATGCAGGTGTTTTTACATCCGAGGATGCAAGATCATATAAACCACGTAGAGAACTTTTCGAACTGGCACTTAGCAAAACAGGGCTTAAGCCTGACGAAGTCATTCATATCGGTGATTCAATAAGCAGTGATGTAAAAGGCGCTTCTGCTCTGGGAATAAAGACCTTGTGGCTGAACAGATTTGGTAAGGCTGTTCCGGATGGTGTTACAGATATAAAAAATCTTCTTGAGGCATATAATTTTCTGGATTGATGGAGTTGTCTCCGGAAAATATCTTTCAGGATAAACTACCATGGAGATCATATGGAATACAGGATTGTTGAGGGTAAAGAGAATATAAAAGTTGAGGATGTAGTCAGACTGCTTAAGATGACATACTGGGCTGACTCAAGACCTGTCGAA
>JAEEVK010000177.1 GCA_016287095.1 Lachnospiraceae bacterium
TGTCTGCGATACCCCAGAGCTCGCCCCAGCCGAACGGGAATAAGAACTCGATATCTGTGGTGCCTTTAGAGTAGAAGCAAAGCTCTTCGGGACTATGGTCACGAAGCCTCATCTCGTCTTCCTTGATACCGAGTGAGAGCAGCCAGTCACGGCAGAAGCCTCTCCAGTACTGGAACCACTCAAGGTCTGTACCGGGCTCGCAGAAGAACTCAAGCTCCATCTGTTCAAACTCACGTGTACGGAAGGTGAAGTTTCCGGGTGTTATTTCGTTTCTGAAGGATTTACCGATCTGTCCGATACCAAATGGAAGTTTCTTTCTGGATGTACGCTGTACATTCTTGAAGTTTACAAATATACCCTGTGCTGTTTCAGGTCTTAAGTATACTGTATTCTTTGCGTCTTCTGTTACGCCCTGGAAGGTCTTGAACATAAGGTTGAACTGACGGATGTCTGTGAAGTTGTGCTTTCCGCAGGTAGGGCAAGGGATCTTATTCTCTTCGATGAAATTTTTCATCTTTTCCTGTGACCAGCCGTCTACTGAGCCGTCAAGGGTGATGCCTTTTTCTTCTGCGTAATCTTCGATGAGCTTGTCTGCTCTGAATCTTTCGTGGCACTCTTTACAGTCCATAAGGGGATCCGAGAATCCGCCAAGGTGTCCTGACGCTACCCATGTCTGTGGATTCATAAGGATGGCGCAGTCAACGCCTACGTTGTATTTGTTTTCCTGGATGAATTTCTTCCACCAGGCTTTTTTAACGTTGTTCTTGAGTTCTACTCCCAGGTTACCGTAGTCCCAGGTGTTTGCAAGTCCGCCGTAGATCTCTGATCCGGGGTATACAAAGCCTCTTGCTTTTGCCAGTGCTACGATTTTGTCCATTGTTTTTTCCATTTGATAATCCTCTTTTCTGTATTTCTATTAATTATTTCTTCTTAGGTGTTTCCTTGGGTGTATCGAGGAATTTGTAAACGATTGCTGCAAGGATTCCTCCTACAAGGGGTGCCAGTACGAATACCCATACGTTGGTGAGTGCATCGCCGCCCATGAAAAGTGCGGGTCCGAAGCTTCTTGCAGGGTTTACGCTGGTGCCGGTGAGCGGGATACCGATAAGGTGTACAAGTACAAGTGCAAGGCCGATTACAAGGCCTGCTACGTTTCCGTTCTCAGTCTTTGATGTAACGCCGAGTATAGCAATTACGAAGACAAATGTCAAGATAATTTCGATAACGAATGAAATACCGGCGTCTCCCTGGTAAAGGCCGTTGCATCCGAGTCCGTTGTCTTTTCCGATGATGGCCATAAGTGTTGCTGCTCCGGCGATAGCTCCGAGGAACTGTGCTATTACATAGCCTGCGAAGTCCTTAAGGTCCATTTTGCCGCTAACTAACATGGCGATAGATACTGCGGGGTTGATGTGGCATCCTGAGATGTTGCCGATGGAGTATGCCATAGCTACGATGACAAGTCCGAATGCAAGTGCTGTGGCTACATAGCCTGCCTGAGGTACTTCACAGCCGGTAACTGCTGCTACTCCGCATGCTAAAAGAACAAGTACAAAGGTGCCGATGAATTCTGCTACATACTTTTTAATAGATTCCATGATTTGACCTCCTGTGTTGTTTGTTTTTTACAACTATTTATTGATTATACCCCAGCGTCTCGAGTATTTCAAGTGTTTTTAATGGTTTGTCAACATGATTTTTGATGACGGCTTCGACGGTAGCTGCGAACTGGTTTTCGAGTTCGGGGGTGAGTTTAAATGCGAACAGGCTCTTGTATTGGGCCGTTATGCAGTAGTGCATGGCGTATCTGACGGTTTCGGGGATGGTGAGTACTGTGCCATCTTTGCGAAATGCGGTGTTTTTCAGTCCTGCGCAGGTTTCGCATTTTATGGTACCCTGTTTTATGTCAAAGAGCCAGGCTTTTGTGTCTGTTTTTTTCATGCAGGCCGAGCATTCGAAGATATTGGGGGCTTCGCCGTAATTTGCAAGGCATCGTATCTCGAATATTCTCCTGATAAATGCCGGTGTCTGGTTTCCTTTTTCCAGTGCTTTGAGTGCTGTGAACAGGAGTTTTACCTGCTCCCGCTCTTCAGAGTTTTCTCTGGTGAAGTAACTCAGCAGCTCGCAGAAATACATGGCATGGTACATTTTTTCTATGTCCGAGGAGAGGCTGTCGAAATAGATGGGATTCTCGCAGGCGTTTACCGAATAGGCATCGCGGCTTGCGTACATGGAGAATTTACCGTAGGTAAAGGGCATACTAATAGCACGCAGGGATGACATCGGTCTGCGTGCGTTTCTGGCGAATGCTGAGATTCGGCCTTTTTCACTTGTAAGTATGCTGACTCTGCGGTCATAGTCGCCTACCGGCATGGAACTAAGGACTATGCCCGTGAGTGTAAGTTCTCCGGTCATGGTTATTCCTTTTTATATTTCACTCGTCAGATTCGACATCATAGCCGTAGTTCTTGAGTAAAAATGCGCTGTCTCGCCAATCTTTCTTTACTTTTACGAACAGTTTAAGGTTTATACGGCAGCCAAGCAGTGCTTCAGCCTCAATACGTGAGGCGGTGCCGATTTTCTTTAGCATGGCGCCCTGTTTTCCTATTATTATGCCTTTGTGTGAGTCTCTTTCGCAAACTATGGTAGCTTCTATATCATAGAAGGGAGTGTAATCAGCAAATGCCTGATTTTTAGCATTTGGAGTGTTTACTGTACGGGGATTATGCGGTCTCTCCTTCATCTTTTCAATGGCTACCGCTATACCGTGAGGGATCTCGTCACTTAATGATCTGAGGGCTTTTTCACGGATGAGCTCTGATACTATCTGCCTTTCAGGCTGGTCGGTCAACTCGTCTTCATCATAGTACATCGGGCCTTCGGGCAAGAGTTTGAAGATGACCTTCTTTAACTCGTTTTCGTTTGTGCCTTTGAGGGCGCTGATAGGTACTATATCGTCGAAATCACAGAGATCCTTATAGCGATTGATGAGCTCTACGAGTTTTTCCTTAGTTATGGTGTCTGTCTTATTGATGACAAGGACCTTGGGGATGCCGTTGATCTCGTTTGTTATTAAAAGCTCTGCAATGTGCCTGTCTCCGGTGCCGATATAGTCGGTGGGTTCGATGAGCCAGAGAATAAGGTCTGATTCAGCTAAGGTCCTCTCGGCCGTAGTCACCATGTACTCTCCGAGCTTAGTTTTTGCTTTATGTATGCCGGGTGTATCCACAAAGATAGCCTGGCCTTCGTCCGTGGTGAGGATGGTCCTGATCTTGGTACGAGTTGTCTGGGGCTTGTTTGATGTGATGGCGATCTTCTGCCCTATCAGACGGTTCATCAGTGTGGATTTTCCTACGTTTGTTCTGCCTATAAGTGCTACGAAACCTGATTTAAAGGTGCTCATTATGTTCTCCCGATTTTTTGTAATTGCTGTACTTTTTTCATTTTATCATATTTTCACGTAATTAACAAATATTTCTTAAAAATTTATAAATTTCTTTTGACTTTTACGATATAATGTGGTAAAGTATTTAAAGGTGCAGTTTATGCACTTAAGATTTTTATTTTTTGGAGGCAGTATAATGAAAAAGGGAACTGTAAAGTGGTTCAATTCCAAGAAGGGTTACGGATTCATCTCTGATGAAGAAGGAAATGACGTATTTGTTCATTTCTCAGCACTTAAC
>JAEEVK010000057.1 GCA_016287095.1 Lachnospiraceae bacterium
ATCCATAGAGCTCTCTGCTGACGGACCTATAACAGAGCCTTACGCTGTATACTTCCAGGGAGGCCTCACCTGGTACCATGCAAAGCTGGGTATACTTACAGCTTTGGACAGAGTCCTTAAGGTGAGCGGACAGGAAAAATAACTATACATTTATTGAAAAATATGATATAATAATTTCGTGTGTGAAAAAATTTACGGTCTTAGCGAAGAGTAAGAAAGGAACCTATGAAATATCTTACTGTAAAGGATCTACCCGAAAGCGACAGACCATATGAAAAATGCGAAAAATACGGTCCTTCGGTATTATCTGATTCGGAACTGCTGGCTATTATAATAAAGGCAGGATATAAAGACTTAAGAGTCACGGAACTGGCATCGAAGATACTGAACCTGAAAGGTAACAGATTCGGGATCAATATACTAAACCATCTGACTTTTGAGGAACTGAAAAAGATAAAAGGGATCGGAAAAGTCAAAGCGATACAGCTTTTGGCAACAGCGGAAATATCAAAAAGAATGGCAGAGGATGTGCGACGCGAGGGTATATCATTTGCCAATGCAGATCAGGTAGCAGGCTTTTATATGGAGAGGATGAGACATCTGGAGAGGGAACAGACCCGTATCCTGTATCTCGACAGCCGATTAAAGCTGATATCTGATATTGTCCTTTTTGAGGGAGCGGTCGGAAAATCCATGATGGAGCCGAGAGAGATATTAAGAGAAGGTCTGAGGCTCGATGCGGTTCATTTTATCATGCTGCATAACCATCCTTCGGGAGACCCGGTACCGTCCGAACAGGACAAGAATGTAACCAAATTTGTAAAAACAGCGGCTGATTATGTGGGCATCAGATTAAGAGACCACATAATAATAGGCGATAACCGTTATATAAGCTTTAAAGCTGACGGATTATTATGAAAGAGAGGATGCCGGATTAAGCCCGGTATATGAAATGTCACGAGTTTACGGTATAGATATGGGGTCAAGTACCCTGAAAATATATCAAAAGGCCAGAGGCATTATATATAACGAGAGAGATGCCGTAGCCGTATTTGATAAGAAAAGGGTAATAGCCATCGGTGATGAGGCATGGCAGATGGAAGGCAAAACACCTCCGAACATAGAGGTTTCATATCCGGTCAGATCCGGCGTGCCTGCCGACATCAACAATATGGTGTTCCAGCTTAATAAAATATCGGAAAAACTGGGTGAGCTCCACGGTAAGATGAACGGCCAGGAATTTTTGGTAGCGATACCAACAAATATCACCGAGGTTGAAAAAAGAGCATATATCAAATTACTGTCACTATGCGACATAAAGCCCGGAGTTATCAGGGTTGTTGATAAACCGATAGCGGATGCACTGGGTGCAGGTGTGGATATACATGAAGTGACCGGTACCGTCATAGTTGATATGGGAGCCGATACTACCGAGCTCTCAGTACTTTCCAACGGCGGTATAGTTATGAGTAAGACCATATCCTACGGTGGCAGGAGACTTGATGAGAATATCATAGCGGCAGTCAGGAAATACTATAATTTTATAGTCGGGCCGAAGACTGCTGAACAGATAAAGGTAAAACTGGCATCTGCTCTGCATCCCGAAGAAGATGATGTCATCACTTTACAGGTTTTCGGCAGAAAAACGATCACCGGACTGCCAGGAAGTATACCGTTGGATTCCGTATTTGTCCATCTGGCCATAAAGGATACCCTGGAACTGATAGTTGACTCAATAAAAGGGATGCTGACAAATGTACCGCCAGAGATATCCGCGGATGTTATGACATATGGTATATATCTGTCCGGAGGTCTGTCGGGTATCAAAGATATCGGAAAGATGATAAAGCAGGTTACCGGATTACCTGTTCACACTGCTGAAAAAGGCAGCGAGTCCGTAGTTCTTGGACTCGGTAAGATCATGGAAGAAAAAGAACTTGATATATTTGCCGGAGAATATATGTCTCTGGATATAATGGATTAAGGATTATTACAAATGGGACGAGAGAAAAAGAAGGTCAATATCAGCTCGAAACTTATATTTACTGCTCTCGCGATGATATGTGTGGGACTTATAGTAATTTCCTATCTGTTCCCTGATATTTTATCACCTGTAAGGACAGGAGTTGGTAATTTCTTTGCTCCTATGCAGCAGGGATTAACAGTCATCGGAGGCGGTATTTCGGAGAAACTGAAGCTCTTTTCCGATAAGGAGGAGCTTATCGAGCAAAACGAGAAATTGACTGATGAAGTTAACAACTTAAAAATTGAGATACAGAAGCTCGGACAGGAGAAGTCGGAGTTAAACTTCTACAGAGAGCTGTATGAATATGATTCCGTATATCAGAACTCCCAGAAGGTGGCTGCCAGAGTCATAGGCAGGGACCCGAACGGACTCTGTACCACGCTGACAGTGGATAAAGGCGCTGATGACGGTATCACGGTCGATATGAATGTACTGGCAGGCGGCGGTCTTGTAGGTATAGTTACAGAGACCGGTAAAAACTGGGCCAAGATCAGGACTATCATAAGTGATGACAGCTCGGTATCAGGCAGATTCCAGATAACTTCAGATACCTGTATTGTAAAAGGCAATACCAAAAGGATGGAAGACGGTGTTATAGATGTCGAGATGATAAATATCAATGCTGAGGTATACGATAATTACGAGGTAGTTACATCGTATATCAGTGATAAATACCTGCCGGGTATACTGATCGGTTATGTATCCAATATCAGAAAGGATCCGTCCGAGCTGAATAAAAGGGCATATCTGACTCCGGTTGTTGATTTTGAACATCTTGAGGCTGTACTTATCATAAAGGCTGTGAGAGAAAAGCTGGAAGGGTTTGATGAATGATAATTAAGACACTTATTATTTTGCTTGAGATATTGGTGTCGTTTATATTCCAGACAACAGTATTCTCACATTTAAAACTTGCGGATGTTGTACCTGACATACTTGTCATTGTTACCGCATCTCTGGGCTATATAGTCGGAAAGAAGACAGGAGCGCTTACCGGATTCTTATGCGGACTGCTTTTGGACTGTACATACGGCTCGCTTATCGGACTGTTTGCTCTGATATATACTACGATTGGGTATATCTGCGGTTTTGCAAACAGGATTTATTCCGAAGAAGATTATACATTGCCGCTTTTCCTTATCGGAGCAGCGGAGTTTGCATTTAGCTTTATTTATTATGTGTTGTTCTATCTGTTAAAGGGAGACTTGGATTTCGGGCATTTCTCTATGAGATTTCTGTTCCCGAGGGTGATATATACCGTTATGGTATCCATCATCATATTCAGGCTGCTTAATTTAAATACCAGATTGTTTGACAAACTGGACCTTGCCGCTAAAAAGAGAAAAGGCGGCACAACACATGAGTTTAAAGGTTTTGATGCATTTAGCAGAAAAGATTTTTGAGACATTTTGATTTATGAGAATATTTAGACTGATTTTAAACAGAATAAAATTAATACCCGGGAAGATCAGGGAAACTCTTAAAATCCGTCTGATTTTCCTGAACATAATGACTATAGCTCTGTTTGCCGTACTGATAATAAGGGTTTACGGCCTTCAGATAGTAGAGACCCGTGATGAGGACTATGTTCCGACCGGTTCTGCGGTAAGACAGGTCACATCAAGGTATGTCGAGAGCGTGCGCGGAGAAATATATGACCGTAAGGGCAACCTGCTCGCATACAATACGCAGAGTTATTCTATAGTCATGACCAACAGCGCTCAGTTTACGAAAAACGATCAGAAAAATGAGATGATCGTCCTGCTGTTGAAAATACTTGAAGAAAACGGATATGAGCCGGAGCTAACTTTTGCTATAGAGCAGGATGAGACAGGAAAGCTTGTGTTTAATGTAACAGGAAACGCAGAACTCAGGTTTAAAAAGAACGCATACGGATTGCAGAGAATATCGGATCTTTCTGAAGAGCAGAAAAATGCAACTGCGGAAGAGGTTTTCGATTTCTTAAAGAACGGCAGTAAAAATGTCACTATGTTCGGTATTTCAGATGATTATCCACTGGATCTTAGTCTGAAGATAGCGATGTTCCGTTATACGCTGTTCAACCTTTATCCTCAGTATTCACAGTTTACTGTAGCCAGCAATGTTGATGAAAAGACGATAGCTGCCATTATGGAAAATGCTGCAGATCTGCCCGGAGTGGAGATAAAGCAGCAGACTTTGAGAGTTTATAACGACAGTATTTATTTTGCAAATATACTCGGCTATGTCGGTGCTATGAACGACGAAGAGGTCGAGACCATGAATGCCGGGTATGATACTCCTATATATTCGACATCTGATGTTATAGGAAAGACCGGTATAGAAAAAGAATATGATGCAGTACTGCGCGGTACCAAGGGTGAGATGGAGATCACACTTAACGGAGCCGGTAAACTCATCGACCAGGAAGTAAAAAAGGAACCTCTTGCGGGTAATGATGTATATCTGACCATTGACCGTGAGACTCAGATTGCCTGCTATCATATTTTGGAAAACAATATTGCCGCCATACTTATCTCAAAAATAGTTAATTCTGATGATTATGGCGGAAAAGGCAGCGTAGCAAATAAGATTACGATACCTATTTATGAAGTATACAATGCATTTTTTGAAAATGGCATGATAGATGTAGATCATCTGAGTGCTGAAGACGCTACTCCTTTGGAAAAGCAGACCAGAAATACTTTCCTTGAAAGAATGAAGCTTATCAAGGAGAGGCTTAGTTCGGTTATGGCTTTTGAGAACGGAGAGCCGATGAACAAGCTTTCCGATGAGATGAGAGGATATATAGAGTATATATACTCTTTCCTAAAAAAAAGTGAAATAGTTTTAAAAGACAACGTATCATCAAGTGATCCGGTTTACAAACAGTATGCTGAGGGAGAGATAGCACTTTCCGAGCTTTTAAAGCATGGTATAAACAATAACTGGGTTAATCTTGATAAGCTTGGTATAAAGGATGATTTTAACACAAACGAAGAAATATACAGAAAAATCCTGGCTTTTGTGCTGGATGGACTTGAGGATAATACTGAGTTTGAGAGGCTTGTATACAGGCAGCTGATATTCAATCATAAGATTTCAGGCAAGGATTGCTGCCTGCTGCTTTATGAACAGGGCTTTTTAGAGTATAACAGGAATGATTATTATCGTCTGGCAAACGGAAATGTTTCTCCGTATACATTTGTTATAGAAAAACTCAGAAATCTTGAGATTACTCCCGGTATGCTGGCTCTGGAGCCATGCAGCGGTTCGATAGTTATCACAGATGTAAAGACCGGTGATATCAGGGCTATGGTAACATATCCCACCTACGATGCCAACAAGCTGACCAATAAGATTGACTGGGATTATTATCAGAAACTACTTGCTAATAAGGCTACTCCTCTGCTTAACAGACCTACACAGCAGATGACGGCTACCGGTTCAACATTTAAGCCTCTGATGGCTCTGGCAGGTCTTGGCGAGCATATCATTACCACATCTACACAGATAGAGGATAAGGGTATATTTGAAGAGGTTGATCCTTCCCCTAAGTGCTGGAAATATCCGGACAATCACGGATACATCAACCTGAGCCAGGCTATACAGCATTCATGTAACTATTTCTTTTATAAGGTTGGTTATGAGATGTCACTGGATTCACGAGGTGAATACTCCGATAGTCAGGGTATCGCAAAAATCCAGGAATATGCAAGGCTTTTCGGTCTGGCTGAAAAATCAGGTGTTGAGCTGCCAGAGATTATGCCTACCATATCCTCAACGGATGCTGTACGTACATCCATCGGTTACTACCATAGCTTTGCACCGGTGCAGATATCGAGATATGTTACAGCGATAGCAAATAAGGGTACGGTTTACAACCTGACTCTGGTGGACAAGACCTTTAACAAAGAGAAAAATACAGTTGTGGATAACAAGGCAACTGTGTATAATAAGATTGATATGTTCTCTAACTCCGAGTGGGCTGCTGTACAGCTTGGTATGTACAACGTGGTTAATACCTCGGCTAACTCACTGAACACTATCTACGGGGACTTAGGCTTTACTGTGGCAGGCAAGACCGGTACTGCTCAGGTCAGTCTGACTCACCCCAGCCACGGTTTGTTTATCTCGTTTGCTCCGTATGAAGACCCGGAGATCAGTGTTACGGTAGTACTGCCTAACGGTTATGCTTCCGCTAACGCGGCTAAGCTGGCGAGAGAGGTGTACGGACTGTACTTCAATGATGAGAACAAAGAGGGATTGCTGTCGGGCGACATCAAGACTACGACGGTTACCAACATCAATGTATCTGATTAGTTTCTTAGTTTATATCCACGGTGCGGTGGTAACAAATAATTTCACCGCTCGCAATTGCTGGGATTTGCTAGGATATTAGATTATATAGTTTATGAGTTATAGTTGTAGATTCTTTGCAATCAGCAAATCCCAGTTGACATTTTCGCAGCACGCAAAACCGGCGTGCTAAGAGCGCGAAAACATCAATTGGAAAGCTCGCGGTGAAACAACTTGTCGCCACCGCACCTGCTGAAGTATCTGTCAGCGTAGCTGACTGATGAGGTGTAATCTTAAGAATTTGCATGTATTTAGTATAAAAAAATAATTCAAAAAAAGGAAAAAGATATGGCCGGATCAGTTATGATTAAGGGAACTAAGAATGGTATCACCTTGGTTCTGGATGAAAATGAAGAGTACGACGTACTGAAGGAAAAGGTTGAGAAGAAGTTCAGTGAGAGCGCAAAGTTCTTAGGTAATGCTAAGACAGCGTTAGCTTTTGAGGGTAAGAAGCTCTCCGATGAGCAGAAGCAAGAGATGCTCAAGATCATCACTGACAATACAGACCTTGATATTGTATGTCTCCTTGACAACTCAGAAGAGGCTAACGGTAAGTTTGCGGCTGCGGTTAATGATAAGATTCTGGAGGAATTAACCGGGTATGCTAAGATTCACAGAGGCAATCTGCGTTCCGGTCAGTCAATTGAGACTGATGCCGGTATCGTTGTACTCGGTGATGTTAATCCGGGTGCGAGCCTTATTTCGAAAGGTAGCATCATTGTTCTGGGTACTTTGAGGGGTACTGCGTGGGCAGGTGTAGGCGGCAACAAGGATTGCTTTGTTATTTGCTCGGATATGATGCCTGTTCAGCTGCGTATCGGTGATATCATTGCTAGATCTCCTGATAATCAGGCCGGTGTAGTGGGCAAGGAGATTAAAATTGCGTATCTAGACAATGATCAGATATGCATTTCTCCTCTGACCAAGGATGTTATAAACAGTCTACATCTGTAGAATGCTGAAAATGATATATAATAGAGTCATCTTGGATAATATTTAAAATATGGCTATGTCATAATCTTAGGGATAAAAAATAGTAGTTGAAAAATGATTCGATATTTAGTAAAATAGTAATAATGTGAAGTTCGTGTCAGATTGGACTGGCATTTTATAGGAGGACTAGTAAAATGGGTGAGGTAATCGTAGTAACATCCGGTAAGGGAGGCGTTGGTAAGACCACTACCACGGCGAATGTCGGTACAGGTCTTGCTAAGCTGGACAAGAAGGTTGTTCTGATCGATACAGATATAGGCTTAAGAAACCTGGATGTTGTTATGGGACTTGAAAACAGGATTGTTTACAATCTAGTTGATGTTATAGAGGGCAACTGCAAGATTAAGCAGGCTCTGATCAAGGATAAGAGATATCCTAATCTTTATCTTTTACCTTCAGCCCAGACCAGGGATAAATCGGCTGTTAAACCTGAGGAGATGAAACAGCTTTGCGATCAGCTTAAGAGCGAGTTTGATTACATCATCATTGACTGCCCCGCAGGTATCGAGCAGGGCTTTGAAAATGCTGTAGCAGGTGCCGACAGGGCTTTGGTTGTTACTACTCCCGAGGTTAGTGCCGTAAGAGATGCCGACAGGATCATCGGACTCCTCGAGGCTCATGAGATGAAAAAGACGGATCTTATCGTTAACAGGATCCGTATGGAGATGGTTAAGACCGGCGATATGATGTCGAGTGAGGATGTAGTTGAGATTTTGGCTATCAATCTTATCGGCGTTGTTCCCGATGATGAAGGTATCATTGTTGCTACAAATAACGGTGAGCCTTTGGTAGGTAATGATTCAAAGGCAGGTCAGGCATATATGAACATATGCAGACGTGTAACCGGTGAAGAAGTACCTTTCCTTGATCTTGCTGCTAAGAAAGGTTTCTTTAAGAGATTGTTTGGCAAGAAGAAGTAAGGAGGAACTAAATGGCATTTTGGGATTATTTTTTCAAAAAGAAAACAGAATCTTCTGCAAGCCATGCCGTAGACAGGATAAAGTTCGTCCTTCAGTCTGACAGGACAGGCCTTCCTCAGGAAACTTTGGAGAGGATTAAGAACGATATCATTTCCGTTCTTTCTAAATATGTAGATATAGAGACAGCTGAGCTGGATTTCAATATTACCAAGGCTCCTAACGAGCACGGTGCCATGACTCCTGCGCTTTGCGCCAATATACCTATAAAGGGTGTTAAGCGTAATTCACCTGCTGATAATACTAAGGCAGCCGATTCAACTACTGAGGCAGCTAAGAAAACTACAGGTACCACAGAGACAGCAAAGAGTACGGAAACTACAAAGAGTAATGCTGCATCTGATGAATTAAAGAGTACGGAAAGCTCTAAGGAAGTTGCTAATAACAGCACTGCCTCGGATACAGCTAAGAGTACAGAAAATACAAAGAGTGGTGTTGCATCTGATAGTTCTGATAGCAGTGTAAGTGGTGCAGCTTCTGATTCAACTAAAAATGCAGATGCAACAAAGGGCAACACTTCGTTGTCAGGAGTAAAGAGTGCAGAAGGTGTCACAGACACCGTAAAGAACAGTGCCGGTACTACCGATAGTGTAAAATCAGTAACAGCCGAAGCTGCCAGTATTAAGACTGTTACATACAAAAGTGTTGAGACTGCAGTAAAGACAGTTGAAGATGTGAAAAAGAACGACGATGATGGTTCCGGTTTAAGCTCTGCACTGGACAAGACCTTTGTATTTAAAAAGGATTAATCGGAAAGATTAGAAGATGCTTAAGGTATTAAAGAAGATATTCCCAATAAAGGAATATGATTTTAAAAGTTTCTGCTTTCCGTTGCTTCTTATAGTATATATCCTTGGTTTTGTAGGAGTATATCTGATCTATGTACTGGATTACTATGAGAAACAGGCGATAAAACAGAACTTATATTCAAAACAGATATTAGCGTTTGCGATAGGTATCGGACTGATACTGGTCGTGGCACTTATAGATTATCATATCATAGCAAAACTGTCACCGCTGATATATCTGGCGGGCATAGGGTTGCTGCTTATATGCAGGTTTGTGGATAAGCCGCCCATATATGGCTGGGCACATTATTCGGCAAAGCGCTGGATAAAGATCGGCGGTGATCCGTCACTGGGTGAAAAAAACCCGGGTTTTGAGTTCCAGCCTTCCGAAATTGTAAAGATAGCTGTAGTTATCACGCTGGCATGGTTTTTCTTTAAGGTGCATAAGTATATAAAGAAGCTGTGGGTATTAGCTGTTTCAGTTGCTATAGTAGCGGTTCCGCTTGTTTTCATATTCAAGCAGCCTGATCTGTCTACTACGATACTTCTGTTTGTTGTTTTTGCGGTCATGGTACTGATATCAGGCGTTTCATACAAGTATATAGTACCTATTCTGGCTGTTTTGGTACCGACTGCCATATTCCTGCTATGGTATATACAGCAGGATTTCCAGACGGTGTTTACCGAATATCAGGTTAACCGTGTTAAATCACTGTTTTATCCGGAGGATTACCCTGAGCTTGCATATCAGCAGCAGAATGCCGTAGCAGCTATAAAGCAGGGCGGACTTACAGGCAAGGTTTTACAGGGAGTTGAAGCAAATCTCGCATCAAGAAGCGTACCTGTACGAGAGAGTGACTTCATCTTTGCTTCTATTTGTGAGGTATTCGGCTTCATCGGAGCCGTGATAATACTTCTCGGATACGCTATTATGATCCTGATGATAATCAGGATAGCCAGGAAGTCGAAAGACTATTTGGGGAGAATGATAGCCGTGGGCTTTGGGTCCATGCTCCTGGTTCAGGTTTCAATTAATGTCGGAGTTGTTACTTACATACTTCCAAACACCGGTATAGCACTTCCGTTTATGAGTTCGGGGTTAAGCTCATTGTTGGTAAATCTGCTGATGATAGGCATTTTGCTAAACGTAAGCCTTCAGCCTAGGGGTAAGGCTAAGGTGAGGGAAGAATCGGAGTTAGGGTATGTAGACAAATAAATATTTGTCATCCTGAGTATTTAATTACTCGGTATGACGAAAATACGGGGAAGTTTGGAGGATTTTATGAATATTGGGTTTGTAGCACATGATGCTAAGAAGATTTTGATGCAGAATTTCTGTATCGCTTACAGAGGTATTATCTGCAAGCATAATCTATATGCTACTGCTTCCACAGGCCGTCTTATAGAGGAGGCTACGGGTTTGCAGATGCATAAGTTCCTGGCAGGACATCTTGGCGGTGTTCAGCAGATGGGTGCTCTTATTGAGCATAATGAGATGGATATGCTGATTTTCCTGCAGGATCCGGAAAATCCAAAGTCTCATGAACCTAATTTGTTTAACCTGGCTAAGCTTTGCGATATTCATAATATTCCTTATGCTACCAATGTGGCCACTGCAGAGCTGCTGATCAAGGCACTTGACAGAGGTGATCTGGATTGGAGAGATCTGTATAAGGAGTAAATTTATATTATATCTAATATGGAAGGGTAGAATTGTCATGAAAAGGTTGATTCCTGTTTTTTTAGTGATAACCTTAGTATTTAGCGGCTGCAGCGCATCTGTGAGCCGTCAAAAGGTGACCTCTTCCATGTTTTATCCGACATTTGAGGATGAAGAGATTACTGCCGAGGTGGAGGATCTGGCTCTGGCTGATCTCAAGAAAACTACAGAGGGCGAGTTTTTATACGAAGATATCTGCTTCGAGGTCGATGATGTAAGTGTGGACGAGGATCTTGGACTTTATGCCGAGGCTGCAGGAGCTTTCTGTGTGACTGATAAGAGTGTGCTTTATTCGAAAAATATATACAGTAAGGTTTATCCTGCTAGTACCACTAAGCTTCTTACATGCCTTACAGCATTTAAGTACGGTGATCTTGATGCTAAGTACACTGTAAGAGAGGACAACTGTGGAGTTACTACACCCGGTGCTCAGCTTTGCGGATTTAAGATGGGCGATACCTTTACTCTTGAGCAGCTCCTGTACTGCCTTATGATTTACTCAGGTAATGATGCTGCTGTAGCGGTTGCAGAGTGTGTTTGCGGCGATGAAAAGTCCTTCGTGGCAAAGATGAACGAAGAGGCACAGAAGATCGGAGCCAAAGATACCCATATGTCCAATACCAACGGCCTTCACGCTTTGGACCATTATACAACGCCCTTCGATATCTATCTGATATTTAACGAATGCCTCAAAAACAAGCGTTTGACAGAGATTATTTCAACAAAGTCATATACCTGTGAGTACAGGGATCTTCACGGAGTACCCAAGACCTTGGAAATGACTGCAACAAACCTCTATTTTGCTGGGAAGAAAAAGGCTCCAGAGGGTATCACGGTACTTTCCGGTAAAACAGGTATGACTGTGGCCGCAGGATACTGTCTGATAATCCTCAGCCAGAACGAAGATAACGGAAAACAGTACATTACATGCGTTTTCAAGAGCACCTCATATGACAATCTGTACGCCGATATGAATCAATTGTTAAACTTGTGTAAATAATTAAGATATTACTTGTACTTTTTGGTGAAATGTTATATACTATATCTAACGTATTTGAAATATTTAAATTTTTTTCGACTTATCAAAATGTACGTCATTTGTCATTCTTAACACAGCGAAGAATTTAATATTCCTTGTACGTAAAAATAACCGAAAGGGGCGATATATATGGTTCAGATTATAGCCGGAAGCAAAGGCAAAGGCAAAACAAAGATTCTTTTAGACAAGGTAAACACAAAGGTAAAGGAGAGTTCAGGTACTTTAGTTTATCTTGATAAGAATTCTAAACATATGTACGAGCTCGACAGAAAGGTTCGTCTCATCAACGTAAATGAATATTGTGTTACTAATTACAGTGAGTTTATTGGTTTCCTGTGCGGTATGATTTCACAGGATCACGACTTAGAGGTTGTTTATCTTGACAGCTTCTTAAGTCTCGCTTGCATTGAAAATACCGATGTCGATGTTACACCGATCATCGAAAAGATAGATATGATCTCAGCAAAGTTCAATGTTGACTTTGTTATCTCGATGTCTAAGGACAAGAGCCAGCTTTCAGAGTCAGTAGCTCAGAAGGTTATCGTTGCATTATAATTAAATAGTTTAGTACGACAGTTTGGGAACTGTTTTTGGACAGTTCCCAATCCTATTTTTCAAATATGGATGCCGGGGAGGCAGGCACACCGGTCAAAAGTCGTTATATAATAAGGAAAGAGAAATATTTAATGCCTGTGTAATGGTAAGAGAAATGTCTAACAGGAATGATGGCAGAAAAGAGCATATAAAGCGTGGTCAGCAGGGCGGCAAGATTACGAAGGTCCCTAAAAGAAACCTGACCAGGCATCTTCGCCCGGAATTTTTCGGGGCTCTTATTTTTGCGGTCATTTTTATTTATTTGATCATAAATATCCTGTTCTATGCAAATAAGAACAAGGTTGCCATCTATGAGGTACAGGGCGATAATATCAGTACTGAAAGCAGGTTTACCGGTGTAGCGCTGAGAAAAGAGAATATTATTTCTTCGGATTATGCCGGCTACATCAACTATTATATACAGAACGGTAAGCGTTCTTCGAAAAATGGTGTCATTTTCAGTGTGGATGAGGGTAGCAAGCTGTATACTGAAATACTGGAAAAGAGCGGTGTTAACCAGCTGCAGGACAATGATATCAAGCAGATAAAGAACGTTATCTATGGTTATCTTGATGATTATTCAGGCTTTAGGTTTGATGAAGTAGCAGAATTTAAGCGTGAAGTTAGCGATACCATATATGAACTGGTTAACGATACAAGCATAGAAAACATGAAATCTATCGCAAGTATCGGTTCTACATCAGCTTTCCATATCAAGAGGGCTGAAGAAGCAGGTGTTGTTTCCTATAGAAATGATAAGCTTTGCGGTATTGATTTCGAACAGGTAACCGATGCGATGTTTGATAAAGGCTATGATGTCGGTCAGAAGAACTTAAGGTCTACCGGTCTTGTTTCGGCAGGTGAGCCTATATGCCGTGTGGTTACCGATGAGAACTGGCAGATAGCAGTAAAGGTACCTGAAAATGTTTATATCAGTCTGCTGGAGTTTGAGACTGTATCTGTTTATATCAATGACTATTATCTGCCCATAGAGTGCGGTTTAAAGACTGTACAGCGCGGAAGCAGTTATTATGCTGTGCTTTCACTTGATAAGTACATGCCTATGTATATTGATGATCGTCTTTTGACGGTCGAGTTTGAGTCAAGCGTTGAAGGAGGTCTCAAGGTTCCGCTTTCAGCCATCACAAAGAAGGAGTTTTATCTGGTACCTCTGACCTTGCTGTGTGATGATCATCAGTATACCGGTCAGGTATTTAAGAAAGAGGGTTACAGTGAGGAGACCGGTAATCCTATCTATATCCCGGTATATCCTTCAAAGTATTATTCTGATGATTACTATGCTTATATAGACACGGAACTGCTGGATGCGGGCGATGTACTGGACAACCCTGAAACGGGTGAGAGGTTTAAGGTTGGTCTCACCAATACCATAGAGGGTGTCTACATCGTCAATAAGGGTTACTTCCAGTTCGTAAGGGTTGAGCGTATCAGGCAGAATGCGGAGTATGCTATCGTAAAGAAGGGCGCCAGGGATGGATTGCAGCTCTATGATCACATAGCGCTGGATGCGACCCAAGCTAAGGATAAGCAGATTATTTATTAAGTGGTTATGACCACGGTGCGGTGGCTATAGGTAATTCCGCCACACGCTCGTGGCGAAACAACCTATAGCCACCGCACCTGTTTTATAATACTTAGTTATTAGATATAAGTAAAAAGGATAGAAAAATATGCTTACTGAGCAAGAAATTAAAGAAAATCTTCAGGAAGTTGAAGAGAATATATGTAAGGCGGCGGCGAAGGCCGGGAGAGATAGAAGTGAGATAAAGCTCATCTCGGTCTCAAAGAACAACACTGTGGATGTGCTGGAGTCAGCATACAGGTGCGGTGTCAGGGTTTTCGGTGAGAACAGGGTCCAGGAGCTGGTTGGCAAGATGGATCACTTTGAGGAGCAGGGCATCAAGGATATCGAGTGGCACCTCATAGGACACCTGCAGACAAACAAAGTAAAGTATATCATAGGCCGAGTGGCTATGATTCACTCGGTAGACTCTGAGAAGCTGGCTAAGGCTATAGATGATGAGTCTGCTAAGAAGGGTGTTGTGACTGACATACTTGTTGAGCTTAATATCGGTGACGAGGAGAGCAAGTTCGGTCTGGACTTTGACAATACACTCGAATTTGTTGAAAAAATAGCCGGTTTTAAGCATATCAGGGTTAAAGGACTTATGTGTGTAGCCCCTTATACCGATGATCCTGAAGAAAATCGTCAATTTTTTTCAAAAATGAAGAAATTAAGTGTTGACATTGCAAATAAAAACATCGATAATGTTAGTATGTGTGAATTGTCTATGGGTATGACAGGGGACTATATGGTTGCCATAGAAGAGGGTGCCACCTGTGTAAGAGTCGGTACCGGTATATTTGGCAAGAGGGACTATTCAATTAAGTAGTATCCTGTTGATCTACATAGAGTTATCATAAGTACTATCTGAGTTACATTGTAACATATACAAGGTGAAAAAAAGAGTAATATTAGTAAAAGAGCAGTAGGAGGATTATATACCATGGGATTTTTTGACAAGATTAAGAGCGCATTCAATTTTGACGATGACGATGAGGCTTTTGATGAGTACGAGGCAGAGGAAACTAAAAAGGCTGAGCAGGCTAAGAAAGACCAGTTCAGGGCTAACAGCGTTTCTTCACGTAACAACTACGACGTTCCCGACAGAAACAGCGATTCATACTCGGGCTATTCATCAAAGAACTCTTCAAGAAACAATGCAGCAGCTTACATCGACAGAGATACTAACACAAAGAGCTTAAAGATCGACCGTCCTTACGGCAGCAAGTTCATCCCGATCTCTACAACCAGGATGGGTAATGAAGTATGCATCATGAAGCCCATAAACTTCAATGATTCTCAGGACATCTGTGATGTAGTGCTTTCATCCAGGATTGCTGTTGTAAACATGGAAGATCTCGATATCGCTATGGCTCAGAGAATTATCGACTTCCTGTCAGGTACCATCTATGCTATCGATGGCAAGCTTTTCAACATCTCCAGCTACATCTACATCTGTGCACCTAACAATGTAGATATCTCAGGAGATTACGCAGAGATCGCTGAGCAGACAGGCTTTGATGTACCTGTTCTGAACTAAATCAAAATTTTAGGAGATAATAGATGCTTACACCGGTTGAAATGCAAGGAAAGACCTTTAAGTCCGGCGGTCTGGGATATGACAAGAAGGACGTTGAAGCATTTTTCCGTGCAGTAACTAAGGATTATGAGACACTCTACCGTGAAAACATGGAGTTAAAGGACAAGGTAGCTGTCTTAAACGAAGGTATACAGTATTACAAGTCCATAGAAAAGACCATTCAGAAGGCTCTGGTACTTGCTGAAAAGACAGCCGAGACCACTAAAGAGGCTGCTAACAAAGAGGCAAAGAACATCGAGAAGGAAGCCAAGGTAAAGGCAAACATCATGCTGGCTGATGCGAGAAATGAGCTCGAGTCACTGCACAACAAGACTATCGCCCTTACACAGCAGTATGAAAAGTACAAGCTGCAGTTTAAAAACCTGGCTAAGGCTCAGATAGAGATGCTCGAGACCGATGCTTTCTCAATAAATGTGGCTAGACTTGATGCTTTCATTACAGAGGATGAGGATAAAAAAGAAGAGCCCAAAGAGGAAGAGAACGACGATGTTCATGAGCTGGTAGCTGATGAAAAGACCGATAGTCTTTTAAAAGCCGGCTTTGATGACGATGCCGAAGAGGTTGAGTTTGACTTCAGCGACTTTGAGGACAATGATGAGAAAAAAGACGGAGATGTGAACCTTTCAGATCTTTCCGACAACTAAGAAATGCAAGCTACCCGTACCGCTTGGTACGGGTTTTTTGAAATGTAAAGGATCTTCAAAATGAATAACGAAACAGAAGTAAAGAACTACAAAAAAATATGGTTTATCATAGCTCCTTTTATCATGGGTGCGATGATATTCTTTGACCAGATAACAAAATACTTAGCTGACCGTGACCTCGTAGACGGAGACTTTGTGATCATAGATAAGGTTTTAAGACTCAGTCTTGCACACAACAAAGGCGCTGCATGGGGTATGCTCCAGGGTAAAGTGGACATATTATCGATAGTAAGCATAGTACTGTCTCTCTTTTTAATCTATTTCTTCATCAAAATCCCTAATGCTAAGAAATACAACATTATGAGATTCCTGACTGTTTCGGTTGTCTCGGGTGCTATCGGCAACATGATAGACAGGATCTGGCGCGGAGAAGTTACAGACTTTGTCTACATCGAGCTTATCGACTTTCCAAGGTTTAATGTGGCTGACTGCTTTATCACCTGGGCAATGGTAGTGCTGGTGATCCTTATGATATTCTACTATAAGGATGAGGATCTGGATTTTATTGGGTTATCAAAGAAGGATGCTAAATCTGATAAAGATAATACTACAGATACAGAAAATATAACCGACAAAGAAAACAAATCTGAAGCTACTTGAAAAAGCATGTAATTAAAGATATTTATGGATAACAGAAACGAGTTTAGAATAATAATAGATGATAGTTTCGAGGATCTCCGCATAGACAAACTCCTGGCTATCAGTCCTTTTATGGGAGGAAGCGAGGCTAATGCGTCCGATGACGGGAGTGCAAATGGTCTGTCCAGGAGCTTTATCAAGAAACTGATAGATAACGGAGATGTTCTGGTAAACGGAAAGCAGGTAAAAGCGTCGCTTGTACCGAAGTACGGCGATGAGATACTGCTGAAACTGCCTGAGATGATAGTACCTGACATAGTAGCCGAGGATATACCGCTTGACATAGTCTACGAGGACGACGATGTCATCGTCATAAACAAGCCAAAGGGCATGGTTGTGCATCCTGCAGTAGGTAATTACACAGGTACGATAGTAAATGCGCTGATGTACCACTGCAGGGATAACTTAAGCGGTATAAACGGAGTATTGCGTCCCGGTGTAGTACACAGGATAGATAAGGATACTACAGGACTGATAGTGGCTGCTAAAAATGATAACGCTCACAGGAGTCTGGCAGCACAGCTTAAAGAACATAGCATTAAGCGCAGATATCAGGCCATATGCTGCGGTACATTTAAAGAAAACGAAGGCCGGGTAGAGGCTACCATAGGCAGGAGTCCTGCCGACCGCAAGAAAATGGCTGCTAATGTGAAAAACGGCAAGGATGCTGTAACACATTACAAAGTGCTTAACGTAATACAAAACGGTAAATATTCGCATGTGGAGTGTGTCTTGGAGACCGGCAGGACCCACCAGATCAGGGTGCACATGGCATATATCGGACATCCGTTGCTTGGAGACTTTACTTACGGACCGTTTAAAGAAGGCCAGAAGGTCTTGGGAGTAGAGCTGCAGGGACAGTGCCTGCACGCAGGAGTGCTGGGCTTTATACATCCTACCAGTGGACAGTATTTGGAGTTTGAAGCACCTTTACCTGAGTATTTCCAAAACTTAATAAGGTAAAAGAATTCTTTTGTCATCCTGAACTCAGGTCAACGCGAATTCTTTGTATTGACATAAAGTGAAGGATCTTTTAAAAGGTAGATTATGAATAGAAAAACAAAAGATATAATAAGAAAGGTCGACAAAGAAGGCGGTAACCGTCTGATCATAGTCTGGGGCATGAAATGTGTCGGGAAAACATATGCAGTCCTGGACTATGTAAAGAGTGAATACGAGGAATATCTGTATATCGATGCCGCCCACGACCATAGCTTTATAGAATATGCAAAAACAAATGCCGGATGCGGGATAAACGAGCTGCTGTCCGGCTTTTTTAAGATCGAGGAAGAGTATCTCGTAAATATTCCGATCATACTTGACGAGTTAAGTATGGAGATGATAGAAAACATCTCATTTGAAAGATATAATGTTAGTCTCAAGCTCTTTGTTATATTCTCGGATAAAAACAGAGCAGACAGGTTAAACAGTAAAATAACCGCAAATGAAATATCAAAAACAGAGTATCAGGAGAATATAATCCATATAACACCAATGAACTTCGGTGATTTCCTGGTAGCGCTCGGAAAAGAATGGTATGACGAGGTCATCACAGGACACCTGATGAGCCGCAGAAAACTGCCGGAGATGATACATGAGGAGCTGTTAGATCTCTATGACCTGTACTTGCAGATAGGAGGTATGCCCGAGATAGTGGAGGAATACCTTAAAACAGGATCATTGGAGAACATCAGGGAGAGACAGCAACTGTTAAAAGCAGCATTATGGAGTACGTTTAGCAGAAAAAACATCGATCCACAGGTTAGTGATGTTACAGAAACAAAGATACTGGGTGTATTAGATGCAGTAGAGAAGATCCTGGAGAAGGATAACCACAAATTCATGTATTCAGCCATAAGGGACGGCGTTACTAAAAAGCAATATGCCGGAACCGTAGAATATCTATTGAAATGTGATACCTTATTTGGTTTAAGTAAGCTAACACCTAAAGTAACAAAGGCAAAATCATCAAAACAAACCGTAGATAAAGAGACAGGCGGTATAGATATTCAGAAAAATGATGAGTTTAGGTTATATAACACCGATTTTTCAATGTATGATCGCCCGTATGGACTTAAACTTGCCGAAAGCTCTGTACTGCAGGGTATAAAGAGCGGCGGAGTAAGTACCTTTTACTGGGAATCAGGTACAGGAGCAGAGCTTGCCTGTGTGCTGGAAAACAACGGAAAGTATACCCCAGTTGATATCCATATAAACGGTAAGGGTAGAGGCAGGAGCGTCAGTGCATTCCTGAAGGAGTTTGACTGCCGGCAGACCATCAGACTCACTGAGGAAAACTGCAGATTTGAAGAAGATGTCGTAACATTACCCATATATGTTGCTTATAGTTTAAAACATTTACTTTGAAATATATTTAAAGTATAGTAAAACAATTTAAAAGGATAGCAAAAAACTCAAAAACCTCTTGACAAAAACGCTCTA
>JAEEVK010000058.1 GCA_016287095.1 Lachnospiraceae bacterium
CTTTGCTGAATATAAGTTCGACATTGTGGAGGGCATTGTGCGAGTGATGGCAGGTGCGCCAGAAAAGAAAACTGGTGAAGACGGTTTGCCTGTACCTCCGTATGCCGTGTATAACATCGGTGGCGGTCAGCCGGAGAATCTGCTGGATTATGTGAGTACCCTGCAGGAGGAGCTGGTGAGGGCCGGAGTGTTACCGGAAGGATATGATTTTGAGGGGCACAGGGAGCTCGTAGGTATGCAGCCCGGGGATGTACCTGTGACTTTTGCGGATAGCAAGGGACTTGAGGATGATTATGGATTTGTACCGAAGATAGGGATCAGAGAGGGATTAAGGAAGTTTGCCGTGTGGTACAAACAATATAATAGTCTTTAAATCTTTCTAATATGTATTAGAAGTGAGAGAATGGTTTATTTATGAAAAAAGTACTTATTACCGGCGCCAATTCTTATATTGGCGTTTCTTTTGAGAATTGGGCTAGGACGCATTATGGTGATCAGTTGTCGGTTGATACCGTGGACATGATGGATAAGTCTTGGAAATCCAAGGATTTTTCTATATATGATATTATTTTTCATGTGGCAGGTCTTGCTCATGTAGATGTGGGTAAAGTCGATGCTGATACTAAAAAGCATTATTATGATGTAAATACAAAACTGGCTATGGAGGCAGCGCAAAAGGCTAAGAATGAGGGTGTACGGCAGTTTGTGTTTATGTCTTCCGTTATAGTTTACGGGGATTCGGCACCCTATGGCAGGCAGAAGATTATTGATATGTCAACCAAACCTTCCCCTGCAAATTATTATGGTGACAGCAAATGGAAAGCCGATAAGGGTGTGAGAAAAATGGCATGTGATCACTTTACGGTGACAGTGCTCCGCCCACCTATGATATATGGCAAGGGTTCTAAGGGCAATTATCCGGCTCTTGCTTCCATGGCAAAGAAACTTCCGTTTTTTCCTGATATCAGGAATGAGAGGTCCATGTTGTTTATTGATAATCTCTGCGAGTTTTTATGCCAGGTCATGATATGCGGTGAGGGTGGTGTTTTCTTCCCTCAGAACAGGGAGTATACGCGGACCAGCGAAATGGTGAAGCTCATAGGCGAGATATCCGGACATAAGGTCAGGGTGAGCAGGTTTTGGAACTGGGTGGTAAAACTGGCCGGTCTTATACCGGGCAGGATTTCTGGTTTGGCAAATAAGGCTTTTGGCAATCTGAGCTATGATCAGAGCATGTCCCGGTATGATTTTGATTATATAGTGGCGGATCTGAGGACAAGTATTGAAAGGACGGAAGGGTAGGCAGATGATTCTTGCGGGTATCGTGACTTACAATCCTGATATTGACAGGCTGCGGGAGTGTATTGATGCTGTTTTGCCGCAGGTGGATAAGGTGCTGGTTTTTGACAATGCCTCTGCTAATATCGAACAGGTTTTACAGATAGTTGGGGATTATCAAGAGGGCGTAATACTGCGTATGAACGGTGTCAATGCAGGTGTGGCGGCGGCTTTATCTGAAATCATGGAGTATGCTTTGGATAACGGCTATGACTGGGTGCTCTCCATGGATCAGGATTCCATGCTGCAGTCCGGGATCATTGATGTATACAAAAGGGCTATAAAAAGGTGCCCTAATGCCGGTATGTTTACATGCCTGATAAAGGACAGAAACTTTACTGATATGAAAAACGAGAGCCAGAGAGCAGCGATTTCTGCAGTCCCGTATTGCATAACTGCCGGGGCATTAACGAATGTCAAGGCGTATGCTGAGACGGAGGGCTATGATAGGTCGTTTTTTATTGACGGTGTGGATTTTGATATCTGCTACAGCTTGCGTGAAAAAGGCTATAGGATATATCGTGTAAAACGGTTGGGTGTTTTGCAGGAGGTGGGCCATGGTGAGAACAGGTGGCTTTTGTGGAAACGAATTGTTATATATAATGAGAACCCTGACCGGGTTTATTATATGGCCAGAAATAAGGTGAAGCTGTTTAAGAAGCATAAAGAATACGGTTTATATACTTTGCTGACTAAAGAAGCCGGTCATCTTTTTAGGATTTGTTTCTATGAGAAGGAGAAAAAAGAAAAGATCAGGAACTTCTTCAGAGGTTTGATAGATGGGATGAGAAAATAAAAAAACACAGACGATGGGAATGGAGTTGGAATTGTTATCGTCTGTGTTTTTTTTCGAAGTTTCGTGGACTAAAAACTTCGACATAAGGGTTAACAGGGGCAGTAGGATTCGAACCCACGACCTGCGGTTTTGGAGACCGTTATTCTACCAGCTGAACTATACCCCTATATGCCTCATTAACAAGCACTTGTGTATAATACTACAAATTTACTCACTTGTCAACAACTTTTTTGCACATCTTTCTGCGGAATGCCCATCCTCCAGACTGCAGTACTTTTCATAGAAGGAGGCGTATTTATCGGCATATTTCTTTTGAATGTCATCTATATTTTGGATGGCATCGATGACTTCCTCGGTGGTGAAGAGCATGGGGCCTGGCACCTCGTCCTCCATATTCATGTAAAAGCCGTGCAGGATGTCCCTGTATTTATCAAGGTCATAGGTATAAAAGAGCATAGGGCGGCGCAGGCCCCCGAAGTCGAAGAAGACAGATGAGTAGTCGGTGATCAGGATGTCCGAGATGAGGTAAAGCTCTGCTATGTCGTCATATCGGCATACATTTACTACGAAATCACCGTATTTTTCCGTATCTACGGCATCTGCTATAAAATAGTGGGTGCGCAGGAGTACTACATATCCGTTGCCTAAGCGTTCTTTCATCATATCAAGATCGAGCTTGAGATCAAACTTGTACTGACCGTGCCCGTAGCATTCATCGTCTCGCCATGTCGGGGCATAGAGGATGATGGTCTTGTCCTCGGATATTCCAAGGCTTTTCTTGATATCGCTGGCTTTATTCAGGCCTTCTTCACTGTGCAGGATATCGTTTCTGGGATATCCGTATTCCAGGATCTTATTTTCGTTGTATAGAAAGCAGGTTTTAAAGCATTCTGTGGAGAATCTGTTGGGTGAGAGCAGATAATCCCACGCCGGTGTTGCTTTTTTGATTTTCTTTTTGTTGTTTGGCGCTGCTCCGAATACGTCTTTTAAGTCAAAGCCCAGTCGCTTTAGCGGGGTGCCGTGCCAGGTTTCGAAAAAGACCATGCCATCTCTTTTCTTAAAGTATTCGACCTGTTTTACGTTGAATACAAAATATTTTGAGGTGGCAAGGTAATACATATACTGCTTGCTTGACCGCCTGATTATTTTACCTCCGTAAGGAAGCTTGATTTTTTTGTCCAATACCCAGACAAACTGATATTTGCCGGGATAGGTTTTTGCGATATACTCATAGATGTATTTGGGACTGTCGGAATAGCTTTTTCCGAAAAAGGTCTCAAACATAATGACATTGTCAGATACTGGCTTGCTTTGCAGGTATTTTACGTATCTGTGTCTGTTGATGACGTTTTTACCTCTAAAGTATTTCTTGATCTTTTTATATATAAGTCTGTGTGTGATTACCTTGATGCTTTTATCCAGATCGCCGTCTCGTACTGATTTTACGGCATTCCTACGCCAACGGTCCATCTTTTTGAGCGTTTCATCCTTGACTTCAGAGGTGAGTGCTGTCATTTTTTTGAAACGTTCCTTACGCCATCTTTTTGCTTCACTTCGTTTAACTTTTTTCAGGAAATATCCGGAACAGTAGAAGGCTATCTGATGCTCTACGGCTGTGCGGACATATCCCTCGGAGCCGGATAAGTTCAGCATCTTTATAAAGGTTTCAACCATTTCGTCAAAACGCCCGTCATCTTGTATTTGAGTGAGGGCCGGGTGGTTTACGATGTCCTGGTGCTTTCTTTTTATATAATGAGACGCGAAGCGCTTCCTTATGTGGAGGTTTTCATCGTTTAGCAGGCTGGCCAGGAAAGGAAGGTCGGAGTAGTATTTGAGGTTTTCGTCGAATCTAAGATGCTGTTTTTCAATGTTTTCACGCCTGATCAGGATGTGCAGTACGGAGATATTTCTAAAGCGTTTCTTCCTATATATAAGGCGCTTGACCGCTTTTCTCCTTGCTCTTTTATAATGGTTAAACAGCCACTGGTCCTTTTCTTCGTTGGTTGCCAATGCTTTAGTTGAGGGAAAACGGTTGTAAATATATTCACGGTATGCTGCCGAGTCCCTAGGTGCGTACTTGTCAGGAGATGTCCCGGTGTTTTCGTCTTCTATATCTGAGGAGTCATCGTCGTCCCCGGCGTCCGCATCTTCATTTTCCTCACCGGTATCGTCACCTTCTCCGGCTGCGGTCTCGTCATCATCGTCGTCATCTTCATCGTCGGAGTCCGTATCTGAGTCGGTATCGGTATCAGTATCGGAGGCGTTATCGCTATATGTGCCGGGTTCGATACCCATATCAATATATTTTTGTGCGATGAGTGCCTCACGTTTTTCTATATATATAGGTAGGAACACATCTCTTCTGTAATATGTGAAATGCTTTTTACCGTATACCATGTCTTCGTTGGTGTCATCAGCGGTTTCTACCAAGGTCCTGATGGCATCCTGAAAGATGTAGTCATCTGAGTCCAGAAAGTACACGAACTCTCCTTGAGCATGGTCAAGTCCTACATTCCTGGCTGCTGCGACTCCGGTTTTGTCGGTAATGATGGTGTTGATATTATCTAATTTATTGGGATCATCAAATATATCGTTTGTGTCACTGGGATTCACAAGTTCAAATATTTTGATGGGGAGCTTGTCGGTGTAAGGAGCCACCAGCTCTCGGATATCTCCTGAATAATGATCTGCAACAAGAAGTATTTCGTAATCGGTATATTCCTGTTCTGCCAAACTGTTTAAACAGTCCTTTAAGTATTCATCCCCTTTGTTAAAAGGGATGATAACGCTTACTCTCATGATTTTCTCCTAAATATATCTTTAAATCAGCCTTCCCCTTGAGGGGATATATCGACATACGGAGTATGTCGATGCCCTCCCTGGCGAAGGGAAGGTGGCTGCGAAGCAGCCGGATGAGGTGTTATTTTAAGGGTTCATATAGTAGTATACATTTGAGTGTTTAAAGTGTCAAGAAATATTAAAACTTCATAAAACACTTGCGTTTTTTGATAAATCCATATATACTATTTTTGTATGCGCTTAAAAAGACTTTAACAGGCGGTGAAACATTGTTTAAAATATTAAAAAAAGACGGCAGAGCCAAGCGAGGAGAGTTCCTCACAGTCCATGGCACGGTGCAGACACCCGTATTCATGAACGTGGGCACCTCGGCAGCCATAAAGGGAGCTGTATCGACTGAGGACCTGAAGGTTATCGGTACCCAGATAGAGCTGTCCAACACCTACCATCTTCATGTACGCCCCGGAGATGAGGTCGTAAAAAAGATGGGCGGCTTGCACAAGTTCATGAACTGGGACAGACCGATACTCACGGACTCAGGCGGATTTCAGGTATTTTCCCTGGCGTCTCTCCGTAAAATAAAAGAAGAGGGAGTATCCTTCAATTCCCACATCGATGGGCGAAAGATATTCATGGGACCCGAGGAAAGCATGCAGATCCAGTCAAACCTCGGCTCCACCATAGCCATGGCGTTTGATGAATGTCCGTCCAGTGTTGCAGAAAAAGACTACATTAAAAAATCCGTTGACCGCACCACCAGATGGCTCGAGCGCTGCATAACAAAGATGAAAGAGCTCAATGCCAAAGACGATACCATTAACAAAGAGCAGTTGTTATTCGGCATCAATCAGGGCGGCATCTACGAGGACATCCGTATAGAGCACGCAAAAAGGATACGCGAGTTTGACCTGCCGGGTTATGCGATAGGCGGGCTTGCGGTCGGCGAAGAGCACTCCGAGATGTACAGGATTCTCGATGCCGTAGTACCTGAATTGCCTGCTGACAAGCCCGTATACCTCATGGGTGTCGGCACTCCGGAAAATATCCTGGAGGCAGTGGACAGAGGCGTGGACTTCTTTGACTGCGTATATCCGTCCAGAAACGGACGTCACGGACATGCCTATACATCATTCGGGAAAATAAACCTGCTCAACGCAAAATACGAAACCGATGACCGTCCTATAGAAGAAGGCTGCGGCTGTCCGGTATGCAAAAACCACTCAAGAGCCTACATCAGGCACCTGCTAAAAGCCGGTGAAATGCTCGGCATGCGCTTTATGGTAACCCATAACCTGTACTTCTACAACCACTTGATGGAAGAGATCAGGGATGCCATAGAAGAAGGACGTTTCCAAGAGTTCAAGAAAAGAAAGATAGAAGAGTTTCATGCAGGTGAATAAATCAATCAGCGAAATGGTTTCTGATTGAAAATATAACAAGAAATAAATTTTAGAAATAGAAAAGAGGAAAATGAAATGTTTAACATGTTTTTAACTGACGCAACACAGGCAACCGGCGGACTTAGCAGCATGATAGTCCCCATCATCTATCTCGCGATCATCGGTCTTGTATTTTACTTCATAATCTTAAGACCTCAGAAAAAAGAGCAGAAGAAGATGGATGCCATGATCTCCGCACTTGAGATAGGCGACAGCGTCCTTACAACCAGCGGTTTTTACGGCGTAGTCATCGATGTAATGGACGAAGTAGTTATCGTAGAATTCGGTAGCAACAAAAACTGCCGTATCCCCATGAAAAAGACCGCTATCGTAGAAGTTGAAAAGCCTGGCAGTGCTGAGGAGAGTGAATCTAAATAATGGCTTCCCCTTGAGGCATATCGAACCCTGCAAGGGTTTGATGCCTGTCTGGCGAAGACAAGCTGTCTGCGAAGCAGACTGATGAGGTGTTTTTATCAATTAAATCGTCTATTTAGCACCGAATTTACCCGATTGTCAAATTTTGTCAAAAAATATCAAAAAATTACTTCCATTTTTGTATAATTTGTGATATACTGTTTTCACATTATACATAGTATAATTATATCATGGATTAGTGGATAGGCCTTAAAACAAGGTAAAAAGGAGGTTTTTCCTCTTTATATATAACACACATGGAGGTATGTTATGATAAATCAATTATTTGGCAATTATTTGGTAAAAACAGGCGCACTCACGAGAGATCAGCTTGAGAGAGCATTTGAGACACAGAAAAAAGTCAGAGTAAAGCTCGGACTTATCGCTGTCACAGAAAAATTGATGACATTAGAGCAGTCAGAGGAAGTAAACAAACTCCAGGCTGTTATGGATAAAAGATTCGGAGATATAGCCGTAGAAAAAGGATACCTTACCGATGATCAGGTAGGCAGACTCCTAGGACTTCAAGGCAATCAGTACCTGACCTTTGCACAGGCAGTTACCGACAACGGTTTTATGACCTTAAAAGAGTTTGAAAACGCATTCGTAGAGTATCAGAAGGCACTCGCTTTCACAGCTACCGACATGGAGTCATTAAAATCAGGCGATTCAGACAGGATAGTACCTCTCTTTTTACCTGATGACGTCGAGGATTTACAGAAAGAGCATATACTCATCGCAGTACGTACATTGCTCCGTCTTATCGATAGCGACGCATACATCGGACGCGCATCGTGGGTATCATCCATCCAGACAAAGGGCGTAGCATTCCAGTGCTTAGTTGGAGAGTCAGACGGCGATTCCAAGGTAGCACTCGGATTTATCGGTGAAGATGCAGCACTTTTGAGCGTAGCAGGTACATTTGCAAAAGAAGAGTTTGAAAAGGTAGACTTAGACAGCCTTGACGCAGTAGCAGAGTTCATCAACTGTATCAACGGCATGTTTGCCACAAAGGTATCATCCAAGAGTTTCATCGACATGCTGCCTCCTATTTACAGAGAGGGACCTGTAACAGTTACCGGCGGCAGGATGTTAAAGCTTCCTGTATATGTGGACGGATATGAGCTTCAGCTGTTATCCACATATGATGGCTTGATAAATATTTAAGGATAAGGGGTGGACAATATGAGCAGAATACTTGTAGTTGACGATTCAAGAACCTCAAGAAAAATCCTTCGTACCATCCTGGAGGATGCCGGACACGAAGTCATCGGCGAAGCTATGGACGGACAGGACGGAGTAAACAAGTTCAAAGAACTGAGACCCGACCTTGTCACCCTTGACATCACGATGCCCGTTATGGACGGTCTTGAAGCCCTTAAATGTATCAGAGAAGTAGACGGCAATGCCAAAGTCATCATGGTGACCGCAGCCGGCCAGCAGAATAAAATGATAGACGCCATCAAGCTTGGCGCATCTGAGTTTGTTACCAAGCCCTTCGAACCCGAAGAGATCATAAAGATGGTAAACAAACTGGTAAAACAGGTAGAAGTATAATTTACATTAAACAGTTTACAAGACGCAAAAGCTGAAAATATATTGGGGTGCACCGGCAGACGTAAAGTCTGTCGGTGTTTTGTGTTTCTGAAAAATGATTACTATACTGTGAAAACCAAGATAAATTAAGGTTTTTATTATTGTGATAAAAACATATAATTTTATAAAATTAAAATTTTGTAAAAAAATGCTTGACAAAGAAGTGTAATAGGTGTATATATAACACATAAACAGTTAAACAAGTGCTGAAAACATAATAAATGTATGTAATTCGCCAAAGAAAACGATTTACAAATAAAAATAATATGGTATTATGAATCCATGTTGTTGAGAATGACGCAAAACAAGATCAGGAGGAAATTATAATGAATATTTCAGCAATTTGGAAACTTAAAGGAGCATGGGAGAAATTCACAACCAATCATCCCAAATTCCCGTTATTCTTAGATGCGATGCAGAGAAAAGGCATCCAGGAAGGCACAGTAATAGCAATCTCATTTACAGACGTCGAAGGCAAGACCATCGAGACCAACATCAAAGTCACCGCCTCAGACATCGAGTTATATGAATCACTCAAGGATTTGAGATAATATAGGAGGGAAAACAAGTGATACAGATCAACGGACTTACAAAAATCTACAAGCTTAATGCAAAAAAGATGCAAGAGCTTAAGACCAAGGAGAACACTAAGGTAGCGGTCAACAACGTATCCTTAGAAGCAAAGCCGGGTGAGATATTCGGCCTCTTAGGACCTAACGGAGCAGGAAAAACCACAACCTTACGTTGCGTAGCCACACTGCTCAAGCCCACCAAAGGCGACATCAAGGTCTGCGGATTCGATACAAAAAAAGAAGGCCAGAAGGTCAGGGACAGCATCGCATTCCTTACAAATGAGATAAAGCTCGACCCCAACTTCTCAGCTGACTATATGTTCAAATTCTTCGGCCATCTTCATGGCATGAAGGACGAGCAGATAATAGCACGTCAGGAAGAACTTTTCGGAGTATTCGGTATCAACGATTTCAAAAACAAGAAGATTGAAGAGCTTTCAACAGGTATGAAGCAGAAATCTGCCATTGCAGTCAGCCTTGTACATGACCCCAAGGTAGTCATCTTCGATGAGCCCACATCAGGCCTCGACATCGTAACCGCCAGGAGTGTTACCGATTACCTTAAATACTTAAGAGACCAGGGCAAGACAGTCATCGTATCCACACACATCATGAGCGAAGCAGAAAAGCTCAGCGACCGTATCGGCGTTATCATCGGCGGCCAGAAAGTAGAAGAAGGCACATTGTCAGAGATTCTTGCTAAAAATGAAGCTACTGATCTTGAGGATGCATTCTTCAAATTGTACTCAAAGTATAATCCCGAAAAATGATAGTAAGGTATACTGATGAGGTGTAAACCGGTAATATATATACGGTTGAAAAAATAGACAAATCAGATATAAACATAAGTTTATAGAGGAGAAAAAAATGAGTGGAATGTCAATAATCATAAAGAAAGAATTAAAAAGAGTATTCGGGGATAAAAAGCTCGTATTCAGCATGTTTATCCTTCCTGCCATCATAATGATAGCACTTTACGGACTCATGGGCTTCATGATGGGTGCCATGAGCAGTGATATAGAAGAGCATGTAAACAAGGTATATATAGTAAATGCAGATGCCAGATTAAAGAATGCAATTCAGGCAAGTCACTTTGAAACAAATGAAAAAGGCGAAACGGTAAACGATATCACTTACATGACAGAAGCTGAATACAGAGCAGACGAGCAGAAGATAAGTGATGAAATATTAAACGGCGATTCTCAGATGATAGTTTATCTGGATCCCGAATTTGAGAAGAAATTCACTTCATATAAAAATGCAGGAGATGCTATCCCTCAGCTGATCATTTCATATAATACCACAGAAAATTATTCACAAAATACATATTCGGTATTCGCAGCAGGTTCCGAAACAAATCCCGGTGTTCTCGATACCTACAGGACCATGCTTCTTCAGGAGCGTGTAGGAAATCTGGATATTTTAAATGTATTTGATATGCAGCAGAATATCATCCAGAAGGAAGAAAAAGCAAAGTCACAATTTATCTCCATGATGCTTCCTTACATGATCATCATCATGCTCTTCGCAGGCGCTATGAGTGTTGGTGTTGATGCCATG
This sequence comes from Lachnospiraceae bacterium, assembly GCA_016287095.1. Taxonomy (GTDB): domain Bacteria; phylum Bacillota; class Clostridia; order Lachnospirales; family Lachnospiraceae; genus RUG11977. Next base: position 10,515 of record JAEEVK010000058.1, read on the forward strand.
GCCGGAGAAAAGGAGAGAGGAACTCTTGCCAGCATGCTTCTTTCACCCATAAAGCGTACATCGATCGCAAGCGGAAAAATCGTAGCCATGATGATCCTGAGCGGGCTGTCAGCCATTGTATATGTAGCATCCATGATGATCGCAATGCCGGTCATGAGCTCACTTGGCGGGGGAAATACACCTATGGGCGAGGGTCTGGGTGGACTTTCGCTTACATTTGTACAGGGATTGCAGCTCGGTGCCATCATGCTTGCACTCGTATTCCTTTTCGTAGCAATCATCTCATTCTTGGCTATCAGAGCTAAGGATACTAAGGCAGCCAGCACACTGATCTCACCTGTATACATCGTAGTTATGGTTGCTGGTATGCTGACCATGTTCATGAGCGGAAAAGAAGTTCCGATCTACAGATACTTCATCCCTGTATACGGAAATGCGGTTGCCATCAAGGATATCTGTAACAACGAGCTTGTAGGTACCAACTTCCTTGCATCACTCGCAGGTACAGTACTTATTGCGATTATCCTCACCATAGGTATCGCAAAATCCTTCGATGATGAGAAGGTTATGTTTAATGCATAATTGGGAGGGATTCTTTCCTCTGTCGAGAGCGTGACGGCTCCATATAAAATCATAAGTATTTTTATATGGAGTCCGTCACGCTCTCTGCTTGCAAGAATCACCTCTTTATGGTATAAAAAAGATGGAGGTAGATGAGATGGTATCAAAAACAATCCCATATTTTAATTTACGTAAAATTATGAATAGCGGGCAGATTTTCAGGATGTACGAACCTGAGGCTGGCCGTTTTGTCGTGTTTTCGGGAAATAAAAGATTAGAACTGTGTCAACACTTTGATGATAGTGAAAAAGGGCATGGGACAGAGATAGGAACTGTGGAGTTCATGTGCTCCCAAAAAGAATTTGACGAGTACTGGGAGAACTACTTTGATCTGAAAAGAAATTACGGAGCTATAGTTCAAACTGCTAAAAATCATTACCAGAAAGTAAAAAACAGTGGAGCCGAATTCCTTAAAAAATCATGTGAATATGGTGCTGACATCAGAGTCCTAAAGCAGGACATTTGGGAAATGATGATTTCATTTATCATCTCTCAGCAAAAGCAGATACCCTCCATCAGGAAATGCATAGAAGCCCTATGTGAGAGATTTGGAGAGAAGCATTCCTCGTGGTATGGGTTTCCTACACCGGAGTCCATAGCATCAGCTGGACCTGATGGTGTAAAGGGGCTGTCTTTAGGCTATCGTGAGCGATACATATACGAGACTGCTGTGAAGTATCTCACAGACGGTATCTCGGACGATAAACTCAGGACCATGCCTGCAGACGAAGTGAAAAAATATCTTTGCTCATTTACGGGTATCGGTGACAAAGTAGCGGACTGTGTAGCCCTGTTTGGTGTAGGCCTGGTAGATTCGTTCCCAATAGATGTGCATATAAAAGACATCCTATACAGGGAGTTTGTCTCAGATAAAACTAAGAACCGGATAGAGAAAAATATTGCAAACGACATCTCTCACAAAAAACTTTTAGATAGGCTCTCATACTCCGACTATATGCAGATCATCAATGACAACTTCTCAGCCTTTGATGGGGTAAAAGGTATCGTTCAACAGTGGATATTTGCATATGAAATCGCCAAATGATAAAAAATCGTAATAAATTCGCAAAAAATACTTACATTTTTGACAGAAATGTGATATACTAAGTACACTGGTGTATAGCACGATACTTCTCTTCGGAGTCTATGCGACACAGAGGATAAATATGAAACACAAGTAGTATTAGTAACACAGTCTGAAAGAAATGGAGGTATTACATGTTTGATGTTGGCGAATTAGTTGTTTTCGGAAGCGATGGAGTATGTCAGGTTGAATCGGTAGGAGCCTTGGATATGGCCGGTATCTCAAAGGACAGGATATATTATACACTTGTCCCTCTTGGAAAAACCGGTAATGGTAGAATTTATGCTCCCGTAGATGGCAAAAAAGTTACCATCAGACGGGTAATCAGTCTTGAAGACGCAAATAAGCTCATAGATGAGATTAAAATTATAGATAAACTTGAAATAACAGACGAAAGAAAAAGGGAAGAAACCTACAAGCAGGTCATCCACAATTGTGATCTACGCGATATGGTGAGGCTTATTAAGGAAATATATTCCAGAAAAGAAATGCGTGAGAACATTGGAAAACGACTTACTGCTATAGATGAAAGGTATTTTGGGTTGGCTGAAAATTTCTTATACACAGAGTTAAGTCTTCCCCTTAAGATGGAAAAATCTCAGATTCAGGAATATATTGCTACGAAATGTGCAGGATGAAAATTGTTAAGTCCGGTCGGCTGACCGGACTTTTTTTGGAAAGGTGAGAAATGAACATAATATCATACCTAGAATGGCGCGGGGACATCGGGATAGCCCGCCTGCCATTGTGTGAAGCAGATTACGCTGTCATAGGCTGTTGCTCATATTTCCCGTATGACGGGATAGTGCCGGAAAATTTCGATGCACAGCCTGTCAGCCTTTGGAATGCAGTCTGCCGCATAAAGGAACTTGCAGACCTTGAAGGAGACGGACGCAGCTTTCACTATCGGGATGACGATGAGATGACACAGAAATTGCTCAACTCACCACGTTTCACAGGCCTGCAGCTGATAGGCTTTAGAAACATCATAGACGAAGAAAAACAGGAGCAGTTTTCGGCGATTACTTTGCTCCTGCCCAACAAACAGACTGTTGTCGCATTCCGTGGCACGGACAGGACACTGACCGGGTGGAAGGAAGACTTCAATATGCTATACCTTGAGGATGTACCCTCACAGAAGGAGGCACTGAACTACCTCGAAGAATCGGCCGCATTTTCCTCTGAGCACTACGGCGGAGACATATATATCTGCGGACATTCAAAGGGCGGAAATCTCGCTATGTACTCGGCAGCATACTGCTCCGATGAGGTAAAAAAGCGTATCAAAGCAGTGGTGAGCCTTGACGGTCCCGGATTTTCAAAAGAAAGAACAGAGTCTCCGGAGTTCCGGTCCATAAAAGACCGGGTATACAGCTTTATCCCGCAACAATCCGTAGTCGGTATGCTCCTTGAGCATCCTGAAAAACACAGTGTGATCCATAGCTCGGGAGCCGCATTCTGGCAGCATTCTCTATATACATGGGAGATACGCCGGGGAGACTTCATACGCGAAACCGACATCAAAAACCTTAGCCGCAATGTGGACGCGACGCTCAGAAACTGGTTTATCTCCATAGATGTTGTCAAGCGTGAAAAACTGGTCGAGGGCTTCTGGAAAGTGGTAGAAGCTTCCGGTGCAGACAACACGGACGACCTCTTCACATTCAGATCTACCTTTAACATGATGAAATCCATGGGTAAAATCGATGATGAGACCAGGGAGATCATGAGTGAAGGTATCAAACTCTTTATGAAGGCTATACGCAAAATGACAAAGGATAACCGTGAAGTACGTAAGGAGAACCGTAGGCGGAAACACCTGAAAGAAGGAGAGATAGGCGAAATAAAGGATATAGACAAACCCAGAAAAAAAATTTGACACCCATACTTCATTATGCTATAATCAACTCTAATTGGATTTTATAAACAACTAGGGGGTGAGCACATGAAAATCGTTGTATTATTACACACCTATAATGGTGCGGAATATCTTGAAGAACAGCTGCAAAGCCTTCTAAAACAGGACATATCCCAAAAAGCCGAAGTAAAGATCTTGGTTCGGGATGATGGGTCCACGGACAAAACCTGGGACATCCTGGATCGTTACAAAAACGACGGAAAGATAGAGTGGTTTCAGGACGACAGGGTCGGAAAAACGAGAAGCTTTTGGGAACTGCTTAAAAAAGCGGAAGATGCGGACTACTACGCATTCTGCGAGCAGGACGATGTCTGGAAGCCCGAAAAACTTTCCAGAGCCATAAAGCACCTCGAGACGCAGGCCATCCTTGACGGAGATGATGATGCAATGGAGGCAGCAGTGAGTCCTTTGCTTTACCAGGGCGATTTCACAGTGACCAACGCCAAGTTAAAGCCCGTTAGATTCAGACGCAACAAAACAACCGCTCAAAAGGATTTTCAGCATTCACTCATATATAATACCACACCCGGTTGTACCTATGTATTCAATGCTTCAGCCAGAGAACTGATGCTAAGACTCGACGTAAAGAAATATCCTGATGGGAGCTATGACGACTTATCTCGCAACATCATTTTCATAGTCGGAAAAGTCATAAGAGACTGGGTACCGTCCATGTATCTCAGAAAAAGCAAGAACGATCCGCTGTATGACAGCTACTATGGAGGCTTTTTCGGATGGCTAAAGCAAAACAAGGCATTTAAAGAAGGTAAAGATGTCAATATCCGCAGCAAACAGGCAAAAGCCCTGTATGAGACCTTTGGCAAGGGGATAGAAGACAATGAAAAACTCGATGCTCTAAGGCAGGTAGCAACCTACCTCGGAGACTCGGTAACAAAAGAAAGACTTCTGTCCAACCCTAAATTTTTGATCGGAGACTTCAACGACAAGTTATTTAGGAAAACGGTTACAATGGACAGGTTATAAAGAAACAGAAATACAAACAACACGAGGTTCAAAATGACAGAAATCAACAAAAATGTTCTGACGGAGATAGGTCAGAACCAAAAGGTGGAAGTAGTTGTAAAGCGTGATTCTGAGACAGGGGAAAGAGAGATCGACCTTGTACGTGTTTTTTCAAACATGGGTAAGAAACGCAGGATTTATGCTTGGCTGATAATTGCCTGTATGTTGATAGGCTTAGCTGCCCCTCTGCTTATGGCAGAGCTTAAAGACAGGACAGAAAATGTTTCGGTAGTTATCAGCTTGTTGTACCCGGAAGCAAAAAATCAGCTTGCTCCTGACGGAAAGTCCCTGGATATGAATTATCTTAAGTCTTCATATATTCTTCAGAGAGCCATCAAGAAGACACAGCTCTCCGAAAACCTTCCGATAAGTGCTCTTGAGAGAAATATTACCATCGAAGAGCTGCTTTCTGATGCAACCAGACAAAAGCTTGAGGTTGTTGAGAAAGTCATTGACGAAACCAGCAAGGATTATGAAGAAGTATTAAATGTTGATTATACATATGAAGGAAAGTATATAGTTACTTTATCAAATGGTTTTTCAACAGATCCCGAAGCTAAAAATAAAACGTATCTTAACGGGACAGAGATGACTTCTTTGCTGAATAATATTGCGGAAGCATATAATGAATATTTTTATGAGACATATCTGACCATGAAATTGCCGGATAATACTCTTGCTTCCATTGAAAGTACGGACCTTGATTATATCGAGAGGTTAGATGAGGCAGCCGATCTGCTCAATTCTCTTTCAAAATATTGTACAGACTCGAGTAAAGGTATATATCGTAGTTATCGTTCAAAGCTTGACGGTATGAGTTTTAATGATATTAATGCCTGCATTTCACTGATTAAGGATATCGATGTTGATTATCTTTCGGGATATGTATTTAATAATAGTATAACCAGAGATAAACAGGCTATGATCACCAAGTATAATTACAAGCTTAAAAATCTGGATCGTGATTTTGATGTAGTACTTGGCAATATCAAAAATGTAGAAGGTCTTATAAGTGAATATAAGAATAAGAAAATCGAAGTAAGCCTTGCGGGACAGGAGAGCAAGACAAGTTCTACAGTTACTGATTATTATAATGAGCTCGTAATGAATCAGGCTCAAAATTATGCCGATAAGGCAAGCTTGGGCGAAAAGATTGCCAATATCAGAGACAAGATTTCAGGTTATACGGTAACCAATACTTCCACAGCTCAAAAGGACTATGTTCAGAATGAGTTGACTTATCTGGTTGATGTTTGCAATATACTTTATCAGGTTACTGAAGATCATGCGAAAGAAATACTGGAAAGTGATTTTTATAAAAATTCCTACATTAGTTATATAGGAGCGCAGTATTTAAAAGACTCTTTCTTTAGTGCTTCAAATATTAAGAAGGCTGTTATCGGAATGGCTGTCGGAGCTTTCCTTGCAGTGGTTATTTGGGGTATGGATGGTCTTATTGAGGAGTTTAAGCGTGACCCCTCCATAAACAATGGAAAGAAGAGAGAGGAGGAAGCAAACGCATGAACAAGGATAATGCAATAAATAAGACAGCTGACAAAAGAGTTAAAAGATCGGGACAAAAAAAGAACAGATTTAAAACCTATCTTTTGTTATTGGTAATAGCAGGTGTTATTGGGTTAATAATTTCATTTATAAAGTTTTTTGGTACAGAAAAAGTCAAAAGAAATTCGTCCATCTCTATTGAATTTACCTATGATGGAGCAGCTCAGAACAAGACACCGAGCGGTGAACAGTTTTCAATAAGCGGATTGACAAGTGATGAAGTCTTAGAAAAAGCACTTGCTGCTGTTGAGCTTTCTGATAAGTATACGGCAGAGGATATCAGAAACAGTATTACTATCAGTGGACAGTATCCCAGTGATGTTATCGATCAGATCAAGGATTTTGATTCCCTGTATGATTTTTCGGATAGCAGATCCGTATCATTAAATAATTATTATCCGACGGTTTATTCTGTAAAGCTCTATGATGACTTTGACAGCAGCATATCTGATTCAAAGATGAACAAGCTGTTGAATGCAATAGCTGAGCAGTACAAAGAATATTTTATAAACAAATATACATATTCTTATGACACGAGTGATTATAATAGGATACATTCTATATCTAATTATGATTATTCACAGCGTGTTAAGATCTTGAAAAACAGGATGAGTATGCTTGAAAAGTATGCAGGTGAAATGTATGCTTTGAATACTAATTTCAAGAGTAACGGGTTAAGCTTTAACGATCTTCTGTTAAAGTCAAGGTCATTAAGAAATGACTCGCTGGATAATGTTGAAGCTGTTGTTATGACGGATGTCCTTACGGTTTCGGCATTGAGACTTAGAAATCAGTATGAGTATGAGATTAAGCTCCTTGAGAATGAGAAAAAGTATAAGGCAGCCAATATTGAAGATATCAATTCTTTGATCAATATCTATGAGATGGATGCGGATCTGTATGTTGCCGGCAATGAGTCCATGGTCAAGGTGGAATCAAATTCTCAGAAAACTTATGAAAGTCTGATGCAGGAAAAAGATACTTTGTCTGAGAGAATCGTACAGATCGATGCAGAGATCAATAAGTTCAATTCGTATCTGGATGACCTTAAGAATGCGTCAGTAAATGCAGCGGCCGAGGGAAAAACCATTTCTGATAGGATCGATGTTATAAATACCAAGTTGACTGAGATTGAAGATACCTTTAGAAATATGCTCACAGAGTACAATGCGACCATTATCGATACAGATTCTGTATTGCTTAATTCGGTTAGGAATAATGGTGCCAGCCTGTTTTCGGGTAGTTTTATCCTCAATTTTATAAAATGTGCAGGTCCGTTATGTATAGTGGTGATAATAGTTTGTGCTTTACATGCAGCTTGGCTTGAGAGAAAGAAGTTTTTAAAAGAAAAACAGGTTAATGCATAATCTGTTAAAAGAGAGACTGAATCCGGTCTCTCTTTTTTAATTCCGACTTTACAATTTGGCTTTATCTGAGTATAATTATAATAAGTGTGAATATTTTTAAATGACAGATAATAGTTTGAATTTTAGGAATAGTTTGTTTTACACATAATATATAAATAATAGAAACAATACAAACAAAAACCATACGGATATAAAAAATATAGATGTCAAACAATAAATGAGAAATATGATATGAGATATTACATAGCAGACTTGCATTTCTTCCATGAAAACCTTAATACCAAGATGGACAAGCGTGGTTTTGGCAGCGTGGAAGAGATGAATGAATATATGATAAGACAGTGGAATTCGCGGGTGCGGCGCAATGATGATATAGTCATTCTTGGTGATTTTTCCGTGGGAAAAGGCGAGGAAACTAACGAAATCCTTAAGCGTCTTAACGGCAGAAAATTCTTGATAGAAGGTAATCACGACAAATTCTTAAATGACAGGAAATTTGACACGAAACTCTTTCATTGGATTAAGCCATATGAGGAGCTCAAGGATAATAAAAGGAAGGTCGTTCTTTCTCATTACCCGATATTCTGCTACAACGGACAGTACAGGCTGGATAAGGAAGGAAATGCCAAGACATATATGCTTTTCGGGCATGTACACGGCACGTTTGATGACACACTAATCGGAAAGTTTATCGATATAACGCAAAATACCAGTGTCACTCTGGCAACTGAGGATACCGCCAGACACATCCCCTGTCACATGATAAACTGTTTCTGTATGTTTTCGGATTATATACCGTTGACACTGGATGAGTGGATTGAAGTTGATGCAAAGAGATGTCGTAGTTGACTGATGAGGGGTTAAGTAGGGATGTTTAGAAGATAATAGGGGGAGGCCATATGGCTCAGATATTAATAGTTGAAGATGATAAAGCCATCATAGAGGCTCTGCAAAATTATCTAAAAGGCGAGCATTTTGAAACACTGACCGCGTCCGGACAGACAGAGGCTGAGACAGTGCTTGACAAGCATACCCCTCAGATGCTTTTGGTCGATCTTTCCCTGGCAGATGGAGATGGCTTTGGTGTTTGCAATGCTGCCAAAAAGAGAAATATTCCCGTCATTTTCCTGACCGCATCCGCCGATGAAATGAGTGTAGTCAAGGGTCTGGATATGGGTGCGGATGATTATATTG
>JAEEVK010000059.1 GCA_016287095.1 Lachnospiraceae bacterium
ACAGCAAAAACCACATTATAATACAGTCAGAATTATAAGGTGCCTTGTTATTCCCTTGTTTCCTTTATATTTTTAGCGGAAAACAAGGTAAAATGATATCTCTGAAGGTAGCGTTTAAATAAGGAGTTACTGCCCGAGGATTGGAGTATATCTAAGAAAATTGAGCAACAGAGTTGTAAGACGGAGGATGGATGTGCCTTCCGGAGCAAGCTATAGGAAATGCTTTGATTATCAGTGGACGATATATTGAAGTAAAGAGCATAAAAAGATTGAAAAAATAACGAAAAAAGATTCGAAAAAACCCGAAAAATTCAATAAGAGTACGTATTATTGTACTTCTGTGTCTGTATAATGAAAATGGGATACTGGCACAGAAGTAATTTTTTGCCTTTTAGGTTTACGTGTATTTCTAATGGATGACAGTATCTGTCACAGGAACTTGTTAGAATGATAGTGGTATAGACTATCTAAGCATCATATTTGTAGGGGAGAAAAGTATAAACCTGAAGATCCCGCTCTAAAAGATCTTGCTGAGGTAATCATTGGTAAGCAGCGTAACGGACCTATTGGTACAGTTAAACTTGGATGTCAGCTTGAATGTACCAGGTTCTATAACTTGAAAAAAGATGATAAGAAAGAAGATACACCATGATTTTTTCATTTTATAAAGGAAAGTAGTGAGAAGCTTATGGACAAAAAAGAATTTGAAGAACTTGGGATGCCGGTACTGGACATTCTGAAGGAAGAGTGTGAACAGATAAAAGCCAGTGCGTTGGAATTATTGGACGATGAACAGGCAGGGAAATGTTCTGCCCTAATAGAAGAATATAGTTATGTGCCTTATGATTATGGAATTGAAGGTATAGCGGATACCGGTCTGCCATGGATACCTTTAAACCGTGTGGCCATGATAAAGAATTTAGGTAAGGTATTTGAAATTGAAATGACTATTTATGATGCCTCAGATATAGATGAATCGTCACTTAAATATATAAATTATATAATTAATTGTAGGTACTTACCGGGTGCAGGACGTATCTTCTTGGGGAAAAAATCCGGTGAATTAAATAGGTTTATCGGATGGATGACGGTATATAAACTTGCAGGAGGAAAGGAATTTGCTGAAAATAGCAATGAGTATATCATGAATATAAATGAAGATGAAGAAACTCTGGAGATAAGGAACAAGTGGCATGACATCATGGAACTGGCCGTTACGGAGTTTAATATTTCAAAGATGTCATATGCGGTATGGCTTCAAAATCTATATGTAAAAAGAGTATATGAAGGAAATGTGATACTGTCTTCAGATGACAATAATGTCTGTACATGTATGAAACACATAGAAACAAAGTACGGACTGCTTATAAAAACAGCATTGAACATGGTGACAGGAAAAGAATATAAAGTGTTTTTTGATTCAGGTGAAGACAGCGATGCTTCAGGACAGATAAAAAGAAGAGGGGATATTGAAAGCTGTAATGTGCTTGTAGGCGACGGCTCACTTGTAGATGTCGGACAAACACTGTCTATTGATGGATCAGAAGATTTATCATCCGTGATAATGTTCGGTAAAGGAGGCTGCGTTTTTGAAATACAGTTAAAGCGACCGGACAGCTGCTTTTTTGAAGGAAAAGAGCCTTATATAATAGAAGTGGTAGGACAGGGACCGTCAACCTCTTATACAGGTGGGGGTAAAATCAAATTCTGGGATGCTTCTGGTAGCGATTATGAGCTCAAGATTATTGATGAGGAAAAGAAAAGATACTTTGTTTTGTTTTTCAGTGAAAACCCACAGATAACAAAAATTGAATGGACATATTTTTCTCAACATGTACTAGAATGATAGAACGCTCCTCTTTTTTAATCTGCACGACGATGTGATTTATACATAAGAGTCACAAAGTATAACCTTACAAACAAGAATTTAATTTTACATTTTAGAAATTTTTTAAAAAAGTACTTGACTCTGACGTTACGTAATAGTTTAATATAAAATCACACGTGAAGGAGATGAAAGCTATGATGACAGTAAATGAAGTAAGTAAACTGACAGGAGTGAGTATACGCACCTTGCAGTATTACGATAATATAGGACTCTTGAAACCGGCGGAGTATACCGAGCCCGGATACAGGCTGTATGACGATGCGGCCCTGGAGAGACTGCAGCAGATTTTACTGTTCAGAGAGCTGGAGTTTCCGCTTAAAGATATCAAGGATATCATAACCAGATCTGATTTCGATAAGAATAAGGCACTGGAGCAGCAGATAGGACTTCTGGAGTTAAGGAAGGAGCATATAGAGAATCTGATCTCCATGTGCCATGATTTGAAAAAGAGAGGAGTGAAACATATGGATTTTTCAGCATTTGATTCAAGCAAGCTTGAGGAGTATGCTAAACAGGCTAAAGAACAGTGGGGAGCCACACCGGAATATAAAGAATACGCTGAGAAGAGCAAAGACCGCTCGAAGCAGGATGAAGAGAGCGTTATGAAGGATTTCATGAAGGTCTTTGAAGAGTTCGGAACCATGAAGGAAAAGGATCCTGCATCAGCGGAGGTCCAGGGACAGGTTAAAAAGCTCCAGGGATTTATTACTGATCATTTCTATAAGTGTTCTGATGATGTTCTTTTCGGACTTGGCCAGATGTATGCTGCCGGTGGGGAATTTACCGAAAACATTGACAAGATGGGTGGAGAAGGAACCGCTGAATTCACTTATCAGGCTATAAAGGTTTACTGCGGAAAATAAAATAGGTTTTAAACGAGCTGGATGATGGTAAAAACTATTGTTCAGCTCGTTTTTTATAAAAAGTAACTTTTGGTTACTTTTCTTTTTTTTGTAATATGATATAATCTGACAGGAAATGTAAAATTAAAATGGGAGGATTTTTTTCATGAATATTATTAAGAGGATAAGTGCATTATTTATGGCTCTTTGCCTGATGGCAGGCATGATTGTGTCCATAAGTCCGGAGAGAGTAAAAGCAGCTGTAGAAGCCTTTGATGGGACAATCTATGTTTATAATCTGGATAATGATTATAAAGATGGCAAATACAGAATCTGGCAGAAGATTGTTTATGACTTAACCAGCCAATTCCCATCCGGTCAGGGCGTCAAGCTTTATAATCAATATCTTACGAATTCATCCGGCAAAACGGTTGCGTCGTGGAAAAGCTGGGAGATTTTAAAGGGTGGCGGAACCAAGAAAATACACTATGATGTAGACTTTTCAAAACTTCCCAGTGATACATATACCTTACATTATACGGTGGAAGCTGGAAACGGTGGCAATTACAAAAGTTATACACGGAAAATATCTCATAGTGCAGGGCAAATATCATATTCTTCATCCAAATACGAATATGATACCAATGGGACTAAATCATTAAAGGTAACCTTTGGTATTAAATCCTTAAAAGGCTATATTCCGAAATTAGAGATATTTGACAGTAATGGGAATAAAGTTTGTTCAATAAATTATAATATTAAAGTAAAATATGATGAAACAAACTATAGCTTTTGGTGGGATTTCTCCAGTACATCCGGAAAACCTCTGAAGGATGGTACATATACTTTCAAAGTTACATGTAACGGAAAATCCTGCAGTAAAAAACTAAATATTTCGATATGATTATGAAGGAGCAGCGGAAATAATGAAAAAAATAATTACTTTAATGCTTGCTGTTATGATAATAGCGACATTGGCTGGATGTAGCAAAAGTGATCCTGAACCGGCAGTAACACCGACTCCACACTCAGCTGAGGATACTGATAAAAAAGTTGATGAGTCGGATTCTGCAAAGGTGACTGAACAGCTGATTACGGCTACACCTGATCCGACGGATGTTCCGGTTAAGGAAAATACAGGTGACTTTAGTACTTCTACAGGCTCATTTTTTTGGGATCAGAGCTCGGAACTGAATAATTGCACTATGTTCATATTCCCGATAGATGATAAAAAAGCAGTAATCCAGCTGGATTACTTAAAGGCCGAGGAAGGTGAGGAAATCTCAGAAGAAACTGTCTGCTCGCTTACTTATGAGCTTATAGATAAGACGACCTATAAAAACGATGAATCCGGGATAACCATGACCATTGATGATGAGGGCAATGTAACAGTTGCTACTGAAAAGGATGCTTACTCAAAGTTTAACGGAAATTATCTGTCAAACGATGGGATAGGCTGGGTGGCTGATGATACTATATTGGAATTCCTCCGTAATATTCCGGAAGCTGAGCTCGGAGATTTTAAAAAGGGTAGCAATACTGATGAAGTAGTGGAAAATTATGTTGAAGACTGGTTCCATGAACTGACTTTATACAGGGATGGGAATCTTTATGGGACATATGTAGCCACAGATGATATGTCAGCTCTGTGTAAGGTACAAGATGACAACTGTAAGCTGTTATATGGCTCCATGGATTCCACTCTTGAGCAAACACAGTATTATTCTTTTGACGGCGGTGATGAGAATGGCGAGGAAACTTACTATTTTGAGGAGCCGCTGGTATATCCGTATGTTACATGTGGAAGTGACCTGCCTGTAGGTATGTCCGTAACGATAGATGTTAAAGCTCCCTATGATATGACGGAAAATTATAACGTTACATACGATGCCGAGATATTGGAATATGACGGTGAAAACTTTACGGCCATAGCTCCCGGAGAGACTACTATTGAAGTTGAGCTTACATATGGAGGGTCAACAAAGCTATATACTATAGAATTGAATGTAATTGAAGATGAGCCGGAGACATCATCGGAAAGTGATATGTATATCGACCCGAACCATTTATACTTCTTAGATACACAGAATTATGTTTATTCTATGGAGATAACTATAGACGATGGTTTTTATAATGTCGATATTACATCAACCGTAGCTCCTGATACTTACCGTCATTGGAGTTATTTTGGGGAAGAACTCGAAGATGACCCGGATATAGTATATATGACGGGAAGCCGCAGCCTTGAAACATATGACGAAGAAGGAAATTGTTCCGAAGAAATAGAGGCTGAAGGACTAATTGGTGGACTAGTAAAAGATTACGACGGTTATTATCATTGGCTTGAATCATATGAAGATGAGGATGAAACAGCAAAATTTGAACTTATAAATAAGTCATCTGATAATGATTCAGATGATGAAAATGAGGATACAGATGGGGATGCAAATAAAGACGGCATTCTGGATGATGGCGAAGAGAAGATACTTGCTCAATATGGAACTTATTCTTACCGACCGGATGGAATGCTCCCTCATTTTGATGAATTAACGGCTGATGATATATATCCTGATGAGGATACTGCTCTTGCGATGCGTCAGAAGCTTGCTGAAGAGTATGATGCATATCGGGATGAAAATGGTTATTCTGACTGGGGCGGTATAGAACCTGAATCTTTTGGAACACCTGATGGGCTTTGGGGCATATATTGCAAGAGTGATGAAGATACAGAATATTATTATAATGACCAGCCACTCGAGGGAGTAGAAGACTGGCTTGTACTTTTCAAGGGTGGAACATGGGCGATATATGATAATGGTTTCGAGAATATAATTGACTGCGGCATTCTGGCGCAGCCTGAAGACTCATATCATGTCTTCTCGTTAAATATGGAAGGGGAATTAGTTTCGTTCCTCGACTTTGATACGGGAATAATCAGTTGCGACTATGGCAGTTATCACCGTGTTTATGAGCTTTGGGAGTAATATGGTAAAATATTGAATGAAAAACAGGTCGTCCCGATGGATACGGCCTGTTTTTCACATTTTTATGTAGGAGTTTTCTATCTATAAAAAAGTAGTCAAATTTTGTTGAAAAAGTGTATAATATTGTTATATAATAATACAATAATGTATTAGGAGAATTACTATGGAATTTAAGATATCAAGCGGGAATTCTCGGCAATTCAATTACCGAGATGAAAGCGTTTTCTCTTGACATCAGAACATGTGTTTGTTATAATAAGAGTATGAATAAAGCTATCAAATACAGATTATATCCTACAACTGAACAGGCTGTCCTGTTTGCCAAGACCTTTGGCTGTTGCCGTAAGGTCTATAATCTCATGCTTTCTGATAAAATTGAGAGCTACAAGTCTACCGGTAAATTTTCTTGTTGGTAGCTAGTTTTTGGCAATTCCATTATACCATATATGGTGAGGAGTTATCTATTATTTTGCAAGAAAAAATGCCGTATTTATGTGGCTTGTGGCGTTTAGCAAACGCCTAATAATACTATTATTAGGAGGGTAAAGCCATGATGACCGACAAAGAAAAAGATCATGACTTCAGTTTTGAGGCAGTTCCACAAAATAAACGCAAATCCTTCGTGTCAATGTTTTTTATTATGTTGGGATTTACATTTTTTTCGGCTAGTATGTCGGTAGGAGCGACACTTGGTAATGGACTTGATCTTGGGAATTTTATAATATCTGTATTGCTTGGAAGTATCATACTGTCTATTTATACCGGTTTTCTGGGATTTATAGGATGCAGTACGGGACTTTCATTTGATCGGCTGGCACGTAATACCTTTGGGGAAAAAGGCTCATATATATCATCTGCAGTTATCACTCTGACTCAGATCGGATGGTTCGGAGTTGGTGTTGCAATGTTTTCAAACTGTGCTTCCGAGGTCCTTAATGTTTCTCCATGGGTAGTTACTTTGATTATGGGGGCATGTATGACAACATCAGCTTATTTTGGAATCCGAGGCATGGAAATAATAAGTTATATTTCGGTTCCATTGATAACGGTGTTGGGTATTTATTCGATCCATTCTGCTGTAACTGAAGGCGGAGGATTAATAGCTATCTTTTCAAGGAATACTAGTAATCTGTCCATAATAGAGTCCATAGGTCTTGTCATAGGGTCTTTTGTAGCTGGTGGGACTACGACACCCAATTTTACACGATTTGCCGCCACTAAAAAATCAGCGGTTATTTCAACGGTGATTGCATTTTTACTTGGAAACAGTTTGATGTTTTTCTTTGGAGCGGTAGGCGGTGCATTAACCGGAAAGGATGACATTTTTTATGTTATGATGGCACAGGGGCTTGTCATCCCGGCGCTTATCGTTCTTGGAGCAAACATATGGACCACAAATGACAATACTCTATACAATGCAGGTCTGGGTCTGTCAAATATCACCAAGGTACAAAAACGTCCATTGGTGGTCATATCAGGGTTAACTGGTACATTAGCATCCTTCTGGATCTATGAATATTTTGTTGAGTGGCTGACAGTGCTTAATGCGGCTTTACCACCTATAGGTACAGTTATAATAATAGATTATTTATTTAAGCGTAAGGAATATAAAACAGCTAACGTTCCTGTTGTAAGAATCGGGAATATTGTCAGTATAGTAGCAGGCTCTGTTTTTGGACTTGTTTTTAAAATCGGTATTGCCAGCATGAATGCAATGGCTCTTAGTGCTGCCATTTGTCTGATATTTGAAATTTGCAGCAGAAAAAAGGATGATTAAAATATTATATTGATCAGAAGTCCTATAGAGCAAGAAAAAACAATTATGAACGCCCAGTATATAATGAAATGCTTTATGCCTAGAACAGCTTTTAATGCACCGAGATTTGTTATCTTTGTGGCAGGACCTGTTATCATGAATGCAGCAGCACTGCCAATACTCATACCATTTGTAAGCCATGCCTGTAAGATAGGGATGGTGCCTCCACCGCAGACGTAAAGAGGTACTCCGATCGTTGATGCCATTAATACACCCCACGCCTCATTGCCGCCAAATATGAATGTGACAGCCTCTTTTGGGACATAACGCTGAAATATAGCGGAAAGTAATATTCCGATCAGGAAATACAGACCGGTTGCTTTTATGTTACGATAAATGTTTTTAAGAAAACGCATAAATATATTTGGATCGGTATCCTTATTTTTGGGCTCATCGAAATTTTTGAATGAAAAGAAAGAGCTTTTTTTAAAGAAAAACCTGATAAGCAATCCGGCAATTATCCCACACAAAAAACAGGTTAGTATCCGAACTATAAGCACTTTGGTCCCCAATGCGGCGCTATAGATGATAAGCTGCGGGTTTAATAGGATCGAACTCATCATAAAAGAGGCTAACCATTCATCTTTTATACCGCCTTTTGAGAAAGAAGCAGCTATAGGAATTGTTCCATACATGCATAAGGGTGATGCGATACCAAGCAAGGATGCAATTATAATTCCGGGCAAGCTTCCGCCGTTACTTTTCATCTCTCGCATAAGGCTATGTATTTTATTTTTAAAAAAGACGGAGATTACCGAACCTAGTATCATGCCGATAACCCAATAAGGGAAAATCTGCCAGAACTGCCGGTCCAGGTAATACCAGATAAATGTTAATTCAGTTTTTAAAGTTTCCATGGTTTATTCCGTAGTATCCAGATTTATTAATTGATATGCCCTGTTACCGAGACCGATACTTTCCGCATGTGTTAAGATATGGAGCCCGTTTTTTCCTGTTATACGATCCTGTAATGACTTGCCGTCTTCTGCCTCAAAGACCTTGTCCACGCAAGCCTGATCAAGAGCAACGGGATCCCAGGATGCAAAAATACCAATATCATGCATATCGACTTCTGCCGGATTTGAAACACAGTCACAGTCAACAGAAAGATGATTCATTACACTGATATAAACAATCCTTTCGCCTTTCCCTTCATAGTCTGACACGGATTTGGCAGCTTCGGCCATGGATTCGGTAAAGACATTCTGGTTTGTAATAAGTGAACCTAAGGTTATAGGAGGAGTTGACAATAATCCTCCGGTATGTATTCTTGTTTTTCCCTCACTTGAAGCTATGCCAATAGAGATGTTTTTTAAAGCACCGCCAAAACCGGCCATTGGATGTCCTTTAAAATGAGAGAGAACAATAATAAAATCATAGTTCTTGAAGTTTTTGCCAACCCAGTTTTCATCTAAGTGACGGCCTCCGGTTACCGGTATGGATATATACCCATCCTTATCCATGATGTCGACATCTGCAATCTCGGTAAAACCATGTTCTTTAGCCACCTCAAGGTGCATAGCAGTTTCCGCTCTTTTGGAACCGGAGTATGCAGTATTGCATTCGATGATCGTACCGTTTACGCTTTGAACCAGGTCTTTAATAAGAGTCGGGCTTAAGTGGTTTGGATTTCCAGACTCCCCTGTTGAAAGCTTTATGGCAACTTTTCCTGTGGGATTAACATTTAATGCTTCATATATTTTTTTCAAACCTTCCGGGCTTATGTCTTTAGTCATATAAACCACAGAAGAAGTCCCGATATTTTTCCCATCTTTCCGCATGTTTTCAACATTATAGGACTCATGTAGTTCGGTATCATAATGCATATGTATTATATAAATGATCACTAGGGTAACAAGAATGCCCAGTATGGAAAGCAGGATGATACGTCCTTTATGTGTTTTTTTATCATTGTTTCTCATATTCTTCATATACTCCTTTCAAGCCTCTGTAATGATAATATAACAGGCCTCTGATTTTTTGGAGAAGATCATCTTTTGAAGTGTAATCTTCTGCGATATCTGTAAGTCCCGAAATCATGAGCTTAACAATCATATATTTTATATATTCATCACCTACAGGACATATTGAGACAAAAGAATTCGTAATCTTATCAATAATAAGCCTGCTGTCCTTTCTGCTTCCGGACCGTAATATTATGAGAATGCCGGTACGGTATTTGAATATCAGGTCCGTAAGAACCAAAGATATCATTTCAATTTTAGAAATTGTGTAAATTCCTACATTGCTTCCGTCATTGAGATTTTCAATAGCATCGCATATTTTCTCATTTGCTAGATTGGTCAATGCCTTATATATATCCTCTTTTGATGAAAAATACCGGTAAATATTGCTTTTGCTGATATAACATTTACTGGCTATCATATTGAGGGAAGTGCCATTGTAGCCGTTTGTCAAAAACAGCTTCTCTGAAACACAAAGTATTCTTTTCATGATACCCTCTTTTTTAATCTGCATTCTAATCCTCCAAAAGCGACCAATAGATTGGCATGATAATAACATATGAAGAGCGGTAAGTCAATTGTTACAGATCAAAAGAGACTGAAAACTAATTTAAATACGCTTTTGTTTTACCTTGAACCGTGAGCTCTGTAAACCCATAGAAAAGTGTATCGATTTCCTGAAGGACAGGAGTTATTCCGGTTTTTTTACAACTTGAAAAAAACCAATAAAGTGATAAAATATGAAATGTCGGAAGATGGTGCTTATGCCAACCCAAAAGATATTGTTAAGGAATCAGAACATTTTAAGTAGCAGGCAACTCTTTGTTCCTGCATCAGAACAAAATCGGTACCAAAATTAAATGTGAGACAACAGGATGTGAGATTGCATTATAATTTAAGACCTGTAAGCATTCATGAGTATAATCAGGAGTATTAACTATTAATATAAAAATAGTTGTATCATAATGGCTGTGAATGTGGTATAATGTCTCTGGTTGAGAAGGAAACAGATGCTCGGTTTCTGTTTATAAGGCTTTTGAAGATGTAAACATAAATGGGGACGATAATATACCTGCACCCCGGAGTGAAGATGGAAAATGCGTAAAGCCTGGGCAGAAAATGATGCAAATAGGGATCAAGCAGACTTTTTTAAATCTTTGATCGATTAACCAGACAAAACTTGTGAAGGAGGTATAGGAGATGAAAAAATCTATATTAAATAAGATTTTTTTGATATCTGTACCATTGATTGCGGTTATTTTGGTTATTTGTCTTGTCATAATTCCCAAGATTAAATCTGGGGATAATGACGTAGAAAACAAAACTGAAACGGATTCCGGTCATAAAATTGAAAAAATGTCCACCAATGATGACAGTGTTCGCAGTGCAGTTGATTTTGACCATGAACTAAGCAAATATCAACCAAAGAAGGATCACTATAATTTTTATTTTACTTATAAAACAGTACATGCATGGTGGGATGCAGTAGCATTGGGCATGGAGGATGCCCAGAGACAGTTCCTGGATAACGGTATAGTCATTACCTATGAATATGTGGCACCTAACGGAGCTTCAGCTGCAGATCAAATAGAAAGGCTTAATAAAGCGGTACAGGGAAATTATGATGTCATAGGAGTAGATGTAGCTGATGAAGAGCTTATTTCACCGGTTATTAATGATATGATAGATTCCGGAGTCAAGGTCATGACTTTTTCTAGTTCTGATGCTTCAGCTGATTGTAAGAGGATTGCATATGTCGGGAACACGCATAATTATGAGGATGGAGCAAGCCTTACAGAGGAGCTTTGTAAAAAACTTGATTATAAAGGTAAGGTGGCAATTCTGGTCGGAAGTGCAGGAGCACCTTGTCATGAGGATAGGGCAAGGGGAGCCAGGGATACTTTAGAAAAGTATGATAACATGAGTATCGTTGCTGTGGAATATGATATGGATTCTGTGGATTTAGCTTATGATCTTACAAAGAAGATACTGGCTGATACCCCTGATCTTGACGGGATAATCTGTTGCAATATGAGTAATCCCGTTGGAGCTGCACGTGCTATTATCGAAAAAAATAGTAAAGCAGTCATTGTAGGTATGGATCATGACAAGGAAGCGTTACAGTATCTTAAGGATGGAGTTATATATTGTCTGGGAGTTCAGGATTGTTATTCCATGGGATTTGACACCATTCAGGTTGCAGTCATGATCGCAGACGGAGTCTATCCCGGGTCATTATATCCAGAAAAAAGCGAGATGATGACGACGCTGATCTTTCAGCAGGATGCTGGAGCGATGCTCGAAACTCTCTATGGAGATATATCAAGATGAAGATTAAACGGGTTACGAATAAAACTTTTGTCCTTACTGCGGCAATAGGAAGCATATTAATAATGCTTATGGTTACGGTCAATAATATCTGGTCGGTACAACGGACTCAAACCGCCACCAATAATGCGGTTTCGGCAGTGAGTTCGTTTTATCTTGAGGCTATGGCAGACCGACGCGCCAAGACGATCACGAACCTGATTAGCAATAATTTCAGTCAGATGGAAAAAGCATTAACTGTTTTTTCTGATGAAGGTATAGAGAATCAGGATCAACTCCGAGAAATGATAGGAACGATAAAATATCTGCTTTCTCTGAACAGGCTGGCTCTGGTAGACGAAGATGATATTGTATACACGCAGTATACTACATATACAGGGGGAAGCCGATATGATTTCCTGTCTGAGGCTAAATTGAAGGACAGAGTGATAAGTACGGTATTTCTTTATGGTTCTTCGACACAGCTGTGTCTTGTTATACCTGCAGACGGCCTGACAATGATGGGTAAGTCTTTTAAGGCATGCTTTGTACAGATAGATGTTGGGGATATAGTTAAGCTCCTCGCTTTTGAGGAACAGGGGAGAACAGATTTTGCTATATATTCCAAGAATGGAGAAAACCTCTCTGATACTAAACTGGGGTCGATTATATTAGAACAGAATATACTTGATGTTACCAGTAAGGTCCTTTCAGATGAAGAATGGGATGAGCTTCAGAAGAATTTTGAAAAAGAAGAAGCCGGCAATCTGACATTTAAGCAGAATGATACTGAAGAAACCTTATATTATGTTCCTATACCCGGAACTGGCTGGCAGATGGTTGTTTTGATAAGTGAGAGTATTATCCATGAACAGATCAGAGGTGTAAGTGAACAGAATCTCTCCTTCAGTATAAGGCAGATTGCGTTTACAGTAATTGTTTTGATTGTTTTTGCAGCCATATTGTTATTGATGCTGCGAAGGATATCATCGGTACAGCTCCAGGCTGAAAAGGAGAATAGCAGAAACTTTATGAGTATGGCCAATACGGATTCGCTGACAGGCTTAAGAAATAAACATGCTTTTTCTGAATATGAGACTTCATTAGATAAAAGCATTCGAGATAAAGCAATTGAGAATGTTGCAGTTGTGGTCTGCGATATCAATGGTCTGAAACATGTAAATGATACCCTTGGACATGCAGCGGGAGATAAACTGATCAAAGATGCAAGCGTTATGCTTTGTGAATATTTTTCACATGGTGCGGTATTTAGGACCGGTGGAGACGAATTCGTCATCGTTCTCAAGGGCAAAGGGTTTGACACTAGGGATGAAGTAATGGATGAATTTAACCGAAAGGTAGAGAGTAACATCAGCACAGGGGATGTTGTTGTTTCAATCGGTTGTTCGACATTGACAGAAGGTGATGAGCAGTTGAATGATATTTTCAAGCGTGCAGACAAGAGAATGTATGAACGAAAGAAAGAGTTAAAAGCAATGGGGGCTATAACTAGGGATACATAATAAGTGAGTATTGATCCGTTTGACAGTCTACATAAAAATATGTATAAAATAATGCAATAAAGTACATAAAAAAATCCTGTGCTCCGGTGTATTGGGTACAGGATTTTTCTGAATCCAAATTCATCAATGATATTATGAAAAATATGTTGTAAAGGAGCAATAATATCTGTTATTATTGGAGAGGATAGGAGTAGTATTTGTTTTATGCATGGCATTTCATTTTTTGGTTTGATAAAAAAGTATAATAATGATGCTGCAGTTTTGGGGGAGGAAATGTGAAGAGGAGCTATTTGATAATAATACTGATAATACTATCGCTATTTATCCTAAATGGATGCTCAGATAATAAAAGTGATTCTGTTAATGAGTCCTCTTGTTCTAAGGAAGAGATATTGAGAAAAAACAGACTTGCCAGGGATGATTGGAACGAAGAGGTAAAGAATGCAGTAAATGATTTGCTGGATCTATATGGATCACAAGGTGAAACTTCTGAATCACAGTTTTACGCAGTCTTTGATTTTGACAATACTTGCTCCATATTTGACATGGAGGAGCAGACTGTAGTGTATCAGTTACAGACTATGGCCTTTGAGATCAGTCCAGATGAAATGAAGGAAATCCTCCTTACAGGAATACCGGATGTATTGGATGATCTGAGTGCCTACGGATTGTTTGAGGGATCGTTTGATGATATTGCAGGAGATATTTCTTCAGCTTACAAGGTCCTCTGGGAGAAGTATGGCCCATTTACTAATAACGGGGTTGATAATGAAACTCGGAATCTGCTTAAAGAAGATGATTATTGGAAAGAGTTTGCGGTAAAAATCCTTGTTATGTATGATTCTATTGGGGAAGTCTGTTCTCATGACGTTGCGTATCCTTGGATGACTTATCTTTTTAAAGGTATGTCAGAGGATGAGCTATACGGACTTGCAACTAGGGCAATCCGGGAATATGGCAGTGTAGAAACATCTGAGGTTAATTGGAGGACATCTGACGAAATTCAATCAAAGACAGGAAATGCGTCATATACCTGGACGAGCGGGGTCACAGTTACAGAGAATATTAAAGAACTTTGGAAAGTATTTGATGAAAATGGGATAGATGTTTGGGTGTGCTCAGCATCAGAAACAGGCGTTATACGTGCGGCAATCGATTATTACGGTCTTCATGATAATTGCAGAGGCTTGCTTGCGATGACTGATAAAACAGATGAAAATGGCAAGCTTATAAATGAATATGATTATGACACAGGCTGTGGATACTATGCTACAGATAACGGTTGGGAGCATATGGATCGGCCGACTAAGTCACAGACTCAGGGAAAGGGTAAGGTGACTGCCGTTGTCAATGCCATTTCACCTGAATATGGCGGGCATGGACCGATTGCAGGATTTATGGATTCAACCGGTGATTTTTGCTTCTGCACGGAATTTGAGACTCTGAAGCTTGTGGTCTGCTTTAACCGAGCTTCAAGGAGTGTTAAAGAGGGCGGAGGCCTTATAGCCGAGATAGCTGTTTATCAGAAAGACACTCTGGGATTTGACCTGAAAAAAGCAAATGAAGCCGGAGATACTTTTTATGTATTGCAGGGCCGTGACGAGAATGGATTAAGGTCTTTCCGAAACAGCAGGTATACGCTGATATATGGGCAAACCCAGGAGAAACTATTTAAGAATGAAGAAAACTTTGCTCAGCTAGAGTATTTTCGCAAACATCGGATGTCCACGGAAGAGATCATCAATAATTGGGCGATCAAGAAAAGTGGAGAGAAAAGCGGGCTTGGTTTCGATACCGGATTCATTTCGGAATATGATGGATATCATTCTCACCAATAAATGCGTTATATTACTATATGTCAATATTCAGAATTAGACTATACTGACTATTGACATGGCAGGTTACTGATGGTAGTATGCGATAATAAATAAATACATATTAATAGTATAGGGCTTACTTCAATTTTGCAAGAAAAAATGCCGTATTTATGCGGCTTGTGGCGTTTAGCAAACGCCTATGTAAATATATAGTTATGGAGGGGACATATGGAGTACAGAAAATTTGGGGATACATATTATATCAGGATGGACCGTGGCGACAAGGTAGTATCTGCTATAAGGGAAGTATGCCTTTCCGAAGGTATAAAGAGTGCCATATATTCCGGCATCGGGGGATGCAGCTCGGCACAGATACAGACCTTCATACCTGAAAAAGGTGAGTTTGAGACTGAGGAAATACAGGGGATGCTGGAACTTGTATCATTCATGGGGAATGTTGTTACCGACAGCGAGGGCAAGCTCCACCAGCATACACATGCCATGTTCGCATATAAGGACGGAGATGCCCACAAGAACATAGGAGGGCACCTCAAAGAGACAACGGTGCTTTATACGGCAGAGATAGAGCTTAGACCGACAATAGGCGGTCATATCGGCTGGAAATATAATGAGGAAACAGGGACGGGCTTCTGGGAGTTATGAGGATTTATGTTGATTATGATGACTGCCTCTGCGAGACTGCAAGGGCGTTTACGGTAATTGCCGAAAGACTGTTCGGGAAAAAGGTGCCTTATGAAAAGGTACGTTTTTTCAACCTGCAGGATTCTTTCGGACTGACGGACGAAGAGTATAAAGAGATAATGATCGAAGGCCACCGTCCGGAAATACTGCTTTCATTTGAAGAAACACCGGGCGCATCACGTGTGCTGAACGAGTGGATCGATCAGGGGCATGAGGTTTCGATCATTACAGGCCGCCCTTTCAGTTCTTTTGAAACATCCCGTGAATGGCTGGATCGTCATGGGATGCAGCGGGTCAACATGTTTTTCCTAAATAAATATGGCAGGGACTCAATTATAAGCAATAATGACTTTAATCTGGAGCTGGAAGATTATTACAGGATGAAGTTCGATTATGCTGTTGAGGATTCTCCCATGGCGTTCAGGTTTTTTGAACATCTGCCGGAACTGAAAGTGCTGATATATGACAGGCCATGGAACCGCGAGGGCGGACTGCCGGGCAGTAATTATTTCCGCTGCCCGGACTGGGAAGAGATCCGCAGGCAGGTTAGGGGCTGAGACAGGTTAGAATGGAAAGAGGGGTGACAATATGACAGTATCAGAAAAAGATGGTATCGTGACTATATTCCTTGAAGGCAGGATCGATTCCGGAAATGCTACCCAGGTTGAAAAAGAAATCCTCGGACTGATGGATGAAAATCCGGGAAAAGAAATCGCTTTTGACGCTGAAAAACTGGATTATATTTCAAGCGCAGGTCTGCGTGTGCTGCTGAAGGTTCAGAAGGCTAAGGCTAAACCCGTTATGATCAGCAATGTATCTGGCGAAGTATATGATATATTCGAGACGACCGGGTTTACACAGTTATTAAACGTCCGCAAGAAGTACAGGCAAATTTCGGTGGACGGGTGTGAGATAATCGGAAAGGGAGCTTATGGAACGGTATACAGGCTTGACGAGGATACGGTAGTTAAAAAATATGAATCCCCTGAAGCCCTATCTATGATCGAGAACGAGAAGAAGCTGGCTAAGCTTGCTTTTGTTGCCGGCATCCCGACAGCGATATCATTTGATATAGTTAAGATAGGGAATACTTTCGGGTCTGTTTTTGAACTGCTTAAGGCAAAGACGTTCAATGACCTGATCAAGGAAAAACCCTCTGAAGCAGATGAAACGATCAGGAAGTACACGGAGCTTATAAAACAGGTACACAGCATTTCGCTGGCTCCCGGTACGCTGCCTTCGGCTAAGGCTGAATATCTGAAAAAACTGGATAATATTCATCCGTTATTATCAGATGAGCTTTATGAACGCATGAAGGAGTTCTATGACAGTCTTCCTGAGGATGACCATGTTATCCATGGTGACCTGCAGATGAAGAATATAATGCTCTCAGGCGATGAGCCCATGCTTATAGACATGGACACTTTAAGCCAGGGACTTCCAATCTTTGACCTGGGCGGGATATATCTGGCCTATATTGCATTTGTTGAAGATGATCCTGAAAACTGCAAGCGGTTTTTCGGAATAGACAAGGAGATGGCGGATAGGATCTTTTATGGCGTCATGGATAATTACTACCAGGGAATCAGTGAGCAGGAAAAGAAAGAAATACTTGAAAAAGTCAAGATCATAGGATATACTAATTTCCTGAACATGCTGAAACCGGAAAAGCATGAGGAACTTGCTGCATTGCGGATAAGGCATACAATTGAATTTTTAAAAAAAGTTTTTTGTTGAAAGGAAGGACAGTTATGAGTTTTGATGAATTATTAACAAAGGTGAGAAATATCGGAAAGGATATGGACCTCAGCGGTACTGATTTTCTTGCTGTACAGTGTAATATCACCGGAGATGATGGCGGAGTTTTCTATGTAGAGATCAAGGATGGCAATGTTAAAGTTGAGCCCTATGAGTACAGCGACAGACAATGTGCTGTTACCATGAATATGTCAGATTTTAATAAACTGCTCGATGGTGACTTGAACCCGATTCTTGCATTTACTCTTGGCAAGCTTAAGGTTGACGGGGATATCGGAAAGGCTCTGGAGTTTTCCAAGCTGCTTAAGAAATAAAGGATGATGGGAATGATCTATATTGTATATCCGGTATTGCTGATCGTATTATTCTGGGGATGCCGGATATACGGACGCGGGAAATGGAACGACGAATTCCTGTCCCTGCAGCAGACGAAGGCCTTTCTGGGGTTTGCTGCATTGTTGATCATGTTCCATCATGTCGGGCAGAAGACCAGCGCTTCCTGGATCGACAGGAAATACTATATACCCGGGCTTGAGTTCTTCGTGCCGATAGGGTATATACTGGTGGCGGTTTTTACTTTCTGCTCGGGATATGGCTTATATAAGAGTTTTAAAAGCAAGCCTGATTACCTGGGACATGGTTTCATGAAGCGCCATGTCCTTACTTTTATTGTCCTGGGTTACTTGGTTGCCTGGCTTTTTCTTGTGGTCAGGCTCTGTCTGCATGAACCCATGGGCGACGGGCGCTGGCTTTATTATCTCCTGGGGCTCAAGTTATCCAACCCCAATGCATGGTATGTGATCGTAATGCCTTTCTTTTATCTGAGTTTCTTTGTGGCTTTCCGGTACATAAAGAACGAGAAAAAAGCATTCATTGCCGTGGCAGTGTTCACGTTCGCATATCAGCTGCTCGGGACAGCCATAAACCATAACGACTGGTGGATGAGGGGAGAATGGTGGTATAATTCGATACATCTTTTCCCGGCAGGTATTTTTCTGGCTATGCATGAGGGCAGCATAGTAAAGCATCTTAAAAAGCGTTATGTTTTGTATATGATCATAGGGGCAGTTGTACTTGTCCTGACATATTTCGGGAAAATGTTTATCCAGTCGAGATTTTCTTATTATGAGGAATATCTTTTTCTCCCGTTAAAAATGCTGAGGAGATTGGTGTGCCTGTCATCAGAGGTTGTTTTTTCCTCACTGGTGGTTTTCTATGTCTTTCTGATCGGCATGAAGATTCATATCGGCAACAGATTCCTGAAGCTGATGGGAGATATCACGCTGGAATTCTACCTGATCCACGGGCTGTATGTCGAGCTGTTCAGCTATTCCTTCGATGGCAAGGCTGAACCTCTGTATTATATGAAGAACAGCCTTCTGTTTTTGATCATTGTCTTTGCCCTGGCACTTCCCTCAGCCCTGCTTTTAAAGTATGTGCGACGGAAACTGTTGGTGATAAAGTGAAATCGAGGTCCTTGTTTCAAGGACCTCGATATTTTTTCATACTTATTCAACTGATTCAGCTGATACACTGGGCATATCCATGATTATCTCGGTACCGGAGCCTAATACAGTCTGGGGAAGTTTCCCATTCCAGTTCTGATAATAATAGTATTTCTCAAGTCCGGGATATTT